>NZ_CP022657.1:3125000-3440000 GCF_002243515.1 Tumebacillus algifaecis
GGGAAGGTCTATCTCTAGACCGGTCAGCGGGATGTCAAGTCTTGGTAAGGTTCTTCGCGTTGCTTCGAATTAAACCACATGCTCCACTGCTTGTGCGGGCCCCCGTCAATTCCTTTGAGTTTCAGTCTTGCGACCGTACTCCCCAGGCGGAGTGCTTAATGCGTTAGCTTCGGCACTGAGGGTGGTACCCCCCAACACCTAGCACTCATCGTTTACGGCGTGGACTACCAGGGTATCTAATCCTGTTTGCTCCCCACGCTTTCGCGCCTCAGCGTCAGAAATCGGCCAGCAAGGCGCCTTCGCCACAGGTGTTCCTCCACATCTCTACGCATTTCACCGCTACACGTGGAATTCCCCTTGCCTCTCCGATCCTCAAGCCATCCCGTATCCAAGGCAGTCCCAAGGTTGAGCCTTGGGCTTTCACCCCGGACGCAGATGGCCGCCTGCGCGCGCTTTACGCCCAGTGATTCCGGACAACGCTTGCCCCCTACGTATTACCGCGGCTGCTGGCACGTAGTTAGCCGGGGCTTCCTCCTCTGTTACCGTCAGGGTGTGAGCATTCTCTTCTCACACTTGTTCTTCGCAGAAGACAGAATTTTACAACCCGAAGGCCTTCATCATTCACGCGGCGTTGCTCCATCAGGCTTGCGCCCATTGTGGAAGATTCCCTACTGCTGCCTCCCGTAGGAGTCTGGGCCGTGTCTCAGTCCCAGTGTGGCCGATCACCCTCTCAGGTCGGCTACGCATCGTCGCCTTGGTGAGCCGTTACCTCACCAACTAGCTAATGCGCCGCGGGCTCATCCGACAGTGAAGCGAAAGCTTCTTTCTCGATTCCTTCATGCGAAGGAATCGCTTATCCGGTATTAGCACTCGTTTCCAAGCGTTATCCCAGTCTGTCGGGCAGATTGCCCACGTGTTACTCACCCGTCCGCCGCTAACCTTTGGGAGCAAGCTCCCTCCAGTCCGCTCGACTTGCATGTATTAGGCACGCCGCCAGCGTTCGTCCTGAGCCAGGATCAAACTCTCAATAAAAGTTGAAAAAGTTTGCATCTTGACTCGCATCAGATCTCTGTAACACTCGTTTAGTTTTCAAGGATCAAGAACAGGATGTTCATTGTCCAACGTTGCGACAGGATGTCGCGTTCTTCGTTGGGCTACCACCGCGTGTCTCTCGCGGCGACGTCTATTAATTTACCACGCTGAGTACCAAACCGCAACTGGTAAGTTTTTCATACCGTTTTCCTCCCATCTCGACAACAGCGCCAAAGAGACATCTATAACCTCTCCACCATACCGATGTGCAATCGAAATCCCCCGCATTAATCATACATTCAGCCAATCCCCACAACAACAGATCGACACACAGAAATAGCTCCCACAGAATGAGAATAAAAATTCTTAACTAAAAAAGACTAGTCAGATGGATATTTTTGTGTCATATTTGAAATGTAAATTTACGTCGAAAAATGTAAAGGATGCTGATTCAATTGACGACTAAGAAAATTGTGAAATGCGCGATTCATCCTGCCATCGGGATTGCACGCGTCGGGAACAGCCCTGATCAATACTTTATCGGACCCGAAGTCCCCGGCGTTACTCCTTCCCCGTCTACCGGTTTCAAAGATGAACAAGGCCGCATCAAACGACAAGGTGCCAAATTTCGCATCTATGGACTCGACAGCGATGGCAATGTCGTGCGCGAACTGTCCATGAATGACACAGATGTCGATTCGATCTCTTGGACTGTGCATCTGGCCAACAAAAAAGCTGCGTGGTACAACTTCGATCTAGCGCTCGACATCCCCGTGGCATCCGACATCAAATCCAACCGCCGCAATAGCAAATACAGCGATAATGAGCGGTCCAAACTCATCATCGACCCAGGTCAACGCACGCTCAGCGCTCCCAATAAAACTGCTCGTTTTGACACCGGAACCTTCCTCGACACCCCCGTTGACCTTGGCGAGATCTTTACCGATTCAAGCGGCAATCTGGTCGTGCTCGGAGGCTTCGGTCATTCAAGTTCTCCAGACGGTAGCCAAGTCTACACGTTTGCCAACAACGACGGTTGGCACGATGACACCTCAGACGGTCCGATCTGCGCCAAAGTGACAATCAACGGGGAGTCGATCGAAGTTGATCCCGCTTGGGTCATCGTTGCCCCGCCAGATTTTGCACCAGGTATCGCCGGAATCGTCACCATGTACGACATCGCCTTGGAAGTCAGCCAGACCATGAACCCTGTGCCGATCCAAGTATCATTTACGAAACATATCCTGCCGATCTTCCAACGCTTCTCTCTCTCCCAATGGGTCAATGAAGGCTTCTATCAAGAGTTTGGCTACAATGCTCCTTGGGACTTCCTCAACAAAGATTTGCTTCGACACTTAGCCGATCCATCACCTGAGATGCGACCATTGCGCAACGAAATTTTTGAAAAGTTTCGTCAACCCAGCTATGAAAAAATGGAACGTGACGCGTGGCCTCCCATGTATGGAGATGGCATGGACATCCCGGCATATAACCCCCGCAACTGGCTGTCTATGACCTCACTGCAATACACTTGGCTGGAAAAATGGGCACAAGGGGACTTCACCGCCGATTACAACGAGGCAGCAACTTCCGTGCAAAAGCTTGAAGATCTGCCAGTATCAGATCGCCCGGATGCCCTGAACGAAGCGGCACTCGCTGCGGCACTTGGCGGTGCTTTTCACCCTGGTTGTGAAGCCACGTGGCCCATGCGCATCCTCTCCTTATATAGCGCACCATTTCGCATCAAACTTGGCTCGCCCTGCAGGAATGAAGATTGGGGTCCGGTGCTCACGCCGGAGATTGCGCTCGGTGAGGATGGCCCACTTAGCGGAGGCAGTCTGGCAGGTGATATCACGCGTTGGATGGCTGTGCCGTGGCAAACCGACACCGCGAGCTGCCGATCCGGCTATGAGCCGAAGATCAACAAATACCTGCCCACGTTCTGGCCGGCCCGCGTGCCCAACCATGTACTGAGTGAAGAGAACTACAACAGAGTCATGGACGTAAACTTGACGATGCCAGAGCGTCAGGATGCTTTCGATATACGAACCGATTGGCTCGAAGCATTCCCGTCCTCTAAGGAAAACCTCAACCGCTTTGTCGAAGATTGGTACAAAGTAGGTGTTATTGTGCGCCAGGACGGTCCGCCTGACACCACCCGATTCCCAAGTGCGATTCACGTGGAAATGGGGAACGAGATGAAAAAACAGTGAAGCAACATTTTCAAACGGTCATCCTTGGCGGCGGAACAGCAGGTTCCGCCGCCGCTTTCCTGCTCAGTCGTGCTGATGTCTCCACCCTCATGATTGAACGATCGGCACCGCGCGGATGGAAAATTGGCGAAGGGCTTCCCCCTTCCTCAACCGCTTTGTTGCAGCAGTTTGGCCTCCTTGACCACTTTTGCTCAGATGGGCATCTTCCTTCCCACGGGAATCGGTCCGCTTGGGGTTCCGCACAGTTTGCTGAACACAGCTTCATCTTTGAAGCGAACGGTCACGGATGGCACCTTGATCGTGAAAAATTGGACCGGATGCTTGCCGAGTCAGCAGTTCGCCAAGGTGCACAACGATTCGAGCACACAAGCCTCATCAATTTTTTTCAAACGAATGATGGTTGGGAATTGGAACTGTCCAACGGCACGACCATCCATGCAGAATGGGTGATCGATGCGACCGGACGAAACAGCCATTTCGCACATCGTCAGAATGTTCAACGCCAAGCCTATGATCATCTCGTTGCCATTACTGGCTTGTTCATCACAGACCACGACCAAGATCAGGACTCACTGACAACGATTGAAGCGTCCGAACATGGCTGGTGGTACACCGCCCTCCTACCAGAGCGCAGGCGAGTCGTCGCCTATTTGAGCGACGGCGATCTTCCGCTGACGAAGGAGGCGCGAAATCCTGACAGATGGCAACAAATGCTCTTTGAGAGCACACAAATCGGCAGTTTGATGATGAAACACAACTATCAGCTGCACATTCCCCCACGCATGGTGAATGCGAACAGTTCCTGCCTGCCCACTGCAGTTGGTGACCGATGGCTGGCGATTGGCGATGCAGCCGCCGCCTATGATCCGCTCTCCTCTCAAGGCATACTGATGGCGCTTGGCACAGCTCTCGAATCGACCGAAGCTTTGCTGGCACACCGTAAAGGCGACACCCGTGCGATACCTGCGTATGCCGACTTTGTCAATCAGATCTATCTGGAGTACTTAGGATCTCGTGACTATTTCTATTCGATGGAACAACGCTTTCCAAAGTCACCGTTCTGGCAAAGGCGAACCCACACAAAAAGGCGCAATCCATAATGGATCGCGCCTTTTCTTTGATCCGATCAAGTGGGCTAATAGATCCACAAAAAGAAGCCGAACTGAACAGATCATGAATGGATGAAACCAACTTTGCTATCACGTATACTTCCCCCAGATGCTTGATTCGGACAACTCTTCGAACTACGTATTTGCCTCCGAGACTTCAGCCTCAAATCCAATCCCAGCCCCGCGAGCTAGTCCCAGTCTTTTGATCCATTGCCAATCACGAAAATGAAAAAAGCTCCCGAATCGCCACTAGGACAAATTCGGGAGCTGATTCATTGTGAAGTTGGTGCGGTCAAGAGGACTTGAACCTCCACAGGGTTGCCCCCACAAGAACCTGAATCTTGCGCGTCTGCCAATTCCGCCATGACCGCATTGGTAACTGGTGCCGATGACAGGACTCAAACCTGCGACCTATCGATTACGAATCGATTGCTCTATCAACTGAGCTACATCGGCATGGGATACATCCGAAAATTGAACTTGATACTGTGCGATGACCGTTAAGCGTCATTTCGAAATCACCTTGGCTATTACGCACTTGGTCGTGAATTTCATGGTGATGATGACGACCGTATTGAGGTGACAGGAATAATAGTATCATGCTTTTTCGTGATCAAACAATCAGCATCTCGTTACCATGCAGAACAAATTTTTTGCTTTGTACCAATTACCTTTTTCGCACTCCTCCTATCTCCTTTTTTTGCAAACTTGCGCCATCTAGAAACGGCCAAGCGAACGACGACCAGCGGGGCGTACAGAGCCAACATCGTTCACAGGTCTCCGTAAGAGCGATTTTCGCATTCCCCGAGCCAACTCATTAGCAAAGACGCCGATCATATGAACCCTGATCATTGGCTGCTGTCGATTGGTTTTACAGCTGTCTGTTGGCAGGACAAGTATTAACGCATCATACACGGTTCCTTATCCATACAAACAGCCACTTCTGCGGCACTGACTGCAGAAGTGGCTGTTTGATGAGTTGTTTTAGTTGAGCAGTTTATAGTAGAGAATGGTGGGATGTAATTCCCCGTTCGCCGATCGCGCAAAATGAGGAATCCGTCCCGCTTGGATGTAATCAAGGGAGGTATACAGAAGATTAGAAGGATCTCCTTCTCTCGTATCGAGCACGATCAGCGTTCGTTCCTCCTGCTTTGCTCGTTCTTCCGCCTGTTGCATCAACTTGCGAGCGATCCCGTGACGTCGAAACTTGGGATGTGTCATCAATTTGGCGATCTCGGCTCGATGGTTACCGTTTGGCTTGGTCGAGAGGTGCAACTGAATCGTTCCAGCGATCTGATCGTCTTGAAAAGCGACAAACAGAATTACACTAGGTTCCAACACCGTTTCCCAATAACGACTTGCATCCGCAAGTTGCAACGGTGGGACGAAGCCGATCGAAGCACCCTCTGCCACAACTTGAATGAGCAGTTCCGAAAGTTCCTCCAGATGTTCCTGAATCGAGTGAATTTGTTCGATGCGAAATGCAACCACCTGATTCCCCCCGTTTCCATTTTATTTTTCCATCATAAAACATGGGGAAATATTTTTGAACAACAAAACACTTCTTTTGATGATACATGGTGGCTTTCATTTGATTGGGGCAGGTCAGCCCTCAAGGTCCCACCTGTTCTAGGGTGTGCTTGCCATTGAACTACGTGTTCCTGAGAAATGGTTCCTTCTACAAGTTGAAAGGCACCGATTGCGTGAGCACTTACAGTAGACGCGCCACCAAGGAGAAACAGTTTGAATTTGCTCAGCATTGCCGCACAATCTCTGACTAGGGCCACACTTTACTTGATGTGCAATTCGATGAGTTCTCCCTTGTACAGCATGGCGCATCTGGCCAGATCTGTGAAAGAGCGTACTTTCCTTGCACGCTACATGTTAGCTCTTTACATTTGATGACGAAACGGGAGCCGCTCCAGTCGGAGTCTGTTTGCGCATGGTGGCAGCCGCATCGGTAGGTCGAATGCGAAACGCGAAGAGCAGGCCTATCAGCAAGAACCCAGCGGCGCCGAACATGGCAACCCGATACGCAGTCAGATTGGGCTGTGCCACGTCGGACAGATCAACCGTGCTGGTGCCAACCAACGCGAGCAGTGTTGCCAATACGGCCAATCCCATCGCTGAGCCGAGTCGATTCTGCACCGTGAACAGCGTGGATGCTCGCCCCATCGACGCTCCGGGAATGTTGGAAAATGATGCGATCTGCACCGCTCCCACCGCCTGCCCCAAGAAGAAGCCTGCACCAAACATCATCGTGCGAATGATCCATGGGTTGCTTGCCGGACCCACCCAACTCAGGAGCACAAAGGTAGCAGCCGCGCAGGAAAGCGCGAGGATAATCTGCCGTCGCGGCCCCAGTCGTGGATAGATCAACGGTACGAGCTGTGAGGAAACCATCAGACCGAGTGCTTCTGGGAAGGTGATCATGCCAGCGTCCAAAGCGGAGGCATGTAATACATCCTGATACATCAGTGGAAACACATAGAGCATTCCGAGCAAGCCCGCCGCGATGAACAGCGAGATCAATCCTGTAGTTTGGAACAACCGTTCCCGAAGCAGGCGCAAATCCAGCATCGGCTGACTGACGCGCAATTCCACGAAAATCAGGGCGGTGATGAAAAGCAGTCCGAGTATACCTGCACCCAGTATCTCCGGCGAACTCCAACCTCGTACGGACCCTTGAATTAGCGCATACACGATCATCGCGAAACCAGGAGCAGAGAGCAAGAAGCCTGGTAGGTCCAGTTTTCCAACGGTCGGCTCCACATGCTCACGAAGAAAGAACCAACCAAACAGGAGCGCCAAGATTCCGACCGGGATGTTGACATAGAACCCCCAGCGCCACGAGAATTGATCGACGAGGAACCCACCCAAGATCGGGCCCAACGCAGGCGCTAAAGCGATCGGCAAGACCAGATATCGACTGAGCTTCACTCGCTCTTGCGGCGGGAATGTTCGAAAGAGCATCGCCATGCCAATCGGAGTGAGCAGGCCACCGGCCGCACCTTGCATGATTCGGAAACAAGTCAATGCACCCAGACTGTTTGCAAATCCGCAAAGTGCGGACGCCGCGGTGAACAAGCCGATGGCGAGCAAAAACATACGTTTGGTGCAAAACCGATCCCCCAACCACCCTGCGACAGGCAGAACTAACGCTAGACTGACCAAGTACCCCACGTTGATCGTACTGGATGCCGAGGTCGGTACTTCAAAGTCTGCGCTGATCGTCCGCAGTGCCACGTTGACGATCGTCCCGTCCATGGCGACCATAAACATCGCAACCACATAAAGAATCGGCACGATCCGTTTCGGGTTGAGCCAAAAGCTCATCGTTTTTCACCAGCAGCCGCGCCCTCCGACCGATTCAAGCTAGTCGGTCGCAAATCGCTCCAGTTCGAATTGATAAAATCAAGACACGCTTCCTTGCTCGCTTGCCCGTACACAACGTCCCAACCGTCCGGTATAAAAGCGAAGGCTGGCCAGAGTGAGTACTGGCCTTCTTCATTTTTCAATACCAAGTAGATCCCGTTTGTCATTTCAAATGGATTGATCATACACGATCTCCTTTTCGTTTGGTTGTGCGGTTGCTCCCTTCATCTCCCGCAGTTTGGCTGCGATGACCCGCCCTATTTCCACCAGCGGTTCCGGCTGGCAAAGGTCTTTGTGGCGACAGTGAATGTCGATCTGCTCGATGTTCCCGTCCAGATAAGGGTGCCACGTTTCTGGAGCGATCGGTGTGAACCAGTCAGGGATGATCGTCGATCGGAAGAACAGCAGATCCCCCTCATAACGGCGCGGAACATATTCGCCCAAGATCCGCACAGAGTTCACATAGGTTTCTTTTAAATTTAGAATCGTCTCCCCGTCCAAGCTGGCCAATGCGCTGCCGTCGCTTTGCAAGATTTCGATGGCGCTCGCGAGATCCAACGGTTTATCGCCCATGCTATCCGGGTCGTATCCACCGAGTGCAAGCAACGCGATCAAAGCTTCCTCTTCACTTGGCCCTTCATTAATCGGTAGGAAATGGCTCGGGTACGAATCGAGCATGACCAGAAGCGACACCTGCTCTCCTCGTTCTTGCAAGAGAACTGCCATCGCATGGACGACATTGCCGCCAAGCGACCAACCGAGCAGGTGATAGGGACCGTGCGGTTGCACGCTGCGGATCTGTTCGAGGTAATCTTCTGCCATCTCTTCCAACGTCTGCGGAAATCCGGTGCGCTTTGCGATGCCGCGCGCTTGCAACCCGTAGATCGGAGTGTCCGTCCCGAGATGCTTCATGAGACCTGCATAGCACCAGCTCAGTCCACCTGCCGGATGTACACAAAACAGTGGAGCGTTGTCTCCAAGCGTTCTGAGTGGTAACAGGACTTCCAGCGCGCTTTGGCTGGTTCCCATCTCTAAAAGTTCAGAGAGTGCCGCAACGGTCGGTGCCTCAAACAGGTTGCCAATTCCCAGCTCCAAACCTAAATCTTCGCGAATTCGACTGGTCAAGCGCACCGCCAGCAAGGAATGTCCGCCTAAGTCGAAGAATCCGTCATCGATGCTGACACGGGGCACAGCCAACACCTCTGCGAACAGATCACAGAGGATCTCTTCTTGAGGAGTGCGCGGACCACGACCTGACATCGACACCATGATCTCCGGAGCTGGCAACCCTTTTCGATCCAACTTGCCGTTCGGTGTCAACGGCAATTCGTCCATCGTCACAAAGGCTGATGGCACCATGTGATCCGGCAGGCTTGCTGAGACAAAGCGCCGGAGATCGATCGGTTCAGGGCTCGCTTGCGTCTGAGGCACAACATACGCCACCAGCCGCTGATCGCCCGGTTGGTCTTCACGAACGATCACCGCAACTTGCGCAATTTCAGCATGCCGGGCCAACGCTGCCTCGATCTCCCCCAATTCGATCCGAAAACCGCGAATCTTGATCTGGTGATCGGCGCGGCCTAAGTAATCCAAAGAGCCATCAGCAAGCCATCGGGCCAGATCCCCTGTGCGGTACATACGTGAACCGGGCACACCGTACGGGTCGGCGACGAAACGCTCCGCCGTCAAGCCTGGACGCCCCAGATACCCGCGCGCCAAACCCTCACCCGCCACATACATCTCTCCGATCACGCTTGGGGGCACAGGTTGCAAAGCCCCATCCAGCACATAGATCCGAAGATCTGGGATGCCTCGCCCGATCAAACTGTTCGCTATTTGCAAAACAATATCTCGATCAAGCGGATGATACGTGACATGCACAGTCGTCTCCGTGATCCCGTACATGTTGATCAGCATTGGCGAATCTTCAGGGTGTCGATCATACCAATCCTCGAGACGGCTCAGGTCAAGCGCTTCACCGCCAAAAATGACATAGCGCAACGCGAGCGCCTGCCCGGTTTCCTCATCTTCTCGCTCTGCCTGCATCAATTGATAGAAGGCGGACGGAGTCTGGTTGAGAACGGTCACTCCCTCTTTGGCCAGCAGGAGCAAGAACTCCCTCGGTGAACGACTGATCGTATGCGGTACAACGAGAAGTCTACCGCCATGCAGCAACGGACCCCAGATCTCCCAAACGGAAAAGTCGAACGCATAGGAGTGGAACATCGTCCAGACATCCTCCGCATGAAAATGGAACCAGTGCTCAGTCGAAGCGAACAAGCGAACCACATTTTGATGCGGGATGACAACACCTTTTGGTCTGCCTGTCGAACCGGATGTGTAGATGACATAGGCAGGGCTGAGTGGGGACAAGTTCGCGAGACGGTCCTTTGCACGTGGATTGGTTTTCGGATACGTATTCAAACGTTCCACGAAGTTCACATCATCGAGCACGATCTTTGGCGTTTCCTGTGCCGCGGGCAGATTTTCTAGCACTTGTGTGTTCGCGATCATGCAGATCGGCTGGGTATCGGCGAGCATGAATGCAATCCGCTCAGCTGGGTAATCGGGATCTAGCGGCAGATACGTACCGCCAGCTTTTAGCACAGCTAACAACCCTACGATCATGTCCAGCGAGCGCGGCAAGGCGAGCGCGACGATCCGCTCTGGCCCAACACCGCTTGCGATCAACAGATGCGCCAATCGATTCGCCCTTTCGTTCAGTTCTGCGTAACTCAGATCAACATCCTCGCAGGTCACAGCGATCGCGTCCAGACTGCGTGCCACCTGTTCCTCAAACAACTCCACGAGCGTAGCGTGCGGTCCTACAGTTGGAACTTCGTTCCACTCGTGCAGGATTTTGTGACGCTCATCGGGCGCGAGAATATCCAAATGCCCGATCGGTTGCTCAGGGTCGGTTGCAGCAGCCTCTAACAAGCGCAACAGGCGCGACGCGATCGCTTCTGCCGTCTCTCGTTTGAACAGGTCGGTACTGAACTCCAGCAAGCCCTCGATTCCATCTGGCGACCCGTCACCAGCGCGGCGCTCGCGAAGTTCAACTGTGAGATCGAATTTTGAAGCCCCCACGGTGTTCAGTTGCACACTCGTTTGCAATCCTGGCATGTCCAAAGTCGGGTCTGGCGTATTTTGGAACACAAACATGAGTTGGAACAGCGGGTGCCGAGATCGCGAACGAACGGGGTTCAGCACCTCGACGAGCCGCTCAAAAGGTACATCTTGATGTTCATAAGCTTCCAAATTAACGTGACGGACGCGATCGACCAGTTCGCGGAAGCTCGGATCACCCGACGTGTCGGTTCGCAACACCAACGTATTGATAAACAGTCCGACAAGATCATCGAGCGCATCATCGTTGCGTCCGGCGATCGGACTGCCGATCGGAATATCGGTCCCTGCTCCCAGTCGAGTGAGCAACGCAACCAATCCGGCTTGTAACACCATGAACAGGCTTGCACGGTTGGCACGAGCGAGCGAAAGGAGACGGCCATGCAACCCAGTGTCGATTTGGAAATCAATCGTCTCACCGCGATAACTCGGGCTCATCGGACGCGGGTAATCGGTATGCAGCTCCAATTGATCGGGTAGATTTTGAAGCGTTTGCGTCCAGTACGCAAGTTGCTTTGCGATCAAACTTTCCGCATCGTTGTCACTGCCCAGCAATCGATTTTGCCAGAGCGCATAGTCTGCATATTGGACAGGCAACGGCTTCCACGCCGGCGACTCTTCTTGGCAACGCGCAGCATATGCGACCGAGAGATCACGAGAAAGCGGGTGTAGCGACCAGCCGTCGCCGATGACATGATGCAACAAGATCAGGAGCACATGTTCATCCGGCCCGAGCACGAACAGTTGCGCGCGAATCGCCGATTCGTTTGCGAGATCGAAACTGTACCGTACCGCTTCTTGCAGCAATGCTGGGAGCTTCGCCTCGCTGGTCTCCACAACATGCAACTCCAACTCGGAATCAGCAGGATCGATCACCAACTGATAAGATGTACCCGCCGCATCTGGGAAGATCGTCCGCAGCGTCTCATGTCGAGCCACCACATCGACGAGAGCCGCTTGCAAGGCAACGCGATTCAGTTCGCCACGCAAGCGCGCCACGAGCGGAATGTTGTAGGTCGGGCTCGGTCCTTCCAAACAATGTAGAAACCACAACCTCTGCTGCGCAAAAGACAGCGGAATCTCATTCGGTCGCTCCATCGAACACACCGCTGGGCGGGCACTCTGCGCCTGATCGAGTCGTTTGACTAACCCTGCTACTGTCGGTGCCTCGAACAGGTGTCCGATGGAAAGTTCGACGCCGAACGCCTCGCGGATGCGAATCATCAGACGACCACCGAGTAGGGAATGACCGCCCAGTTCAAAGAACCCATCATCGATCCCCACTCGTGGCATCGAGAGCACTTCGGCAAACAGCTCACAAAGAATCTCTTCTTGTGGCGTCCGCGGACCCCTACCTGTCGCGATCAGACTGAAATCTGGCGCAGGTAACGCCTTGCGATCAATCTTGCCGTTCGGGGTAAGAGGTAACTCGCTTAGCTTCACAATCGCGGAAGGCACCATGTAATCGGGCAAGTATTGCGCGACTACATCGCGGAGTTTTGCAGGTTCGAACGCGTCGTCCGAGGGGGATACGACATACGCGACAAGGCGTTTGTCGCCAGGTTGGTCTTCGCGAACCAGCACGGTGACCTGCTCGACACCCGGCTGCTTGGCAAGCAAAGCCTCGATCTCACCAATCTCGATTCGAAATCCGCGAACTTTTACCTGATGGTCGGAGCGACCCACATATTCCAAGGAGCCGTCTTCCAGCCATTTGGCCAAATCCCCTGTACGGTACATCCGGCTGCCCGGTGAGCCGAACGGATCGGCTACAAAACGCTCCGCTGTCAAATCCGGCCGATTCAAATACCCTCGCGCAAGCCCTGCACCCGCCAGATAGAGATCTCCTACCACACCCCGCGGTACGGGCTGTAAACCAGAATCCAAGACGTATGCCTGTGTATTCCAGATCGGGTTACCGATCGGAGGTGTCCCTTCAACTCGGAACTCTAAGGAAGCAGCCGTAGACCAGATCGTAGTCTCCGTCGGCCCATAGAGATTGGTGATCTGACAGTTCAGTTCCTGCAAAGCAGAGGTGAGTGCGCTCGGAAGTGCCTCACCGCCGACAAGCACGCGCAAATCGCGGAGAAACTCGGGTCGGTTCGACACTAGCGCTTGCCACAGTGTTGGTGTTGCTTGCATGATCGTCGCACCCGATTCAACGATCCTCTCCGCGAGCGCAATCGGCTCCTGTACCACACGTTTCGGAGCGATGGCAACAGAAGCCCCGCTGATGAGCGGAAGGTACACTTCGAGACCCGATATATCAAACGCAACCGTGGTCACAGCCAAGAGGCGATCCTGTTCGTTCAGTTTGAAGCGATCCTGCATCGACAGGAGGAAGTTCGTCAAGTTAGCATAGGAAATGACGACCCCTTTAGGTTTTCCGGTGGAACCAGAGGTATAGATCACATAGGCAGGATGGAGCGACGACCGACGCTCGATCAGTTCATCATCGCGAAGTCCACAATCTGAGCAACGTTCCAATTTGTTGGCCAGATCAGGCTCATCGAGCACGACCTTTTTGACAGTCATGAGTTCAGACAAATTGGCAGCGGTCAGTTGGTTCGTGATCAAGCACAGCGGTTTGGCGTCTTCGAGCACATGCTTGATTCGCTCCCCCGGATAGTCTGGGTCGAGGGGCAGATATGCCGCACCGGCCTTGAGCACAGCCAACATCGCGACAACCAGCTCCGCCACCCTTGGCAACGCTAGTGCTACGATCTGTTCTGGGCCAACCCCTTGCTCGATTAGCAGACGGGCCAGTCGGTTCGCACGCGCATCGAGCTCCGCGTAACTCAAGGAAACATCGTCACCAAGCACAGCGATCGCCTGCGGACGACTTGCCGCCTGTACTTCGAACAACTCCACCACACTGGCCTGCGGTTCAGGATGAACTGTTGCATTCCACTCCACGACGATCTGTTGACGCTCTTCTGGCAAAAGCAGTTCGAAACTGGCGATCGGCAAGTTCAGATCGACCGAGGAAACCGTTTCGAGGAACTGTAAAAATCGTCGTTGATGTGCCACCAGTTCCTCTGCGCTGTAGTTCGCCGGATTCGCGTCCACATCGATCCGCAGGCCGCTCCCATCCGATCGGTCATACACATTGATCGACATGTCATCGACCGGACCCGCCGATAGATTGTGCGTGATCCCGCGATGACCGGCAAAGTTCAAGCTGTAATCGAAGGGCATGATGTTGACCTGAGGGCCGAACAAGCGCCGATTGCCACTGAGCAGTTTCAGCTCGCGCCGCAATTCTTCCTGTCGAAACCCTTGGTGGCGACGCACTTGACGAATCTCAGAGGCGACCTGTGTTGCAAGTTCAGCCAAGCTCATGTCAGGGCGAACCGCCAAACGCAACGGCAACAAATTCATCACCATGCCCGGAATTTTCAAAGCCACCGAGCCCAGACGACACATCATCGGCAGTCCGAGCACCACATCTTGCGCCCCGGTCAGTCGATGAACGTAAGCGGCCGTCGTAGCCAACACGAGATCTGACCAGTTTACCATCATCTTCGTCGCCGCCGCTTTCAAGCGAGAGGCGCTGGCAGGTGGTAGCGATGCAGTCCGTCTGTGAAAGCTGTGCGATGTTTTCGGCGCGCGATCCGCCAGACTGACAACTTCAGGCTCGTCAGCAAAACGCTCCAACCAAAAGCTCCGATCTTTCTCACACTGCTCGGATGTACGATACTGCATGTCAGCTTCCAAGATGGAACGATAGGAAGCAAAAGCTCCCTTGTCGTACGATTCGCCCTGTACGAGCGCCGTATAGAGCCGGGCCACCCGCTGTGCCAAAAGTGCGACACCAAAGCCATCGATCGCGATGTGATGGATTCGTTGATACCAAAGAAAATGATCCTCCGCCACTTTGAACAAAGCTTGTGAAAAAAGTGGCCCCTGCCTGAGATCCACCGTCTTCGCTAGATCGGCCTTCATCCAAGATAGTGCTGCTTCGATCGGTTCCGATTCCGTACTGACATCCACTCGAGATAATGTCCAGTCGGTCTGTGGAGCGATGATCTGCCAAGGCCCTTCATGATCCTCACCGAACTGCAGATGCAATGTCTCCGCTTCTGTCACTACCTGTCGCAAGGCCGCCTCGAAAAGTTCCGGATCGACAGAACCCTGAATCTCTATGTATTCGCCCGTGTTAAAACTCGGATTTTCAACGTCAAGTTTTTGCGCAAACCAAATCCCTGACTGAGCACCTGTCAGTGACCACTGAACGTTCTGACGGTTCTGCAAAGTTTTCTACCTCCTTTGAACAAGCAATAGGTTTGCAGTCTGGCACCACAAGTCACGCTTTTGCCCCTAGTAGTTCGTACCACTTGGCAAGCGTCGGTTGTTCTGCCAGTTCCACAAAAGAGACCTCCACCCCACTGCGTCGCCACCGTTCCACCAAACTCATGATTCGAATCGAATCGAGACCTCTGCTGTTGATTAAGTCTTCATCCTCCCCGAGATCTGCCGAGGAGGTCTGCAACAACTCGGCGACCTGTTCACGCACAAGCGCAGGCGTCAAAAGCTGGTCGTTCTTCCCGGTTGCGGATGGAGCACCAGACTCGAGCAGATTGGATTGGTTCAACGACTCCATCAGATCTTCGGTCAACATCGTGACCCCACAGCGTTCCGCCACGTAGGTCAAAGCCATTTTGTGATGATCGAGCGAGAAATCGGCCACCGCATCGGCCACATAAAACGCTTCTACTTCCTGCATAAATGCATCGCAGGCGGTGAGCAGACATCCGATATGGGCATACACCCCGCAGATGATCATTTGGTCACGACCCTGTTCATGCAAAATCTCCCTGAGATTCGTTTTTTGGAAACCGCTGTATCGCCATTTGGTCAGTTGAAGGTCATTCTCACTCGGGGCCAGATCGGCTACGATCTGTTTTTGATCCGGTACATCCTTGAGGCCCGGTCCCCAAAAATCGAGTTGCAGACCGCGTTGTTCCGTCGTTTGACCACCCGGTTGTGCCGTATAGATGACCGGAATGCCAAGCGCAACACAATGGCTTTTCAAAGCTTGAATATTGGCGATCAGGTCCACGATCGGCGACTCTCCGGCCGTGAACGCGTTAATAAAATATTGCTGCATATCATGGATGAGCAGAACTGCTCGCTTCGGATCGGGCGTCCACGTCACCTTGTTGCGAGGTAAATCGGATGCCGTTGGCATTTTGTATGGCAAAATGGTAGGAAGAGCCATTTCATTCCCTCTTTTCGTTCATTTTTATAATCATTGTGCTATTTTCTGGCACGTGAAATCGTCTGCAGGTTTTGAATGATGGCCTCACGCAACGCTTTTTTGTTCACTTTTCCAACCCCTGTTTGCGGAAACGAGTCGATAAACTCCATCCGATCTGGGATCTTGTAGGAAGCAAGCCCACGCTCTTGTAGAAACGTTTTGAGCGCAGCTGGTGTCGGAGCTTCCTCTCGTGGAATTACAAAGGCGCAAGTTCGTTCGCCTAAAAATTCGTCGGGCATCGAGACGACTGCCACATCATGGACAGCCGGATGCGCGAGTAAGTGATTCTCCACTTCCTCTGCCGCCACTTTGTCACCACCGCGGTTGATTTGGTCCTTGACCCGCCCTTCGACGACCAAGTAGCCTTGCTCCGTCACTTTCACCACATCACCCGTGCGGTAAAAGCCGTCAGGGGTGAACGCCTGTGCGTTGTGCGCGTCCGCTTTGTAGTATCCACGGATGGTATACGGCCCCCGAGTCAACAACTGTCCCTCCTGACCTGGTGTTACATCGCGGTCCAACTCATCGACAACGCGAATCTCATCTTGCGCAGAGATCGGTCTGCCCTGCGTATTCACAATGATCTCTTCCGGATCGTCCAATCGGGTGTAGTTGACCAAGCCTTCCGCCATTCCAAACACCTGCTGCAAGGTACATCCCAGCTCAATGCGAACCCGTCGGGCCGCCTCCGCACTGAATTTTGCACCACCGACCTGTAACACTTGCAGGCTGGACAAATCGTAACGATGCGATGCGGCCGCCTCGAGCCAGATCAGTGCAAGTGGTGGCACCAACGCGGTGATCGTCACGCGTTCTTTTTCGATCACCGGAAATGCATCATCTGGGCTGGGACGTGGAACTAACACGACCCGTCCTCCAGCAAATAACGTCCCGAGCGTACCCGGCGAACTCAGCGGGAAGTTGTGGGCGACCGGCAGGGCGGCAAGATACACGCTGTTCTCATCCAAACGGCAAATCCCCACACTCCCTTCGATACTGTACATGTAATCGTCGTGCGTTCGCGGGATCAATTTGGGCAAACCTGTACTACCACCTGACAGTTGCAGGAACGCGACCTCACTGGCATTCACTTCAAACGGCTGTTCGTTCGGTTCTATGTGCAGGTCTTCTAGCGCCACAAACTCCTCTGCTGCGCCGACCACGATCACATGTTGCAAGGTCGATACCTTGCTTTGCACGTTTCTCGCCAATTGTCGATAATCAAATCCGGAATGGACATCGGGAATCACATACGCTACAGCTTCCGTAAACTCGGCAAAATAGGTGATTTCACTGCTGCGATGCAGAGGAAGGGCAAAAACGGGCAAGGCCCCCAAGCGAAACAGCGCGAAACAAACCTCGAAAAATTCCGCGATGTTCGGCAGTTGCACGATGACGCGGTCCATCTTTTTGATCCCTGCCTTGTGGAAGCCAGCCGCCAGACGATCTGCTCGCCGATCAAGCTCCGCATAGCTCCACTGCGTATCTCCATCGGTGATCGCGATGCGATCCTTATATCGGGCAGCTCGCTCCCGCAACATCTCGCCCAATGTGACTCCGCTCCAAAAACCGGCCGCACGGTAGCGTTTTGCAAATTCCTCTGGCCACGTGGGACAATTTGCTAACATATCGATTCCTCCGTTTCTCATGAGGTGGTTTCGTTGTTCAGACCCATCGCGTGCAACATCGTGCGAAACTTGGCCGATGTTTCCGCAAGTTCTGCCTCTGGGCTCGATCCAAGGACAACACCTGCCCCCGCATACAAACGCATTGAGCGATCTTCTACCTCCGCACAACGGATTGTCACCACCCAATCCCCATCTCCCTGCGAGTTGCACCATCCGATCATCCCGGTGTAAAACTCGCGATCGAAAGGCTCAATTTCTCCAATGGCCGTTCTGGCCAAATCGGTTGGAGTCCCGCAAACAGCAGGAGTCGGATGCATGGCGAGCGCTACTTCCAGCGACGAGGTAGACGGATCGGACAGTTCTCCTGTGATCGTGGTGGATAAATGCCACATGGTCTCGGTGTGCACCAACGACGGTGACTCCGGAACTTCTAACGTTCGGCAAAAGGGTCGCAGAGCAGCAGCTACCGCATCGATGACCACCGCATGCTCATGCAGGTCCTTCGCGGACGCGAGCAGTGCCTGCGCACGTTTTTGATCCTCGATCGGATCTTTGCTACGGGGTGTAGAGCCCGCTAATGGATTGGCAGTTACTGTCATCCCGGTTCGCGATACGAGCAGTTCTGGACTCGCCCCGATCAGCGTTCGCTTCGAATAGCGGGAATCAGACTCCTCATCGCCAGGCAGATCAACAGCAAACGTATAGCCGTGCTTATTTTTCCGAGCCAAATTTTTCAGCAGTTGGTGGATATCGACAGGGGTTGTGGAGGTCATTTGCAGAGTTCTGGACAGGACAATCTTGCAAAGCTCACCCGATTCCAGCCGGGCCAAACCCGATTCGACCCCTCGCATAAACTGCTCTGGCGTAGGAACAGGCTCTATCTCATACGTCGTCGAAGCTGGGGGATTCTCCGCAGCGTTCGCGTCGAAGTGGAGCGGGCCTGCGATTTGAACGGATGTCGGCACAACCAACTGAGCAGGTCTGCGGTGATCGAACGGCACAGCACCAACAATGATCGAAACATCTTCCTCAGACTGCTTGGCATGCTTCAACAACTCATCAACGTGCTCGGCCAACTTACCCGACTCGCCTTTGGGCAATGAGAGCAAAGTTCCTCGCGCCAGCAAAGTGCGAAGCGGGGAAGAGAAGAAAAAGGACGATCCGGCCTGATAGTCTTCCAAAAGTTGTGTAGCCTTTTCCGCAGTCGAAACAGTAAATGTAGTCATTTTTCCAACCTCTCTCCGTGATTTTTAATTGCCCAGCGTGGCCCCACCGTCAACTCGCAAGTCATGCATCGTGATGTGACTTGCTCGGTCGGAGGCCAAAAAGAGCACAGCGTCGGCTATGTCAGAAGGTGAGGCCAATTTCTGAAGCGGGATGCCCAGTTTGTACGACGCTAGCGAGCCGACAATGACAGCATCCGCACCATTTGCATCCGTCCACATCGAGCGTTGCATCTCAGTATCCGTTGAACCGGGCGACACCACGTTACAGCGAATGTGATGTTGAGCGTTCTCCAGGCCAAGGCATTTTGTGAACATGGTCACCGCCGCTTTGGAGGATGCATAAGCGGCCATGTGCATGCGCGGCACGCTGGCCGCATTCGACCCGACCGTTACGATCGAACCGGACTGACGCGGCACCATGCGTCGAATGACAGAGCGCGACACATAAAAAACCCCCGAAACATTGACCGCAAATGTCTCCTCCCAATCTTCATCGCGAAGCATGTCAATCGGTCCCATTCGCAGCAAACCCGCGACGTTGACCAAGATTTCAATCGGACCGAGGTCACGTTCGATCTGCTCAACAACCGCTTCTACCGCAACTTTGTCGCTGACATCTAACGGGAAAGCTGCTGCACGTTTTCCCTCAAGATTTAGTTCCGCCATGATTTGATCGAGTCCAGCAGAGTTTTTATCCACTGCAACAACGAATTCTCCCGCCTCAACAAAAGCCCGTGCCACCGCCGCACCAATCCCTTGTGCCGCACCTGTTACCAGAACAACTCGGCCTTTATGATCTCGATTCTTCATGTCCTCATTTCCTTTCGCGAGATAAGCGGCTTTTTGCAATCGGCGTGTTGCTCGACAGATCCTTACCGGTTCATTAAGCCCGCTTCAACTGCAAACTGATCTCAACTGGTCTCAACTGGTCTCAACTGGTCTCAACTGGTCTCAACTGGTCTCAACTGGTCTCAACTGGTCTCAACTGGTCTCATCTGGTCTCATCTGGTCTCATCTGGTCTCATCTGGTCTCATCTGGTCTCATCTGGTCTCATCTGGTCTCATCTGGTCTCATCTGGTCTCATCTGGTCTCATCTGGTCTCAACTGCTCTCATCTGGTCTCATCTGGTCTCATCTGGTCTCAACTGGTCTCAACTGGTCTCAACTGGTCTCAACTGGTCTCAACTGGTCTCAACTGGTCTCAACTGGTCTCAACTGGTCTCAACTGGTCTCAACTGGTCTCAACTGGTCTCAACTGGTCTCAACTGGTCTCAACTGGTCTCAACTGGTCTCAACTGGTCTCAACTGGTCTCTACTGGTCTCATCTGGTCTCATCTGGTCTCTACTGGTCTCAACTGGTCTCAACTGGTCTCAAGTTCATCTCGAACTCTTCTTTCAAACTTCTCTCTAAGTAAGCAACTCCTCAAAAGGGGTGATTGTGTAACCTCGTAAAGGCGAGGGGAATTACGGTTTCTCAGTCGGTAAATGCGTGTGTAGCTCACCGAGCGATTCGTTTTGCTTGCGTATGGAGTGCTTGTGCGATTGCATCGAACGTCGATCCTTTTGCCAAATCGTCACCTCGCATCTGTCGCTTCCCTTGCACCTGAGCCTGAAGACCAGCTGTTCAATGCCTTGGTGTGCCACGTTAGCAGTTGCCCTCCTAACTAAAAAAACTTCAATTGATATTGATTCTCATTACCAATTATAAAATATGCCCCTTGCTTCGAACATGGACAATCCCCAGAATTACAGATGGACAATCGGCGTATCTGAACAAAAAAAGACCCATTCCAACGAAGGAGTGCGTCTTAAAAAAAGCTGTAGTCCACTGTAGTGTTTTGCGACAGTCAGCGGGGAGTCTGCATGTATGCTCTCTCCCGCTTTCCTCTCAACGCTTTGCAAATCCCTATCGAATAACCTTGAGAAACGGCGAACGTGTCGTTCTCGAAAAAAGGATCGCGCGCTCTGCAGTCGAATTGAGACACCAACGAGAGATTGGAGTGGTAGCAATGAAAGTGATCAATAAAATTCGTGCGATGAATCTCGCGTTTCTATTCAACGGTGACGATGTCTTAATGATCCACCGCGGTGCCCACAAAAAGATCTGGCCTAACAAATGGTCAGGTGTCGGCGGGAATGTCGAGACCCACGAATATCAGAATCTAGCAGAATCTGTGCTACGAGAAATACGGGAAGAAACAGGCATCACTCCCGAGCAAGTTATCGACCTGTCACAGCGCTATCTCATCTTCCGACAATGGGATGACGAACTTCGACAACTCTACGTGTATTTCGGAAGAACAACGACTCGTGAGATCATTCAGACGGACGAAGGCGTGCTAAAGTGGATCTCACGAAACGAATGGCTCGATTTGGACTTAATTCCGACGAACCGTGTCATGATTGAGCATTACCTTCAACATGAGCAGGAGCGCACCGTTTTCATGAGCGTACACACAGACGATGACAGTTCGCCCAACTGGATTCGCATGAATAATTGAAAAGACCCGATCCAGTCAGGATCGGGTCTTTCATTTTCTAGTAAGTTCTCCGTTCTCCAAAGGACCGAACAGTCTAAACACCATGCCGCCACGATCACTGCGGTGGTGCTTCGAACTTGGCACCGTTCTTTTGTCTATGGACAACAAAAAAGACTCAGTTCTACGAACTGAGTCCTCATCTTTGCCTAGCGGCGTCTTACTCTCCCAGGACCCTGCGGTCCAAGTACCATCAGCTCTGTGGAGCTTAACTTCTGTGTTCGAGATGGGAACAGGTGTGACCTCCACGACATTACCACTAGACGATAGTGCTTAATAAAATGGTGGGCCCAAGAAGATTCGAACTTCCGACCTCACGATTATCAGTCGTGCGCTCTAGCCAACTGAGCTATGGGCCCTTAAAAATGGAGCGGAAGACGGGATTCGAACCCGCGACCCTCGCCTTGGCAAGGCGATGCTCTACCCCTGAGCCACTTCCGCATACAGGATGTATGCGTCCCGCGTTGCGACAGGACGTCGCGTTCTTAGCGGGGCTACCTCTGCCCCATGTTGCAACAGGACGTTGCGATCTTAGTGAGGCACCTTTGTCCAACGTTGCTTTTGTTGGACAAGTCATGAGAACTGGTGGAGATAAGCGGATTCGAACCGCTGACCCCCTGCTTGCAAGGCAGGTGCTCTACCAACTGAGCTATACCCCCGTAAAAATGGCGTGCCCAGAGAGATTCGAACTCCCGGCCTTTTGATTCGTAGTCAAACGCTCTATCCAGCTGAGCTATGGGCACATTTATGAGATTGTAATAGTGGTGAGCCATGAAGGACTCGAACCTTCGACCCACTGATTAAAAGTCAGTTGCTCTACCAACTGAGCTAATGGCTCACATACAGGATGTCCAACATCGCGCCAGGAGATCGCATAGTAAGTTGGGCAAATTTAAATGGCGGAGCTGACGGGATTCGAACCCGCGGTCTCCCGCGTGACAGGCGGGCATGTTAGGCCACTACACCACAGCTCCATGTGGTTGCGGGGACAGGACTTGAACCTGCGACCTTCGGGTTATGAGCCCGACGAGCTGCCAACTGCTCCACCCCGCGATATGATGTTTGGAAATGTCCACCTTGCGACAAGACGTCGCGAACAAAAGCCGACCTTCCTGTTTTAAAAATGGTGGAGGTTGACGGGATCGAACCGCCGACCCTCTGCTTGTAAGGCAGATGCTCTCCCAGCTGAGCTAAACCTCCACGTACAGGACGTACCGTGTCCAACGTTGCGACAGGACATCGCGCCCTTAGTTGGGCAACCTCTAAAGAAAATGGTGACTCGTACGGGATTCGAACCCGTGAATGCCGCCTTGAAAGGGCGGTGAGTTAAGCCGCTTCTCCAACGAGCCATGGCTGGGGAGGAAGGGATCGAACCTTCGCATGACGGAGTCAAAGTCCGTTGCCTTACCGCTTGGCGACTCCCCAATGTGTGGTAGCGGCGGAGGGACTTGAACCCCCGACCCACCGGGTATGAACCGATTGCTCTAGCCAACTGAGCTACACCGCCACATGGCGGAGAGAGGGGGATTCGAACCCCCGAGACGTTTTAGGCGCCTACACGATTTCCAATCGTGCTCCTTCGACCAAACTCGGACATCTCTCCAGAAGAAATATTGAAATGGTGGGCCCAAGAAGATTCGAACTTCCGACCTCACGATTATCAGTCGTGCGCTCTAGCCAACTGAGCTATGGGCCCTTAAAAATGGAGCGGAAGACGGGATTCGAACCCGCGACCCTCGCCTTGGCAAGGCGATGCTCTACCCCTGAGCCACTTCCGCATACAGGATGTATGCGTCCCACGTTGCGACAGGACGTCGCGTTCTTAGCGGGGCTACCTCTGTCCCGCGCTGCAACAGGACTATTTTTGAAAAATGGTGGCTCGGGACGGAATCGAACCGCCGACACGAGGATTTTCAGTCCTCTGCTCTACCGACTGAGCTACCGAGCCATATTGAGATGAAAAAAGTGGCGGAGCTGACGGGATTCGAACCCGCGGTCTCCCGCGTGACAGGCGGGCATGTTAGGCCACTACACCACAGCTCCATGTGGTTGCGGGGACAGGACTTGAACCTGCGACCTTCGGGTTATGAGCCCGACGAGCTGCCAACTGCTCCACCCCGCGATATGATGTTTGGAAATGTCCACCTTGCGACAAGACGTCGCGAACAAAAGCCGACCTTCCTGTTTTAAAAATGGTGGAGGTTGACGGGATCGAACCGCCGACCCTCTGCTTGTAAGGCAGATGCTCTCCCAGCTGAGCTAAACCTCCACGTACAGGACGTACCGTGTCCAACGTTGCGACAGGACGTCGCGCCCTTAGTTGGGCAACCTCTAAAGAAAATGGTGACTCGTACGGGATTCGAACCCGTGAATGCCGCCTTGAAAGGGCGGTGAGTTAAGCCGCTTCTCCAACGAGCCATACATGGCGTGCCCAGAGAGATTCGAACTCCCGGCCTTTTGATTCGTAGTCAAACGCTCTATCCAGCTGAGCTATGGGCACATTTATGAGATTGTAACAGTGGTGAGCCATGAAGGACTCGAACCTTCGACCCACTGATTAAAAGTCAGTTGCTCTACCAACTGAGCTAATGGCTCACTGGCGGAGGAAGAGGGATTCGAACCCCCGAGACGGTTACCCGCCTACTTGATTTCGAGTCAAGCTCCTTCGACCGAACTCGGACATTCCTCCGTGATACATCATGCGTTTCTTTCATTGTTTTGCTGTCGGCTCTCGCGGCGACAGGTATTAATATAACACGTTTCAATGCTTGTACTCAAAGCATTCCACACTCGAAATACAAGCAAATTGATTCATTACACAAGATCACCTCCCTCATTATCACTCAATCACTAAAATACCTCACGCAATCAAAAGGCGCGCTCGATCAACTCAGACTGCTAAACCATCCCTACATTCGCAGTCATGGCCCACACACTGCTCTGTTCACAATCAGGTATGACTTGCGATCTTTGATAGACAATAAAAAGAGACTCCTATTCAAGAGTCTCTTTCTTAGCTAGCGGTTGTTGCGGCGCAAGAACGCCGGAATGTCGAGGTTATCGACAGCAGCGTTGTTACCCGTACCAAACGACTTGATATCGGTCTTGTTCAATGCCGGCTTCGGCTGAGCTGGGCGTTCTTTGTGCTCAAATCCGGTCGCAATCACAGTGACTACGATTTCGTCTTTCAGATCTGGGTTGATCACCGCACCAAAAATCATGTTCACTTCCGGGTCGGCCGCCGAGGAAACGATATCGGCTGCTTCATTGACTTCAAACAGCGACAAATTGTTGCCCCCTGCGATATGCATCAAGACACCACGTGCGCCATCGATCGACGTCTCCAGAAGCGGAGAGCAGATCGCTTTTTTCGCAGCTTCTGCTGCACGGCTTTCACCGGAGTGTACACCAATGCCCATCAGCGCCGAACCACGCTCGGTCATGATGGTTTTCACGTCAGCGAAGTCAACGTTGATCAGGCCCGGTACTGCGATCAAATCAGAGATACCTTGAACACCCTGACGCAACACGTTGTCCGCTTCACGGAATGCTTCAAGCATCGGCGTATTCTTGTCAACAATCTCCAACAGTCGGTCGTTCGGAATGACGATCAGCGTATCAACTTTTTCCTTGAGGTTAGCGATACCAGTTTCCGCTTGGTTCATGCGTCGGCGGCCTTCAAAGGTAAACGGCTTGGTAACAACACCGACCGTCAGCGCTCCGAGCTCCTTCGCGATCTCAGCGACAACTGGCGCAGCACCGGTTCCGGTACCGCCACCCATGCCAGCGGTGACAAAAACCATGTCAGCACCGCGCAGTGCGTTCATGATCAGTTCTTTGCTTTCCTCTGCCGCTTTCTTTCCGATATCAGGGTTCGCCCCTGCTCCTAGCCCGCGGGTGAGTTTTTCACCGATCTGCAAACGGTGTTCTGCTTTCGAAAGATGCAGAGCTTGCGCGTCCGTGTTGACAGTGATGAATTCAACACCTTTGATGCCCGCTTCGATCATTCGATTGACTGCATTGCAACCGCCGCCACCGCAACCAATTACTTTTATCTGAGCCAGAGCCTCCACATCGAGATCGAACTCCAACATACTGTTCCTCCTCACTAACTAAACCCAAGATGTTACAGATTGTGCTTGAATTAAATAAACTCGTTGAACCAGTTTTTGATCTTCTCGACGAATCCCCCGCCTTGGTTGCCACCTGCTTTACGACGCGGAGCTGCTGCTGCCACTTCCACCTTGTTCGTAAAGTTCCGGGCAACGTTTCGGATGATTCCTACACCATTGATGAACGATGCGTCTTTCACGCCGAGGAACTCGGGAATCGCAACGCGCACTGAGGATTCAAGTTCAAACTCCGCGAGCTTATCAACAGCAGGCAGATTCGCCCCACCGCCGGTCAGCACATAGCCGCCCGCCAATTCCTTGTAGCCCAGCTTTTCCATCTCTTGACGCACCATCATGAATATTTCTTGCAGGCGCGGCTCGATGATATGTGCCAGATCGACTTGTGTAAATTCCTTGTCCGCATTGCCACCGACGCGCGATACCTTGAAAGTGTGATCCTGTACACTCTCGCTGACCAACGCGCAAGCATGACGCAATTTGATCCCTTCCGCCGCTTCTGTCTGCGTACGCAGACCGATCGCGATGTCGTTGGTCACATGGTCACCACCGACCGGAAGGACAGTAGTCGCTTCCAAAATGCCTTCTTTAAAGACCGAGACGGTCGTTTGTCCAGCACCAAGGTCGATCAAGCCGACACCGAGTTTCTTTTCGTCATTGGTCAAAGCGACGGTGCCTGCCGATAGAGGGGACAACACAAGGCCGGCAATCTGAACGCCAGCCCGTTCCACACAACGCACCAGATTGTGAATGATTGTGCGGGAACCAGTGATGATATAAGCTTCAACCTCAAGACGTACCCCGATCATGCCACGAGGGTCTGAGATATCTGTCAAACCATCTACTACGTAGCCTTTTGGGACTACATCGATAATCTCGCGCTCCGGAGGAAGCGCAATCACACGCGAAGCCTGCAACACGCGGTCGATGTCCTCTTCCCCGATCTCACGGTTCGGAGAGTTGACAGCGACGACGCCGTGGCTGTTTTGAAGGGAGATATGATTGCCTGAGATGCCGATGTACGCAGACGAGATTTGAATGCCGACCATCCGTTCCGCATGATCGATCGCGGCCCGAATGGATTGAACAGTCTTATCTATATCAACGATTGCACCTTTACGTATACCGTCACCGTCAGCAGAACCAACACCGATAATCTGTATCTCCGTGCCAGTCACTTCGCCAATTATGGCCCGCACCTTGGATGTTCCTATGTCTAAGCTGACGATGATATCGCCGTTTGTCAAGCGGTGGCACCTCCCTAGCACTATGCCCTACTATTCTTTATACCAGTTTTTAAATTCAACGTAACATGTCGATTCCCTTTTTTTCGGAACGATTTTCTCAAAAAAGTTCCTTGAATTATAAAGTTTTTTCAGGTGGTTTACGTGAACGAGTTACCATTAGACGACGAATTGCCGCGATGTTATTGAATAAACGTACACCAAACGCGAAGACTGCCGCCAAGTAGAGATCGACGCCAAGTTGCACCCCGATGAAAGCGAGCAGGGCGGCCAGCAATGTATTGAAGAAAAAACCACTGATAAACACGCTGCTGTCAAAGTGACGCTCTAAACTAGCCCGTATCCCGCCAAACACCGTGTCAAGCGCTGCTAAGATCGCGATCGACAAATAGCTGCTGTATTGGAGTGGGATCGAGAAATTGAAGGAAAGTCCAATGAACACACCCAGCACAAGGCCGATTACCGGAATCCAGATCATAACTTTTTCTCTCCTTCAGGATGCGCATACTCATATTGCACCGAATCATCGTCGTAAGGCGGAATGACCAGGCTTCCGTCGCCCACTTCCTGCACTGTGAATTTCTTGCCCATCTCAGCAAATGACGGCGGGAAAATGCTCATGCCGACCTTCATCTGCTCGACGTTGCCAACCGCCTTGATGATGATTTTGTCTGGCGAGACCATGACGGTGTTCACTTGCAGGTTGTTCGAGTCGATCGTGCGAACTGAGCTAAAGGAAACGATGCGATGGTTGTTGACGACGATCGCCTTCGCCTCGTTGCCTTTTAAATAATTGACGACGCGGTACAGATAATCCCCAAGACTCCGGCGGTTCATGTCCAACTCCTCTGGATTTTTCACCGCGATCAGATCAAAATCATCTTCGATCGTCACGATGATGCCGCTGCCTTTAACCTCGCTCATCCCAGCCTGGTTTTTGACACGTTCCAACTCCTCGGCCAAAGTGCGGACCAATTGGCTCTGATTCCCTTTTTGGCTCTGCAAATCGGCAATCTTCTGCTCAATCTCGCGGATCTGTGAGCGCAAGAACTGCTGACGCTCCGTCTCCTGCTTGAGTTCTGTCGTCAATTGCAACGTATCTCCAGCCGGACTTGATTCGAGTTTGGGGCGATTGATAGACGTGAACTGAACGGTCATCATCCAGCCGAGCAGGGCAGCAACCAATACTAAACTGATCTTGCTGTTAAGTTTCAATGCTCTCCTTCACCCTTTCTATTTCCCAAGCCCATTAAAGTCGCCAGAGTAGCCATTAATCGTCACCGAAAGGCTTTTTTTCGGAGGTTGAATCGTGATCGTGCGGTAGCGCAGAATGTCGAGAATGCCGTTTTTCATCGTCAGCGCCGCTTCCAAACGGTCGC
This sequence comes from Tumebacillus algifaecis, assembly GCF_002243515.1. Classification (NCBI taxonomy): domain Bacteria; kingdom Bacillati; phylum Bacillota; class Bacilli; order Caryophanales; family Alicyclobacillaceae; genus Tumebacillus; species Tumebacillus algifaecis. Next base: position 3,153,260 of record NZ_CP022657.1, read on the forward strand.
GGTTGCCCACCGCTCGAAACTCATACGGACGGTTGATCTTCTGACCGTTGATCTTGATCACTGGACCGATGCAGATAATACCGGTCGTCGAGGAGATCCGCTGATCGTTGATCTGCACCGCTTCCGCCCCAGCGATCAACAATTCATTGGTGATGTTCATCAGGTCGGAGTCATGTACGATCAAAAAGTCTGGCGGAAAACCCTTTGGCACGTCTTTGACCGTGCTGTCATCGATGGTAAAGGTGATCCCTTCGCCTTTCAACGGCAAAATGCCCGACATCACGCGATACTTGCTCAGCTCTTCTTTGAGATCGGGAGACTCTGGCTTGGCCAGGTCCCCAGCCTTTTCTTCCAGTTCAAACATCTTCTTTTTCAAGCTTTCCAATTCGGCTTCAAACTGGCTGTTGCTCTCCTTGACTTTGTTTAGCTGATCGGCCGTGTACTGGGCGCGCGGGTCATAGACACGCGCCTCATCCACTTGAAACTGGGCGGCCGCACGGGTGTTTTTATATTGCATCGAGAGCATCAGACCGAGGATGACAGAAATCAAGGTGAGCGATACAGTCAATTTGATACGCGGATTCGGTTTTTTGGCCATCTCTTACTCTCCCTTCTTGTCCTCCGGCTTGAAGTTTTCCATGTAGTTCGCCTCAAGCATGTTAATGATGCTAGGTTTCGTATCGACTGGCAGCGCACTGCGGTAAGCCAGGTACGCCTTCATCTTGTCGGCAAATTGACGCGGCGGGATGCGAACTTCGAACTTATCGCGCATATAAATGCGCCAAGGTCCTTCGTCGGTCACATAAATCTCAGAGATCTGATCGAGCACCGCCCGCTCCACCTCTGGAATCTGTTTGACCAGTTCCAGTACATCCTCCGAAATGACTTTTTGCCCGGGAGTAAGCGAGGTCGGCACATCGAGGGAGATCACCGGCAACTGCTCGGCTTCCAACTTCTCTCTGCCAGGCAGTACCATCCCGTCTTGCAGGATGCGAAAGAGTTTCGCGTCTTGCAGCATCAGACCTGCAACCCGCTTCTCCACGACAGCGATCACGACTTCACCTTTCCATGAGACCTCTACATCAACTGTTTCCACAATCGGATAGGTCGTGAGGAGCTTCTCTTTCACTGCGCCTTTGTTGATCGAAAGCAGGCTCATGCCTCGCTCAAGCTCTGCCGTCCGCAAGATCTCCTCATATCGCACTTGATGGTTCCCCTTCACTTCGATATAGGAAACCTCAGATAAGGGAGACTTCAGCAATCCGGCGACCAAAAGGAGCCCGAAAAAGATGACAACAAAAAGCAACGCCTTCCGATTGGGGCGGCGCTTGCCTGTTTGTGGCTGTTGTTGTTCCGCATACGATTCTAAGACGGTCGGCGGCGGTTTAGGCATGTGAAGACCGGCTCCTTTTCTCCTGTGCTAGTGGCCGTACCTAATTGAAAAACGGCAGTATCACATGATATGCCGTTCGTATTGCTTCATTATATCACGTTTAACCCCCTTTTCAATAAGCTCATAGACTCATAGAATGTGAACAAAAAACGAGACCGTGCATCATGTTCGATACACCGTCTCGAATATACTGTATGGTGTGCTACTCAGTAGCAGCAACGCGTTCTTCATGTGTCAACCGTCTGATCTTTGCACCAAGCAATCCAAACATTTCTTCGACATTTTCATACCCGCGATCGATGTGGTGCACATTTTCCACATAGGTCGTTCCGTTTGCCACCAATCCGGCCAAAATCAACGCAGCACCAGCCCGCAGATCGGATGCTTCTACCACAGCACCGGTCAGTTCAGATACGCCTTCCATGAGCGCCGTGCGCAGGTCTACCTTAATCTTCGCCCCCATGCGTCGCAACTCACTGACATGCTGGAAGCGTCCTTCAAAAACCGACTCGGTCACCATCGACGTTCCGCTGGCTACCGACATCACTGTCATAAAAGGCGATTGCAGGTCGGTCGGGAACCCTGGATAATAGGTCGTCTTGATGCTGTCGATCGGTTTGGGACGCCCCTCCATCTTGATATGCATCCGGTCACCGTCAATCGTGATCTCAGCCCCAGCCTCACGCAGCTTGTTGATCACAACACCCAGATGCGCGGCATTGGTGTTTAGCAACGTAACATCCCCTTGCGTCACCACCGCAGCTGCCATCATCGTGCCTGTGACGATCCGATCGGGAATCACACGGTATTGCACCGCTTCCAAACGCTCGACACCCTCGATGACCACCGTGTCATCGCCCGCACCTTGCACCTTCGCTCCCATCGCGTTCAAATAATTGGCGAGATCAGCAATCTCAGGCTCGCGAGCAGCATTTTCGATCACAGTCGTGCCTTCTGCAAGCACGGCGGCCATGATCAGGTTTTCGGTTGCGCCAACGCTTGGAATATCGAGATTGATCTTCGCCCCGTGCAGGCGAGTGGCTGTGCATTCGATATAGCCATGCCGCTCTTTGATCATTGCCCCCAGCGCGTGCAAGCCTTTGAGATGCAGGTCGATCGGCCGAGAACCGATCGAACAACCGCCCGGTTTAGAAACGCGCACGTGTCCGAAGCGCGCCAAAATCGGCCCCATCAAGAAGATGGATGAGCGCATCTGACGCATCAGGTGTTCCGGTACCTCCGTGCTTTGCAACACCGTTGCGTCGATGTGCAGCGTGGTACCTTCTTCCTTCACCTTGGCGCCAAGCTGCCGAAGAATTGTCGTCATCACGCGAATATCCTGCAAATCGGGAACATCTTGAATCTTGCTCTCTCCGTACGCCATAACACTCGCAGCGAGAATTGGCAATGCCGCATTTTTGGCGCCGTGAATCCGCAAAGTTCCCGTAAGTCGATGCCCGCCTTCGATGGCCAAGCATACCACCGCGTGTCACCCCCTATGGTGTCTCCTCTCCAACGATCCGCACTTCAGGGTGAAGTTCATAGCCGTATTTTTCTAAAATCGTGCTTTGCACAAGCTCGATCAATTGAATGACATCAGTCGCTGTTGCGCCCCCCGTGTTCACGATGAAGTTTCCGTGGAGTTCAGAAATTTGTGCCCCACCGATTCGCTTCCCCTTCAGACCAGCTTCCTCGATAAGTTTGCCCGCATGCGAGCCTTCCGGATTGCGGAAGACGCTGCCGCAGCTCGGCATCGTGAGCGGCTGTGTGGACTGACGGCGTTCACGCCAGTTTTTCACTCGCTCGCTCATCTCCTGAGTGTCGCCCGGATGGAGCTTAAAAGCTGCATCGATGACGATAGCCGGTCGATCTTTCAGTCTGGAATAGCGATAGTCAAAATTGAGGTCATCGTGCGAGAGATGAACGATCTTGCCTTCTTCGGTCAAGACACGGCACTCAATCAGCACATCTTTCACCTCACCACCATGTGCTCCCGCGTTCATCATCACAGCACCACCGACCGTGCCTGGTATTCCCGTGGCAAATTCCAACCCGCTAAATCCTCTGCGAATCGCATGTTTGGCTGCGGAAACGAACGAGTGACCACCTTGTGCTATCAGCTTCTGATCTTCGAACTGAAGATCGGCAAATTGATCGCCGAGCTTAATTACGACACCGCGCAGCCCACCATCCTTCACCAGCAGATTCGAGCCTTTCCCGATCACGTACCAAGGAATCTGATGTTCATGTGTCAGTTCCATGATCTGCACGAGATGTTCGATTGTGGTTGGCAGCACAAACACATCTGCCGGGCCGCCGATCTTCCAGGAGGTATGCTTGGAAAGTGGCTCATCCAGCAGCACCGTGCCGAGATTTTTGTTTGCAAAAAGGGCCTTTGTCTGCTCTTTGTTCATGTCGTACCTCCAGATCAAACCTGACAAGATAGTTAACTCTTACTTTCCGCGCTTCGTACCCCCATGATATGGAGCACGCGGAAAATTTGTGACATCTGCCTAAAAAGAACAAAAAACCTGAGCCGCAAAGCTCAGGTAGAAACTGCGAACTTTACATCCATTATATAACGGGCAGCGTGGAGCGTCACCTCGTCTGTCTGGATATGTTCAAAAGTATCCCCACCCCCGTCAGCATCAGTGTGAGCGATGATCCCCCATAACTGATAAACGGAAGTGTAATCCCCGTGACCGGCATCGAGCCGGTGACCACCCCTACGTTGATGATAACCTGAACGGCGATCATCCCGGTGATGCCCACTGCGAGCAACGAACCGAACGTATCGGGCGCTGTGATCGCCGTGCGCAACCCTCGCCAAACCAACAGCAGGAACAAAAGCAAGAGCGTAGCCCCGCCGATAAACCCCAATTCTTCTGCCAAAATCGAGAAGATAAAGTCGGTCTGCGGCTCCGGCAGATATAGAAATTTCTGTCGGCTGCGGCCCAGCCCCAAACCGAGCAACCCACCCGGTCCGATCGCATACAGCGATTGGATGATATGGTACCCCTCGTCCAACTGATAGGCCCAAGGGTCCATAAAAGCAGTAATCCTCTTCAAACGATACGGTGCCACCACAACCAGCGCGATGAATGCGGGAATTGCCAGACTGGCCAAACCGAGCAAGTGTTTGATTTTTGCCCCTGCGGCAAAGAGGATGATGATGACAGTGCCCATCAGGACCGTACTTTGTCCAAGGTCAGGCTCCAACATGATCAAACCGACAGCGGCGACAGCAATTCCTAGCGGCGGCAAAAGCCCTCGCTTAAACTCGACGATCCTGTCCTGATACCGGGACAACATGTAGGCCAAATAGATGATGATCCCGAGCTTGGCAAATTCGGAAGGCTGAATCCCGAGGGAGCCGATTCCAAGCCAAGCCCGCGATCCGCCACGCACCGTACCGATGCCCGGAATCGCAACTGCGATCAAAAACAAAAAGCAGATGATCAAAAGTGGTTTGGCAATTTTCTTCAGCTTGTGATAATCGTAGTTCATCATCACGAACATCGAAATGATCCCAAGCAACGCCCACATCAGCTGACGTTTGGCGTAGAAAAAAGCATCATCCATGTTTTGAGCTGCAAGCACTGCACTGGCACTATAGACGATAATGACGCCGATTCCCAGAAGCATCAATGTAGACAGGATGATCAGCGTGTCCGGATACGATTTGATCTTGCCATTCAAGGCAACGTTCCCCCCCGGTGCTCGGTCTCGTCCAATCGCTATAATGTATGCACAGCTTTTTTAAACATGCTTCCTCTCTCTTCGAATGACGCAAACATGTCCCAACTCGCACATGCTGGTGACAACAGCACGACATCGCCAGGCTGCGCAACGCCAGCAGCCACCTGTACCGCTTCTTCAAGCGTTGCCAGTTTCGTCCCTTCGATTCCAGCCTGAGCCGCTACATTCAGTAGCTTATCGGCTGCCTCACCGATCGCTGCCACATATTTGACCTTTTTCGCAAACACTGGCACCAATTCCAGAAAATCGACACCGCGGTCGAGTCCACCCGCGATCAAGACTACGCGATGATCGGCAAACGTGTTGATCGCCATCGTCGCTGCTGTTGAATTGGTCGATTTCGAGTCATTGTAAAAAGCGACTTCGTTTTGCGTGACCACATGCTCCAAGCGATGTTCCACACCGTTAAACGTGCGTGCGACTTTGACGATCGCCGCAACGTCCGCACCAGCCGTGAGCGCTACCGCCGTGGCCGCCAGCAGATTTTCCAGGTTGTGCTCCCCTTTGAGTGCCACTTCGCTCACAGGTAGCAGAGAGAGTTCCTTGCCGTGCATACGAGCTTGGATGATTCCATCCTTGACATAAACACCCTCATCTAATACCTCTTTCAGCGAAAAGGGGAACAACTTGGACTTGGCAAACGATTGCACCGCGCGCACCGCTTCCTGATCCCAATTGAGCACAGCGACATCGCTTGCTTCCTGTTTGGCAAACAGGCGAAACTTGGCATCGCGGTACTCGTCCAGACTGCCGTGATAATCAAGATGCGCCGGATAGATATTCAACAGCGCCCCGATCTTCGGTCGGAACTCTGCTGTGCCCATCAATTGAAACGAGGAGAGTTCGGCAACCAGCCACTGCTCTTTGCTGACCTCTTCGACCACTTCGCTCAGCGCAAGACCGATATTGCCTGCCACCACCGGGTTGAGATTCGCCTCGGTAAGCATTTCACCGACCAGCGTCGTCGTTGTCGTCTTGCCGTTGCTGCCCGTGATGCCGATGATCGGCGCCTGTGCCAAGCGGTACGCGATCTCCACTTCGGTCAGCACCGAAATGCCTAGTTCCATCGCCAGTTTGACAGGCGGTGCACTGTACGGAATGCCAGGATTTTTGACCACAAAATCGAGGCCCGTATGGACAATGCCTTCCGGGTGCCCGCCAGCGATGACCTCGATGCCCAACGCTTGAAGTTCAGCGACATCCTGTTCAATGGCAGCGAGCTCCTTTTGGTCGTTGACCAGCACGTGCGCGCCGAGCTTATGTAAGAGGCGTGCGGCCGCCACGCCGGAGCGGGCGACACCGAGCACAAGCACGTTTTTCCCTTGAACATTCACGACCTTCTTCACCTACTTATTTAAGATACAAAACCAACGCGGAAACCGCGAGGCACAAACCTGCCGTCCAGAACGTGCCAACCACTCGCCACTCCGACCAGCCGAGCAGTTCAAAATGGTGATGCAGCGGACTCATTTTGAACAGACGCTTACCAAACGTCTGAAACGAAATCACTTGAATGATTACCGACAGCACTTCGACGACAAACACGCCACCGATCAGCACCAACCAAATTTCGGTCTTGGTCAAAATCGCTACCGTCGCCAAAGCCCCGCCCAGTGCCAGCGAACCGGTATCGCCCATGAACACTTTCGCTGGGTGCACGTTGAAGACGAGGAAACCGATCAGACCGCCGACCATCGCCGCGCAGAAGATTGCCACATCCATGTTCGATGTCCACCACGCGAGCACCGCATACGAACCGAAGGCGATCGCTGTGGTCCCTGCAGCCAAACCGTCCAGACCATCCGTCAGGTTGACAGCATTCGATGATGCGATGACGATCAACACTAAGAACGGAAGGTAGAAAAAGCCAAGATCCCATTGCGCGTTAATAAACGGTATCGAAATCGTCATGTCGATCATGCCGGTATAATACATCACCACATAGAGCACCACGCCGACCAAAATTTGACCGATCAACTTTTGACGAGCTTTTAATCCCAAGTTGCGTTTCAATGCGACTTTGATGTAATCATCCATAAATCCGACCGCGCCATAAGCTAGCGTCACAAAAAGCAACAGCCAAAGTTCTGATGACAGATCGGAAAATTTAATCGCGGTGATCGCCATCGCGACCAAGAAAATCACGCCACCCATCGTCGGGGTGCCCGCTTTCTTTTGATGCCCTTGCGGACCTTCCGCCCGAATCGCCTGCCCAAATTTCAATCGGCGCAAAAACGGAATGAACAGTGGACCGAGCAGTAGTGCGATCACAAAACTAACACCTGTCGTCCAAAATAAGATTTGCATATCCATGACCTCTGGCCCTCCCTTACCTTCAAAGACAAATCTTCGTTCGTCGCTCAGACTAAAGCGCGTACGATTTCTACAAACTTCATGCCAAGCGACGATTTGACAAGCACGATCGCCCCGCCGCCCGTTCCATCAGCCTGTTGGCGCAGTACATCTTCCACATAAGCGACAGCCGCTTGGTTGTTCTCGGCTTGATAGATTTGATGCGATGGATATCCATTGTCACGCGCGCCTTTGGCGATGTCCGCTGCCAATTCACCGACACAGACCAGTTGCTGAAGCGGCAAGCCAGCGAGCTCTGCACCGATCTCTTGATGCATACGCGCCGAGTCCGGCCCCAATTCCAGCATGCCCCCAAGCACGGCCACCTTAAAACCGCCAGGCATTTCCGCAAACATCCGCAACGCTGCTCGCAGTGAAGTCGGCGACGAATTGTAGGCATCGTCGATCACCGTTCCTCCGAGCCGCGCCTGTTTCACTTCCAATCGACGTGCGGTGAGCGTCGCTTTCGCAAGCCCGGCTTTGATCTTCGCTCCGGTCATGCCAAGCACGCGCCCGACTGCGACAGCCGCCAGCGCATTGCCCAATTGGTGTTGGCCCATCACAGGCAACTCATAGCGGGTGTCATCCCCGCGCACGGAAAAACGAGAGCCGTGCACACCGAGATTTTCCACCTCGACCGCCTGTACATCATTCGTGGCATGAAATCCAAACCAGACTTGCTTGGCCTGCGTCTTCCCCGCCCGCTCTCGAAGCAGTGGCTCATCACCGAACAGGATCGCAGTTCCACCAGTGGGCAGTTGCTCAATCAGCTCGCACTTCGCATCGGCGATGCCCTCACGCGATCCAAGGTACTCAATGTGAGCTTCACCGATGTTGGTGATCACGCCAAGCTCTGGTGCAGCCAGTTTGGCGAGCAGTTCGATCTCGCCTGCATGGTTCATGCCCATCTCGAGAACAGCGACTTCGGTATCCTCTTCCAAAGCCAGAATCATCAGCGGCAGACCGATGTGATTGTTCAAATTGCCGAGCGTTTTTTGCACTTTAAAGGCTTCCGCGACAACGGATGAAATCATATCTTTCGTCGAGGTTTTGCCGTTGCTGCCCGTAATTCCGATCACACGCACTGGCAATGTGCTGCGGTAGGCGGCCGCCAAGCGCTGCAAAGCGACCAGCGTGTCATCAACCAGAATCAACGCCAACGTCGTTTCGGGCTGCGGATGATCCTGCTGCCACAAAGCGGCGACAGCACCTTGCGCCTCCGCCTGTGCCAGAAAATCATGTGCGTCAAAGCGCTCGCCGACCAGCGGAACGAACAGCATCCCTGTCATATCCTTGCGCGTGTCGGTCGAAACACCCCGAACAATAAGATCCGACGCATCGCGGAGCAGTTGTCCTTCTGCCATTCTTGCAATCTCAACGATCTGTTTTACGATCATGCTTCACCTCGAATGGCCTGGCTGGCCACTTCCCGATCATCAAAATGAATTTTGGTCTTGCCGATGATCTGATAGGTTTCATGACCTTTGCCTGCGATCATGATCACATCTCCCGCCTCGGCTTGTTCCACCGCATATCGAATCGCTTGCCTGCGGTCCGTGATCCGCACATACCGATCTTGCGCATTCCGCACGCCCGCTTCCATATCATCCAAGATCAGCTCTGGGTCTTCCGTGCGCGGATTGTCTGACGTGAGCACGGCGAGATCTGCATATCGCACGGCGATCTGTGCCATCAGCGGTCGCTTGCTGCGATCGCGGTCACCGCCGCATCCGACGACGCAATACACCTTGCGCTTGGCAAACTCGCGCACCGTCTTCATCGCATTCTCCAGCGAATCGGGCGTGTGCGAATAATCGACGATCACCGTAAAATCTTGACCGGCCTGCACCGTTTCAAATCGTCCGTCAACACTTGCGATCGACTCCAGCGATTTCTTAATAGAAGCGAATGGAATTCCCTCCACCAAACAAGCGGTCATCGCAGATAGCGCGTTGTATACATTAAACTTGCCAGTCAATTGCAAGTTGAAGCGTTCAACTCCAAACACGCTCTCCACCGTAAACGACACACCGCTCGCTTCCACTTGCACATCGACGGCACGCACATCGGCCGCCTGCTCGATGCCATAGGTGACCACTTGAGCAGTCGTCACATCGCGGAAGTAGGCTGTCGCTTCATCGTCCGCATTGAGCACCGCCACTTTGTTGCCATGTGCCTCGCTCGAATAGGTGTTGCCAAGGCGTGCGAACAGCTTGGCTTTTGCATGGCGATACTGTTCCATCGTGCCGTGGAAATCAAGATGATCCTGCGTCAAGTTGGTGAAGATGGCGATGTGATAGTCGGTGCCCGCCGTCCGCTTCAAATCGAGCGCATGGGAGGATACTTCGGTGATCGGATACTCAGTCCCCACTTCGTGCATGCGATGGAACAACTCCTGCAAATCGGCCACATCGGGGGTCGTGTTTTCCATCGGGATTTTCGTGTCGCCGATCTTTGCCATGATCGTTCCAATCACGCCGGTCTTCTTTCCGGCATCACGCAGGATCTGATCGATCAAAAAGGTGGTCGTCGTCTTGCCGTTGGTTCCGGTCACACCGATCACTTTCATCGCTTGCGACGGGTGACGATAGAAAACGGACGCAAGCACCGCACTCGCCGCCCGTGTGTCCTGGACGACGATTTGCGGTGCTGAGAGCCCCTCGATCGCTTGTTCGACGACGACGGCAGTAGCCCCCGCCGCCACCGCGCCTGTTACAAAATCATGGCCGTCAACCGTATAGCCGCGCAGTGCGATAAACAAACTGCCCGGCCGCACTTGGCGGGAATCGGCCGTCATATGCGTTATTTCAACATCATCCTGATTGATGACGCGCTTGATTAAGATCGGAGTGATCAACTCGCTGAGCCTCACCAGGGTTCCTCCTCTTACTTGCCAAAAATAGAACTCGTTTCTCAAACACTCTCATTATTAACCAAACCACTCCCTAAGCACAAGGCTCAGGGAGACGGTTTATCCGATAAGTACAGCCGTACCGTCGAACCTGGCGGCACTTTCGCCCCCGCATGCGGTTGTTGTTCGACAATGTAGTCGCCTTTGCCCGTCGTTTCCACTTTCAGTTGCAGGCCGGAGCCGTACATTTCCTTTTGTGCTTCCTTCACCGTCATGCCGGCGATCGGCGGAACTTCGATCGGTTTGATGTCGGTGTACATGTATTCGCGCTTCAGTCCTGCGGTGCTCGGTTTGACTCCAAGGTAGTGCAAGGAGTCGGCGAGAACATTGCCAACGACAGGCGCTGCGATGATCCCTCCGAAGACGAGCGGTGCTTTCGGGTTGTTGATCGCGACGTAGGCGACGAGGCGCGGATTGTCAACGGGAGCCATCCCGATAAAGGATACGATGTAATGGCCCGATTTATAAGCGCCGTTTTCTGCAACTTGCGCCGTCCCGGTCTTGCCGCCGACGCGAAAGCCTTCTAAATAGGCGTTTTTACCGGAACCGCGGGCAACGACCGATTCTAACGATTCGCGCACCTGCTTCGCCGTATTTTCCGACACGACGCGGCGCACCACTTCCGGCTCCATCTTTTCGATCACTTGATCCGAGTCCGGGTCACGCCACTCTTTGACCACTTGCGGCTTCATCAGTTTGCCGCCGTTGGCGATCGCAGAGACGGCCATCACCTGCTGGATCGGCGTCACTGCCACACCTTGACCAAAAGAAGTGGTCGCAAGTTCCAGCGGACCTACATTTTTCAGGTTGAACATGACGCCTTTTCCTTCACCGGGCAGCTCGATGCCCGATTTTTTACCAAAGCCGAACTTATCAATATAGCTGAACAGCGTCTCCTTGCCCAGTTTCTCCCCCATCAGCATGAAGCCAGGGTTGCAGGAGTTCTCGACCACATCGAGCATCGTCTCACTGCCGTGACCGCCCGCTTTCCAACAGCGGATCTTGTGGCCTGCCACTTCATAATAACCGGGGTCATAGAAGGAGTCGGTAAGCGAAATCTTCTTCTCTTCCAGTGCTGCAGCAAGCGTGACGATCTTAAATGTCGAACCCGGCTCAAAGTTTTTCCAGATCGCCAAGTTGCGGTTGTACGTCTCTTGCGGGTAGCTGCGGTAGCTTGCCGGTTTGAAATTGGGATAATTGGCCAGCGCCAAAATTTCACCTGTTTTCGGATCGGCAACGATCATCATCGCTTCGTCTGGATTGTATTGCGCGACCACATTCTCCATCTCGCGTTCGACAAACGTCTGAATCTCCGCATCGATGGTAGTCACAAGTTTCTCTCCATTTTTCGGTGCGACATACTCATCATTTTCCTGCGGCATCTCCTGCCCTTTGGCGTTCGCGAAAAATGAGATGCGGCCCCGTTCCCCTTTCAAGCGATCATCATACCAGCGCTCAAGTCCGGTCAGACCTTGGTTATCCACACCGGCGAATCCGAGAATATGCGCGGCTAGTCCATCAAACGGATAGTAGCGCTTGCCCTCTTCGGTCACATGGACACCTTCAAGATTCAAGGCGCGCACTTGGCGTGCTTTTTCTTCGGTGATCTTCCGACCGCCCGGCGCAAGATAGACGAGCAACGTACGCTTGGAAATCGTTTTCAGCACTTTTTCATAAGTCATGTCTAACACCGGGGCCAACTGTTTGGCCGTGCCTGGCTTGTCTTTCACCTGTGAAGGAATCACGACGATGGTCGGCGCGCTGCCGTTGTAGGCGAGCACCTCGCCGTTGCGGTCGGTGATCACACCACGCTTCGGTTCGACCGGGATGTTCCGTCGCCAAAGGTCTTCTGCCTGCTCGGTCAGCCAAGGCGCCTGAATCATCTGGACGTAGCCGAGACGACCTACCAAAGCGAGAAACACGGCGGCCAAAGCCATCAGCACGATCACGAGTCGCTTACGTATCATCACGTTGGACACTCGCAAACTAGGACGCCTCCTTTTGCATACACATCGGTAATTAAGTACAACCATTACCAACGTTATGCGGCAGGATATCAGACAAGTACACATTGTCCAAAGCGTCACAACTTGTTCATCTCAACATAAAAACCCCGCAGCGTCAAGACTGCGGGGAAAGTGTTATCTTGACAGGCGTGCCAACCGGGACGAGCGTTCCGGGCGCCACTTCCTGTTTCGTTACATATCCGCTTCCGGCCGGGTCGATCTGAAGCTGCAACAAGGCCAGCGTTTCAATCGCTTCCCGCAATGACAAGCCCGTCAGGTCAGGCAGTTTCACCTTGCCCTCCGCGCTGCCTTCCGGTCCGAAGTACAATTTGATTCCGGCTCCTTCCGGCACCTGTCCGCTTCCAGCGTCCGGCCATTGTCCGGTCACCTTCGGCCCTTCGCCGACGCGATCCACCCGCAGCTTGTGACCTTCTGCGATCTTCTCAGCACCGTCTGGTGTCACGCCAACAAAGTCGGGCACATCGACAAACGCTTTCGGTGCTGACGTTGCCACAGGCTGCTCCTGCCCTTCCGCACCTTGACGGCCCGAGCCTAGGTCGTTCGGGTCGGCAGGAACTTGATAGTAGCGCAAAGCGTTTTCCAACACCGTTTTGGCAGAAGGCTCGGCGATGAAAGAACCGTACAGATTCGGCGCATTCCGCGTCGGCTGGTCAACCGTCACAAAGATCAAAAATCTCGGCTTGTCGGCCGGTGCGAATCCGATAAAGGACAGGCGGTAAGAACCATCGTCCAGATACCCGGTGCGGTCCGGCTTTGGCACTTGTGCCGTCCCCGTTTTGCCCGCAACATGATACCCTTTGATGTAGCCGTGAGCCATCTCCTCTTTTGTGATCGTCTCTTCCATGACTTCACGCACGGTGCTCAACACTTCTTCATTGGCAATTTTCGACATCACTTTCGGCTTGACTTCACTCAGCGTCTCACCTGTCGATTGGTCGCGGAACTCTTTGACCATGTGCGGCTGATAGATTTTTCCGCCGTTGGCGATCGCCATCATCGCGGCCACCTGTTGCATCGGCGTGACCGAGATCCCTTGTCCAAACGAGGTCGAGGCCAAGTCGGACTCGCGCATCTCGCCCACCTTAAACAAGGTCGATTGCTCCTCGCCAGGCAGGTCGATACCTGTGCGTTTGTCGAAGCCAAACTTATAGAGATGGTCGTACAGCAATTCTTTACCAAGCTTTTGCCCGATCTTGACAAAGCCCACGTTCGAAGAGTTGTACACCCCTTCACGGTAGGAGATCGGTCCCCATCCGTACCCATTCCAATCCTTGATGATGGCTCCACCCACGTCGATGTAGCCCGATTGGAACTTTTCGTTTAAATCAACTTTGTGCTCCGCAAGCGCTGCGGTCAGCACGAACGACTTAAACGTCGAACCAGGTTCGAACGAGCGCAACGCCCAGTTGTTCCACAACGACTCCGACTCTGCTTTGGCATACTCGGCCGGGTTGTAGTGCGGACGATTCCCCAGTGCCAATATCTCACCGTTGTTCGGGTCGGCCACGATGATCGAGGCGTGCTTCGGTCCATATTTGTTGACGATGTTGTCCAGTTCTTCTTCCACAAAATGCTGGATCGTCGAATCGATTGTCAACACCAGATCTTCGCCATCTACCGCTTTTTTGGTCACTTCCGGCTTATAGTTGGGAAGCGGATTGCCTTCGCGGTCAGTATATAAAACCATTTTGCCTGGTTTACCTGTCAGCTTGTCGTTGTAAACCGATTCCACGCCAGCGAGTCCTTGTTCGTCGTTCGACTGATCGTTGATCCCGAAATAGCCGAGCACATGAGCGGCAAAATTCCCGTTCGGATAGCGGCGAATGTCTTTGCGGATCGTATTGATGCCACGCATTTTGTTTTGCTCGTGCATCTCCTCGATTTTCTCATGAACCGACGAGTCCACTTTCATTCCCTTGGGGCCGATGCCGACCGCTTTTCTTGCCTCTTTCCCGGTGAGGTGCGCATAGTGGGCCGGATCGATGTGCTTCATGATCTCGGACTCGGTCATCTCGACGAGCGGCGCGAGAAATTGTGCGTACATCTCTGGCGTTTCTGCCCAATCTTTCATCGCCTTCGGATCAACCGAGACGCTGATCTCATACGCCACCCCGGTAAAAGCCAACTTTTGGCCTTCGCGGTCATAGATCGTGCCGCGTGTCCCAGGAATGTCCACTTCAGCGACGATCCACTCTTGCGCCAAAGCTGACAATCTCTCAGCCTGCGCCACCTGAATGTACATCAACCGCAGCGCGAGCGCAAAGAGACCGACAAAAAGAAAAAATCCCAGCACCCGTACCCGTTTCTTGAACACGCGCTCACTCATTAGTTTTGGCTCCCCGGCAGAATGATCAGGTTCTTATCTTCCACCGATTTCATCCCGAGCTTGTTCGAAGCATAGCTTTTGATGCGCTCCGGCGATTCCAGCTCGAGCGTCTGCTGCTCCAATTTGAGCCTGTCATCCTGATGCGACTGCAGTTCGAGCTTTTGCCGCTCGACTTCATAGTTGAGCGAGACCATCGACGCATAGCGGGAGACCAGCCCGAGAGCGATGATGATGCAGACCAAGATCGTGCCCAGCCACTTCAATTTTTCTTTCGCTTCCTGTTTCGACTTTTCCGAGCGGGGGGCTGCTCCCGTTCTTTGCGGTTGTTGATAGGGAACCGCCTCTTGCTGTTTCGGCAAGGGGCGTGCAAGATTATCCCGGTACATCGACATCGTAAAATCTCCCTTCTCTCTGCTCCCAATAAGCCCGTTAGAGTTTCTCGGCGATGCGCAATTTGGCGGAACGTGCCCTTGGGTTTGACGCCAGTTCTTCCTCAGACGGCATGATCGGCTTGCGGGTGACCAATCGCACCTTCGGCTCGTTGCTACACTGGCAAATCGGCAACTGCGGCGGACAGATACAACCTTTCGCCGCTTCCTGCAAGGCCAGTTTGGCAATGCGGTCCTCCAAAGAATGGAAGGTGATAATCGCCACGCGTCCACCCGGATTCAGTACCCGGATCGCTTGCTGAATCGCCTCGGCGAAGACGTTCAGCTCATCGTTTACCGCGATGCGGATCGCTTGAAACGTCCGTTTCGCGGGGTGTGGCCCTTCCCTGCGCGCTGCGGCCGGGATCGCCGCCTTGATGATGTCAACCAATTGCCCGGTCGTATTGATCGATCCATTTGCTCTTTCACGCACAATAAATTCGGCGATGCGCTTCGACCACTTTTCTTCCGCATACTCAAACAAAATTTTGGCCAGTTCTTCCTGGCTATACGTGTTCACCAGATCGTACGCAGTGAACGGCTGTGTTTTATCCATTCGCATGTCAAGCGGTGCATCGTGTTGGTAAGAGAACCCACGCTCGCCCTCGTCCAGTTGCGGCGAAGATACGCCAAGATCAAAAAGCACTCCATCTACGCCCGACAGGCCTTGCTCAGCTACGATCTCCTCTAATCGGCGAAAATTGGAGTGGACGATCGTAAAGCGGCCTTCGTACGCAGCCAGCACTTTTTTGGCGTTTTCAATGGCGGTCAAGTCTTGGTCGATCGCGATCAGGCGGCCGGTCGGCGAACTGGCCTGCAAGATGCGCCCCGAGTGTCCTGCTCCGCCGAGCGTGCAGTCTACATAGATATGATCTGGCTCCGGAATCAGAGCCTCCACAGCCTCATTGGCAAATACGGAAACATGATGAAATGTGGTTTCTTTTGGCATGGGGTTGTTTTCCACCTCTAGTCTTCGCAATGGTGATGTGTTGTGATTACAGGTCTAAGTCTACAAGTTTTTCCGCAATTTCCCCGAAAGTATCGGCTGCATGCAGTGTGTATTCGTCCCACACTTCCTTAGCCCAGATTTCCACTCTTCCCGAAACCCCGATCACCACGCAGTCGCGATGTAGCTTCGCGTACTCGCGCAAATTGTTCGGGATGTTGGCGCGTCCTTGTTTGTCCAAGTCGCACTCCGTCGCTCCGGAAAAGAAAAATCGAGAAAAGGCGCGTGCATCCGCCCTCGTAAATGGAAGACTTTTCAACTTCGACTCTATCGTCTCCCACTCGCTTCTGGGGTATACAAACAGGCAATTGTCCAAGCCGCGGGTGACCACAAAAGACGCACCAAGGTCGTCCCGGAATTTGGCCGGGATGATCAGTCGTCCTTTTTCGTCGATGCTGTGTTGAAATTCACCCATGAACATGTCCAATTCACCCACTTTACGGAAAGGTGCTCCACTTTCCCCCACTTTCCACCACATCGAGTGTTATTCTGTCCACTAAATAGAAATCCTGCCACTTAAACTGTTGAAAGGACTACTTTTCTTAATTCCTAACTAAAATGATTCCCTGGACTCACGAACATAGATTCGTATTCTGTGACTGTAGTTTTATGAACACGCCTCCGAATAGCAAAAAAGTGGTGAGAAGTGGAGGGTGTTACACATCTCCCTCACTGCTCACCACTTCGATTCAATCGTTAGAACGCCCGCTTATAGACGTTGGGCAGTTCCAATTGTGCCCCCAACGCGATCGCTGCCGTTTTGGCAAAATGCGGGTTGCGCAGCAGTTCACGGCCCACGGCGATCAGATCGGCGCGGCCGTTTTGAATCGCCTCTTCCATCAACTGCGGATGATGGAGCAGACCGACAGCGATCGTCGGGATGTCCGCACCCTTTTTGATCTCTTCGGCATATTGCAATTGGTAGCCAGGATAAATGGCTGGCGGCGGCAGCGGCAATGATCCGCCGGACGACACATCGACCAGATCGACACCTGCTTCTTTAAACAGTTTGACCATCTCGATCATCTCGGCCATTGAATAGCCGTCCTCCGAGTATTCAGAAGCGGAGACGCGCATCAAAAGCGGCATGTCGGCTGGAAGGACCTCCTTCACCGCACGAATCACCTGCAAGGGGAAACGGACGCGGTTTTCAAACGAGCCACCATATTCGTCGGTCCGCTTGTTGGTCAGCGGCGACAAGAATTGGTTGATCAGGTAGCCGTGCGCCCCATGAAGTTCCACCGTGTCAAAGCCCGCCTTTTGCGCGCGAATCGCCGCTTGCTTAAACGCTTCGACGATCTCCGCAATCTCTGCGATCGTCAGTTCCTGTGGCGTTTTGTAATTGTCGAAGTGAGTAAATGCGGACGGGGCCACATTCGGCTCCGGCGTTTCTGCCTTGGTGCCCGCATGTGCGAGTTGGATCGCCGTCTTGGCACCATGAAGTTTGCAAAACTCGACAATGCGAGCAAGGCCCGGAATGTGATCATCCGAATAGATGCCCACATCAGCGGTCGAAATCCGACCGCGCGCTTCCACGCCAGCCGCTTCGACCATCACCAGACCAACTCCACCGATGGCGCGTGCTCCGTAGTGGACAAAGTGCCAGTCTGTCACCGTGCCATCATCTTTCGCCTGATACTGACACATCGGCGACATCATAATTCTATTTTTCAATTCCAGACCTTTTAAAGTAAACGAGTCAAACAAACCTGCCATTTGCCAAACCCCTCTCTGGGTGGTGTTTGTTTCCAATCACCACAATAGCAAAATAACTTTTCTAAGTAAAGTAACGATTTTTTAGATACTGTTGGACGTTTCATGCTATAATAGTTGACATACTACACAAAAAGAAGGTGGGGAGCGATGGCACAGCAGGAGAATCAATGCTGCCCAATCGAAGTGACACTCGGTATTATCGGCAAAAAGTGGACTGTGCTAATCATCCGCGAACTATTTGACGGCAAAAAACGCTTTTCCGAAATCGCGTCCAGCCTACCGATCTCATCGAAGTTGCTGACCGAACGACTGAAAGAATTAGAAGAGCACGGGATCATCGACCGGACGCTGTATCCGGAGATTCCACCGCGCGTCGAATACACCCTGACGGAGAGCGGCAAGACGCTGTCCTCCGTGTTGGATGCCCTGCGCACTTGGGGCGCAGAGCACTACGCCAACCGTTGCAAAGAAGATGCCAAAACCCCCTCGTCATCTTGATGACTGAGGGGGTTTTGCTGTATTAAAGACCGAGCGACGCTCGCAATTCTGGATTGTGCCGCGGTCGCCATGAGAACAGTTCCACCCAAAAGTGGAAGATTGTCAGGCCGAGCAACCCATAGATCAAGGGCGAATGAAATTGCTCGTTCACCTTGACCAGCACGACAGCGAGCAGTGTGTAGAGCACAGTAAATCCCCAATAGCCGATGAAAAAGCGGGTTTGTTTGACTTTGGACCACCCTTTGATCCGCTTGTTCTTCCCGTCGTGATAATGAAGAGCCAGCCCGATGTATTGCAAGGAGTGTGGAATGGAGATCAGTGCATACATCAGCAAAAAGCTCTCTGTGAAAAAGTAGATCACAAAAAATGCGACCACCGCCGACAGCATCGTCCAAAATGCAGGTCGATTCAGCGTCCCGTTCAGCCAACGCCAACCCGCATAGA
This sequence comes from Tumebacillus algifaecis, assembly GCF_002243515.1. Classification (NCBI taxonomy): domain Bacteria; kingdom Bacillati; phylum Bacillota; class Bacilli; order Caryophanales; family Alicyclobacillaceae; genus Tumebacillus; species Tumebacillus algifaecis. The sequence goes on from NZ_CP022657.1 coordinate 3,172,120, forward strand.
GCAGCCAAACGGTCAGCGTGATGCCATACAAGATCGTAAGCAGGAAGGCTGCCTGCTCCGGCAGATGAAAACGGTAGAGCTCGATCGTGTAGAAACCGAACGCCCCCGGCCTTGCAAACTGAATCAACAGCGGCAAAAAAAGAAGAAGATGTACAAGCACCTTATCCCCTTGATATTCGGCCTTGCTCCCTTTCCCCACCTTTGCTTTATACAACATGGCGATGCCCCAATGCTGACGGGCAAAATGCCACAACCCCCAATAGACGTAGACCGACATGAACAAGGACAGATTCCACGCCGACAGCGCCACCGACCCTAAGATGATCAGCCAGCCCATGTGCACATAGCGCATCCGGTCGTACCGGAAAAACGTCCCGTCACGAAACAACAGCGTCCAATTCGTCCCAATGTGCACCCCTGACAACAACAGCGACCCCAGCGCCACTGCTGCGATCACCTCTTGGGAAGCGGCATCGAGCGGAAGCAACAACAGCACCCCCACGATCGGCACGATCAACCAACTCAAATCAAAACCGGCACTGCGCAGCCACATGGTTTGCACTTGCCAACACCTCCAAAATGATTCATATAGTGTAATTTTACACAAAACGTTTCATTTGGCAATATTATTTCAAATTCTCTCCGCCCTGTGCTCCATGCAAGCGTCCAGTCGGTGCTCCCCTTCGACATGCGGTCAGCACCACACCGATCAGCCTAACTCGGATCGGTGTTTGTTTTTCTAGCAGGTAATCTCTACCAGACAAAGAAAATAGTGAAGTACAACCAGAAAGGTGGGATTTCCATGCATCTTGAAGTGCGCCAGATTGCAGAGCATGAATGGGAAACGTTTTGCTACATCCGTGCTGAATCGTATCACATGCTCTCCCCGGAGCAAGCGTTGAAGAATCGGCATTTGACCGATTTGCACGAAACGCGTTGCGTGTTTGTGAACGATGAGATGAAAGCGACGGGACGATTGTTCCCTTTTACCCAATATCTGCACGGTCAAGCCCTGTCGATGGGCGGTGTCGCTTCGGTCGCCACCCGCATCGAGGAACGCGGTCAAGGATATGTCCGCGAACTGCTGAGCGCCATGCTACAGGAAATGAAAGACAACGCTGTGCCAGTCAGTTGTCTGCACCCAAGCATGTACGAGTTTTATCGTAAATTCGGCTATGCGTTTTGCTGCGAGAAACGCTTGTTCAAATCCCCGTTCCAACCGAAGATCTTCGCCAAGCCAGCCACTTCTGACAGCGGTCGCATCGTCCGCTGCAACGAAGCGGAGCTGGCGACGGTGAAAAATCTTTACGACCGCTATGCCCGCACTCAGAACGGCTTCTTGCGCCGTCGTGACCTAGAGTGGTCAAAAATCGTGGACAACCCCTTCGGCGGTTCGAAGCCGCGTCTTTACCTCTGGCAAGACGCACAAGAGGAAGCACAAGGGTACATCGTGTTGATCCAACAGGAAGATAACAAACTGGACGTGAAAGAGCTGATCGCACTCACCGTCGATGCTCAAAAAGGACTGCTCTCCTTGCTGGAAAAAGACAATTTGCTCACAGGTTGGGAGTGGGAGACACACATCGACTCGATCCTCCCCTCGCTGCTCCATGATCCGAAAAAAATGACGTCCGAAAGCGTCAATTGGTTTATGGCCCGCATTGTCGATGTCAGGACCGCTTGGCAAGTTACTTCTTCGCAAGCACAAGCTGGCACAGCTCGCTTGCAGGTGCACGACCCATTCGCTCCGTGGAACGAAGGAACTTGGCAACTTACAGTTGCCTCGAGTGGGACGGCCAGCGTTTCGGCCACTGATGAATTGGCCGACGCCAGTGCAGATATCGGCACTTGGACGCAGATTTTCTACGGCTACCTCTCTGTCGAACAGGCATTATTTCTCGGGAAATTAACGATCCATGATCCGCATGTCCTGCCCTTCCTGCACAAGCTATGGGCTAGTGTTCATCAACCGCTGATGCACGACTATTTCTAAAAAACAAAAGTGGCAGGTCTGCTGAGCAGACCTGCCACTTTTTCGCTAGGATATGAAATATGCAAAGTTAGACAAAAAAAGCGACCGACAAGCGGAGGGGCTCATCGATCTCAATTTGGGGTCACTTATAAATCGCAACGTTTACGATTTACTACCGTCATTATACCTTTCGTTCCAGCGGTTGTAAATAGCCACTACAAAAAATTATTAGACCGTATAATCCAAGTGAAATAAAGGGTGATATATCGACTCTTTTTCCTTATTGAGAATTACTAAAAATAGAAATTGAGTATGACTAAAGATCGCGGGTTTAATTTCTTTGGAACTCCTCGAACATGCCCTGTAACTGTAATGATGAGAGTATGATCCATTTTGTTTCACATTTTTTGACCATTTTTTTCAGGAAAGTATTATAGGGGGCTTGAAGGCCCGATTTTTCTGCGATCTCTTCGATCACACCGCACATCGCATCGATCTCCGTACGGCGTCCTTTCTGCAGATCTTGCCTCATCGACGAACTGTTGGCTGCCGTGTTTTTACACACCTCGAGCACGCGTTCGAAGCTTCCCTGCAAGTTGATCCCCTGTGCGCGTGCCACCTGCTCCGCCTCTTGCACAGTCGCTTGCATCAAGCGTAGCACTTCCGGTTCTTGTACGAGTTGGCCGTTTCGAACGTCAAGCAGTGCCGTGAACGGATTGATGCCGATGTTGATCATCGCTTTGCGCCACACTTCGGTGAAAATGTCATCTGACAACAGGGCAGACTGCCCACAGGTCATGAGCAGTTCTGTCCACCAGCGTGCCGCTCCGCTCCCCCGCTCCACATCACCGACAACCGTCTGCCCTTGCCCTTTATGCCAGACTCGGGTGTCCCCTTCTGCTGTCGCGCCATGCGTGGTCAACGCCAAAGAAATCCGCTTTGGCGCCAGATAGCGGGCCAGCGTCTCGGCATTGCCCAAGCCATTTTGCAGAGACAGCACCGGAATTGATGCGTGCCATGCTGCGATCTGCTGGGCGGCCGCCTCCGTGTCATAACTTTTCACCGTCACGATCAAGCCATCGATCTCCGCCAGCTTCTCATCATCCGCCTCGAAGACAGCCTCTACTTGAAGATTGTGCTCTTGCCCGGCTGCGTCCACGTAGGTCAACCCCTGTCGCCCTAAGCGCTCCGCCTGCTCCGTTCTACGGCACACCATCACCACCTGATGCCCGCCCGAGGCCAACCAATATCCTACCAATCGCCCGATTGCACCTGGGCCGAGAATTGCAATTTTCATCCACAACACAGTCCTTTCGCAGTTCATCTATTTACCCTGATGCTAGCCAAAATAAGCGCTCCGCGCAATTTATTCTGCTGTTTTGCGAGCAAGAACGGTCAATTACAAATTCTCGCCAACGAAACTATTAATTGTTATAATATATAAAAGCAGAGAGACTATACTAGGTATCAATAATTGGGGGTTTGTGCATTGAACACAAAGAAATGGCTGACAATCGGGCTTTCCGTCTCGATGCTCGCAGGCGTGCTGGCTGGCTGTAGCAGTTCGGAGAAGACCGGTGGGACAGACAAAGAGAAGCAAGAAGAGCAAATTCTAAACCTCGTGCTCGGCGATGAGTTGCCGACGATGGACGTATCGAAAGCGACCGACAATTTGGCCTTCACCCTGTTCTCCAATGTCAACGAAGGTCTTGTCCGCTTGGACAAGAACGGCAAAGCGGAAGAAGGCTTGGCAAAGAAATGGGAAATTTCCAAAGATGGTCTGACGTACACCTTCCATCTGCGCGACGGTATCAAATGGTCGAATGGCGATCCCGTGACCGCGCATGATTTCGAATATTCCTGGAAGCGTACTTTGAACCCGGACACCGGCGCACAGTACGCGTTTATGGTCGCTTGGGTCAAGGGTGGAACCGCTTACAATGACGGCAAAGGCAAAGCGGAAGATGTCGGGGTCAAAGCAATCAATGACAAAACGCTAGAAGTGAAACTGGAGAATCCGCTACCCTTCTTCATCGAGCAGATGGCCTTCCCGACCTTCTTCGCTCAAAACCAAAAATTTGTCGAAGCGGCTGGCGACAAATACGGCTCAGAAGCGGATAAAGTGTTGTATAACGGTCCGTTTGTGATGAAAGATTGGACGCACGAGCAATCGGCCGTCCTTGTAAAAAATGAATCGTATTGGGATGCCAAGAAAGTTAAACTGACGCAAGTAAACTACCAGATCGTCAAAGATAGCAACGCATCGGTCAATCTGTATGAAGCGGGTCAAGTCGATCGTGCCCAGCTGTTGCGCGACCATGTCGATAACTACAAAGGCAAGCCGGGGTATGTAGAACAACCGGACTTGGCATCAGGCTACCTTTCTTACAACCAAAACGAGAAAGCGCTCCAATCGGCAAAAGTACGCCAAGCGCTGACTTGGGCTGTGGATTGGGAATCATTCGCTGATGTGATCTACCACAACGGTTCCAAAGCTCCGACCGGGTTTACTCCGTTTGGTACCTCGGACGGCCAAGGCGGCGACTTCGCGAAAAATGTGGGCAACCTGCTGAAATCCAAAGAGAATGCTCCCAAAGCAAAAGATACGTTGGCTGCTGGATTAAAAGAGGTTGGCTTGGACAACTTCCCGAAAATCAAGCTGATGATTGACGAAGGCGATATCGGCCGCAAATCGGGGGAATACATCAAAGAACAATGGCGTAAGAACCTCGGCATCGAAGTGGACCTCGAACCGCTTCCGTTCAAATTGCGCCTGCAAAAGCAAAAAGCTCACGACTATGGCATTTCGCTTGGCGTTTGGATCGCCGACTACAATGACCCGATGACCTTCCTCGACCTCTTCACCACCGGAGGCGGCATCAACTACGGCAACTGGAGCAACAAGGAGTATGATGCCTTGATCAAAAAAGCGCAATCCGAACCGGACCCGAAACGTCGTATCAACATCCTCCAAGATGCTGAGAAACTGCTGATCCAAGAAATGCCGATCGGCCCGACCAACTTCCGCTCCCGCGCATACGTGACCAAACCGTATGTGAAGAACTTCGTCTGGAGATCGTTTGCGATCGAGTATGATCTGAAGGAAACGTATATCGAAGGTAAACAGTAAAAAATGCAAATCCCCTTCTCTGTCGAGAAGGGGATTTTTCTGTCTGTTTAAACCGGATACACCGGATGCTTGCGGTCGGTGAACGGTGCATATTTGCTGCTGTACAGTTCAAAGCGGCGAATCAGTTCGTTGCGCAACTCGTTCGGATCGATAACAGCGTCGATGATCATTTCGCTGGCGAGCTTGTAGATATCGATGTCTTGGCGATACTCTTCACGCTTCGCTTCGATGAAGGCGGCGCGCTCTTCTTCCGGCAATTCTGCGATCTTGTTTGCATAGACCGCGTTGACTGCTGCTTCTGGGCCCATGACGGCGATCGACGCGGTCGGGAGCGCCAAGCAGGCATCCGGTTCGAAAGCAGGGCCTGCCATCGCGTAAAGACCTGCACCGTACGCTTTGCGAACAACGACCGAAATCTTCGGAACGGACGCTTCGGCCATTGCGGAGATCAGCTTTGCACCGTGGCGGATGATGCCAGCGCGCTCGACTTTGGTCCCGATCATGAAGCCCGGAACGTCAGCCAAGAACAGGAGCGGGATGTTAAATGCATCACATAGAGTGATGAACTTCGCCGCTTTGTCGGAGGAGTCCACAAAGAGCACCCCACCTTTGACTTTCGGTTGGTTGGCGATGATGCCGACCACTTTGCCGTCGATGCGAGCCAGTCCGGTGAGCAACTCCTGCGCAAACAGCTTCTTGATTTCAAACCACGAACCTTCGTCGATCAATCTGTTGATCAGTTCGAGCATGTTGAACGGTGCGTTCTGGTTTTGCGGGATGATCTCACCGAGCGTTTTCTCAAACGCGGCGATGTCTTTGCCCTCTGCCACTGGCGGGTGTTCCGCATAGCTTTGCGGGAAATAGCTCAGATATTGGCGTGCTTGTTTAATCGCCTCTTCTTCATTCTTCGCCAGCACGTCGCCCACACCAGAGATTTGGCAGTGCATGCGAGCGCCGCCCATCTCTTCCAAGGTCACTTTTTCACCGATGACCATCTCTGCCATGCGCGGAGAACCGAGGTACATCGAAGCGTTTTTATCGACCATGATCACGATGTCACAGAAAGCTGGAATGTAGGCTCCACCCGCAGCAGACGGGCCAAACAACACGCAGATTTGCGGCATGCGACCTGAGAACTTAACTTGGTTATAGAAAATTTTACCTGCCCCACGACGACCTGGGAACATTTCGATCTGATCGGTGATCCGTGCGCCTGCAGAGTCCACCAAGTAGATCATCGGAATGTTCATCTTTTCGGCCGTCTCTTGGATGCGGATGATTTTCTCCACGGTGCGCGAGCCCCAAGAGCCTGCTTTTACGGTCGAGTCATTCGCCATCACAGCGACCGTACGGCCATGGATGCGACCAAGGCAGGTGACGACGCCGTCGGCTGGCAGGTCGCCTGCCATAAAGTTTGCGAATGCGCCATCTTCGATCACAAATTCATCATCGAATAGCAAGCGCAGACGATCGCGGACAAACAGTTTGCCCTGCTCAGCATTTTTCTCATGATATTTCGGAGCGCCGCCTTGCTGGATTTTCTCCAGACGCTCTTGCAACGTTTTATCAAAGGACATCCTTGTTTCTCCTCCTTGCGGCCAATTACTCGCCTTTGTAGACCGGCGGGCGTTTTTCCTTAAACGCTTTCAAACCTTCCAAACGGTCTTGCGTCGGCATGATCACTTCATACGCGTTCTGCTCGATGGCAAGTCCGGTAGCAAGATCCACTTCGATCCCTTTGTTGATCGCAAGTTTCGCTTGACGCACGGCGAGCGGGCCGTTTTTCGTGATTTCGCGGGCGAGTTCATGCGCTTTGTTCAACAGCTCTTCCTGCGCTACCACATAGTTGACGAGTCCGATCTGCTCCGCTTCCGATGCATCGATCCTGCGGGCGGTCAAAATCAGCTCTTTCGCCTTCGCCACACCGATCAGGCGCGGCAGACGCTGGGTGCCACCTGCGCCTGGGATGATCGCCAGCGCCGTTTCGGTCAGACCGAACTTAGCACTCTGTACAGCCACGCGAATGTCCACCGCCAACAGCAGCTCGGTTCCGCCGCCAAACGCCACGCCGTTGATCGCTGCGATCGTCGGCTGCGGAAGCGCTTCCACCTCATTGACGGCCGATCGGATCAGGTTGATATGCTGGCGAGCTTGCGCCATATCCATCTGCCCGCGCTGGATCAGGTCGGCACCTGCACAAAACGCTTTTTCTCCGGCGGCAGTGATGATGACCACACGCACCTCCGGGTCGAACTTCAAGCTGTAGAGCGCGTCGATGAACTGTTCCAGCATCTCGACTGAAAACGCGTTCGCCGCTTCCGGACGGTTCAACGTGACGGTCGCGATGCCATCGCTAAATTCCGTTTGCACCAGCCCTTTGCGGTCTTCGGCCAATGGCGTTTCGCGGAAGTTGCGGATGATTGGATCAAATGGCATGTGTTCTCCTCCCCCGTTCCTTACGATTCACAAACGGCAGACACCGCCTGCAAAGCATGGCTCGGCAACGGTCGTCCGATCTTGCTTTGGATCAGTTGCGCCGCTTCCAGCAGCTTGTCGCTGTTCACACCCGTCTTGATGCCCATTCCATGCAGCATGTACAGCAGGTCATCGGTGGCCAGATTGCCCGATGCGCCCGGTGCGTACGGACAGCCGCCTAAGCCTCCCAGTGCGCCGTCAAACGTGGTGATGCCCATTTCAAGCGACGCGAGGACATTGGCCATCGCCGTGCCGCGCGTGTCATGGAAATGCATCGCCAACTTGTCTTTCGGAATCGTCTTCAGCAGCACGTCCAACACTTCCTGCACTTGACGCGGGTTGGCCACGCCGATCGTGTCGCCGAGAGACAGCTCATGAATGCCCATCTCCAACAGCTTTTCCGAAACGTAGACCACCTGTTTCACATCGGTTACCCCTTCATAGGGACATCCGAAGACGGTGGATAGGTAGCCGCGGACGATTTTGCCAGCTTTAAGAGCCTCATCGACCACTTCTTTGAGCACCGGAAACGTCTCGTCGATGCTTTTGTTGATGTTCTTTTTGTTGTGCATCTCGGTGGAAGACATGAAGACGGCCACTTCATCGAGATTGGCCTGCAATGCACCTTCTAAGCCGCGCATGTTCGGCACCAGCGCCGAGTAGGTCACACCTTCTACCCGGGTGATGCCTTGTGCCACTTCAAGGGCGTCGGCCAGCGCCGGTATCCATTTGGGATTGACGAACGAGGTGATTTCGATGTGCTGAAGACCGGTTTGGCTCAGGTGGTTGATCCAAGCGATCTTGTCTTCCGTTTTCACGATACCCTTTTCGTTTTGCAGACCGTCACGCGGTCCCACTTCTTTGATCGTGACGGAGGCCGGCCAGTTTTTACTCATGAAAAGTCACACCTTTCTACCCGGCAAAGGCGTATTCGGAATCGAACAATTAGTCTTCAACGACGACAAGCACGTCGCCTTCGTTCACAAAGCTGCCCTCTTCACATTTCACTTCTACGACGGTGCCGCCAAAGTCGGCTGCGATCGGAATTTCCATTTTCATCGATTCCAAGATCACAACATCTTGCCCTTCCTCTACGGTGTCGCCCGCTTTTACAAGAACTTTCCAAACGTTTCCTGCCATGCTTGCTGTGATTTCTGTCATTGTAAGATCCTCCTAGGCTTCCGTGCCCTGATTATTTTTTCTGAATGTGTTTTGCCACAAAATCGGTCGTCGTATCCCCGGCGTGGAACGCTTCATGCGCCATCACTTCACGGAGCATCGGGATGTTTGTCTTGATGCCTTCGACATGATAATGCTCCAGCGCCTGTTGCATTCTGGAGATCGCTTCGCTACGGTCTTGCCCTTTGACGATCAGTTTTGCGATCATCGGGTCGTAGAACGGAGTGACTTTTGATTCTGGTCCGACAGCCAGTTCGTTGCGCACAAAGTCGAACTGCGGCGTTTCGAAACGGGTGATCTGCCCAGGGCTTGGGAAAAAGGTCTTCGGATCTTCCGCATAGATGCGCACTTCGATCGCGTGACCGTCCAATTTGATATCGTCTTGCGTATAGCCAAGCGTTTCCCCATAGGCGATGCGCAATTGTTCGGCTACAAGATCGAGTCCGGTGATCTCCTCAGTGATCGGATGCTCGACTTGCAGACGGGTGTTCATCTCGAGGAAGTAGAAATTGCGATGCTTATCGACCAAAAATTCGATCGTGCCCGCATTGCTGTAGCCGATCGACTTGGCGGCGCGAACGGCCGCTTCCCCCATCTTTTGACGCAACGCTGCGTCGAGGAAAGGAGACGGGGCTTCTTCCACCACTTTTTGATGGCGGCGCTGAATGGAGCATTCGCGCTCCCACAAGTAAACGGTGTTGCCGTTTTTATCGGCGAGAATCTGCACTTCAACATGGCGCGGTTCCTCGACAAACTTTTCGATATACATGGCATCATCGCCGAAAAATTGCTTGGCTCGGTTTTGATTGCCCGCATACGCTTTGCGCAGCTCTTCATCAGAGTGGCAAACCTGCATGCCGATTCCGCCGCCGCCACCCGATGCTTTCAACATGATCGGATAGCCGATTTCCTGCGCGACCGCCACGCCTTCTTCTTCGTCAACGAGCGGTCGGGTGATCCCTGGCACGACTGGAACGCCAGCCTGCTCCATCGCTTTGCGCGATTCGATCTTCGACCCCATCGCAGCAATCGCTTGTACAGACGGACCGATGAAGGTGATGCCCGCTTCTTCAGCGCGCTTAGCAAATCCAGTGTTTTCTGACAGCAGACCGTAGCCTGGGTGGATCGCTTCCACACCTGTCTCTTTGCAGATTTCCAAGATACGGTCAACGTTCAGATAGCTTTTGGCAACTGGCGGTTCACCGACGAGAAACGCTTCGTCCGCCATTTTGACATGCGGAGCTTCAGCGTCCGCTTCCGAATAGATAGCAACCGTTTGAATGCCTTGCAGCTTGCAGGTACGGATGATACGACAAGCAATTTCGCCGCGGTTGGCGATCAAAATTTTTCGAAACATCGGGATGCCTCCTTTAATCCTATCCGTTCGGTTACGACTTCATTGTATGTGTAGTTGTCCACCGCTATGGGAAACCTACCGCATGAAGAGGTGATCAGGAAATGAAAAATGAACGAATCATCACTCATTTTCAATCGTATACAACTGTTCATGATTGCGTCAAGGACTTGACTCCTTATTTTGCAGGAAGAATTTCAATCATGGCTGCCACCCCCGGTCAAAAGGCAGAAGAATCAACGTCCATTCAAGGGCATTCTGACGAAAATTTTGAAATTCGTGGTGCGCAGGATGAGGAGAGCATGGTGGAGAGCGTGTCGGAGATCGGCGGCATTGCTCTAGGGGCGGTCGCGCTGCTCGTACCAGGCTTAGGCCCAGTGCTGACGGGCGGTCCGATGGCCGGGCAAGCGGTCGGGGAGACGGTCGGGCACTATTTACGCGCCCAGATGGGGGCAGATCGCCAAACAGAGCAAGCGGAGACGACCCGAGAATCGGAGAGCACCGATGCGAAAAGCGGAGCGTTCTTCATCGCGGTTGACACGTATTCGGACGAGGAAGCTGACTACGCTGCCAATATCATGGAACAACACGGCGGCAAAGTCACACGCATGACCGTCGCGACCGAAGCAGATCGCGAATTGCCGGAAGTGGAAGTGCGTTACATCCCCGCCGACGCTGAGGTGAGGTATGTGGCCCGGCAAGAGGCAACGGACCATGAACTGCGACCCAAGACGCAGGAGATTCCACAGTCCCTACAGATTTTGCATGACCTACCCAATCAGCAATACCTGCCGCTTGCTGACACCGGGTATGGAACTGCGCAGTTCCCGCAGTTCCCTCGCTACCCGACCGAACAGAACGCCCGACCACGCCGTGCTCAAGATGGGTATGCACTTGATCCGGTCGCCCCTTTGTCACCCATCAACTGGATCGATCCGAACATCGGGCTTGGCAACTACGATCTATACGACCCTGCGACACGAGCACAGGACAACTCACAACCGCCAGATCATTTGAAATAAAAGGGGGATGTAGCGATGCCCCGTTTTGAACATGATGAAATCTCACATTACTATACGATCATCGGCGCTGGATTTCCGATGATCTTCATTCATGGGCTTGGCCTCAATCATCAAAACTGGCTGGGTCAAGTCCCCGTGTTTAAAAAAAATTTCACAGTCATCACCTACGACATCCGCGGTCATGGCGGCACCGGCATTTCGCGCGGTCCGATCGAAATCGGTGATCTGAGCGAAGACTTGCACGCCCTCTGTCGCCATCTAAAGATCGAGAAAGCCTTTCTCGTCGGCTACTCCACAGGCACGTTGATCGCCGAACAGTTCACCCTCGACCATCCTGAGATGGTCGCAGGTCTTTGCTTGATCGGAGCGTTTGCAAAAGTGCAAGGCATTGCGATGATGATGAAAAACAATTTTTCCAAATGGCTGATCCAAGCCAAATTGCACAAACTGATCGCCTATTCGGTCGCACAAAACAATGCGCACAACGTCGTTCAACGCGGCTTTTTCTACCGCATCGCCAAACGAGCCGTACCAGCAGAGACGCTGCGCATCATCGAAGCTTCCGAACGATTCTTGAGCATGCACGAAGTCGCCAACATCCGATGTCCCGTCCTGCTGATCAACGGCTCGAAAGATCGGGCCACCAAAGCGTATGCCGAGCAATTCTCCACAGAGATGGACTGTGCAGAGCTTGCGATGATCGAAGGGGTCAACCATTCGGTGGCGACAAGGGCAAAGGATCAATTCAACTCGTTGCTGCAAGAGTATGTGCTGCGCATCGAACTGCCGCTCGACCCAACGCTGCACTTCCACTAAAGTGTGGTACAATCGGTGGTACGAATTTCGTAGCAAAGGAAGTGCTGCCGATGAACACCCATTCTTATCCCGACTCTCGGCCACTGGCAGGCGCCAATGCCATCGTGACGGGCGCCTCCCGTGGAATCGGGCGCGCGATCGCCATCGCGCTGGCTGAAGCGGGTGCAAACCTCGTGGTCAATTATAAAAATTCTGCCGCGGCTGCGCTGGAAACGGTCGAGTCCTGCCGCCGTGCGGACGTGAACGCCATCGCTGTACAAGCGGATCTCAGCGATCCGGATCAGGCCGCCTATCTGATCGAAGCGACCTGTGTCAATTTTGGCGCACCACAAATTTTGGTCAACAATGCTGGCATCGCCAAGACGGGCCTCTTGCTCGATACCACTGTGGAAGAATGGGACGAGATGATGAACGCCAACCTGCGCGCACCATTTTTGTGTGCCAAAGCGGTCTTGCCACACATGGTCTCCAAACAATATGGTCGGATCATCAACCTGTCCTCGATCTGGGGCATGACTGGTGGTTCTTTTGAAGTTCCTTACTCGGCCAGCAAAGGCGGGATCATCTCCTTTTCCAAAGCGCTGGCCAAAGAGGTCGGCCCCTCCGGCATCACCGTCAACTGCGTTGCACCAGGTGCTGTGATGACCGACATGCTCGCCCATCTGAGCGCCGAAGACCTGGCTCGCATCGCCGACGAAACTCCGGTCGGTCGCCTTGGAACACCACAGGATATCGCCTCTGTTGTGCGCTTTTTAGCGTTGCCATCTTCCTCGTTCATCACAGGACAAGTGATTTCACCAAACGGTGGACTTGTCACCTAATTTTAAGCTGGGAATGGGTGAACATTTGGGCCATTTCGGGTATGATAGTATCTGGTACATATAAAAAAAGAGATCGAGGAGGTTCTTCACTGATGACCACTGCAACTGAACGTCAAGGCATCACCTTTAAAAACAACCCGGTAACCCTGCAAGGCACCGAAGTTAAAGTAGGCGACCAAGCTCCGAACTTTACCGTATTGGCAAATAACCTGACCCCGGTGACGCTCGATGAGTCGAAAGGCACCGTTCGCATCATCTCGGTCGTCCCGTCTGTAGACACTGGCGTATGCGACGCGCAAACCCGCCGTTTTAACGAAGCTGCAGCAGACCTGACCAACACCACCATCCTGACCGTTTCGGTCGATCTGCCGTTTGCACAAGGCCGTTGGTGCGGTGCTGCTGGCATCGATAAGGTACAAACTGTGTCTGACCATCGCGACCTGTCCTTCGGTTTGGCATATGGCGTTGTGATCAAAGAACTGCGCCTGCTCGCTCGCGCAGTATTCGTTGTCGATTCCAACGATAAAATCGTCCACGTTGAATACGTTTCCGAAGTGACCAACCACCCGAACTATGAAGCTGCAATCGAAGCTGCAAAAGCTGCGAAATAAGTAGCACAAACAAAAACAGCACTCCCGAGGGAGTGCTGTTTTTTCATGCAATGGATTAGGAACAAGCGCCCGGTTTGCCAGCGTCGCCAGCAGTGCGGAAAGAAGAACCGCAACCACAAGTCGAAGCAGCGTTCGGGTTCTCAATCTTGAAACCTGCGCCCATCAAAGAATCTACATAGTCCACAACTGCACCTTGGAGGTACTGGCCGCTCATCTCATCGACCACTACCTTAACGCCGTTCAACTCGTACAGAGCGTCATTGTCCTTCTTCTCGTCAAGCGCCATGCCATAGCTGAAGCCAGAGCAGCCGCCAGACTTGATGAAGACGCGCAGTGCCAGTTCAGGGTTGTCTTTCTGAGCCAGCAGGGCAGATACCTTCTCTGCTGCAGATTCGGTCAAGGTTACCATGTGACTCACCTCCTCTACTAATAATACCTCTCCAGCATACCCGATATGCGAGCAAATGTACAGTTTCTAAAAGTGACCAACTTTACCTTTTGATCATGTAAAAGCAGGATTCACGATTATCCCACGCGATTTCTGCCATGTCCATCGTAATGTCGCCACGCGAGACCAGACTGTACAATTGGGCCAAACTTTCGATTTCGATGATCTTGCGATTCATTTTGTTGAGGTACCATTCGCCCGATTCATTTTCTTCGACCTTACCCGCATAGGCTAGATTGAGACGCTCCGAGAGGTCATCGCCGATAAACGTCTCGATCACCGCCGAATACTTGTATGCTGTATCTATAAACAACATACGCTTGGTCGGAAGAGATTGCTGCTTGACTCCTGCCAATTTTTCCAGCGCAGCTACCATTTTCTCGGCAGCCTCAGACTGCTTGTACTCCTGATAAAGCTCCGTAACATCCTTCCCGGCCGCGTCGAACACCTTTCCATTCTTCATCGTCAATGGATACGAAAACGGCTTCTCCAACGTGCGTCCCTCCTCAGTGCAAGACATGTTATGTATACTCGATTCGCTTGGAAAAAAAGGCACGTCCTCATGTTGCTGAAGACTGCCCGCATTTATCCTCCCAAATGACGCTCCTGCTAGTGACGCAAGGCGGTAAAAATTTCTGTGTCATATTTCTTGGCCAACGTTTTGTCGTACGTCTTGTCAGCCACCAATTGATTCGTGAGCTTGCCTCCGTAAAACATCACGTCGCGGACAGCATCGATCGAAATCTCCACCCCAGCCATGTTCAAGGAGACACCTGCTAATTTGTCAATGTACTGTTTCGCGCGACCAGTAATCGCGGTTGCCGTTCCCAGCCCCAACACCGTCACGGTCACAAGATCATTCTTTGCAATGTTTTGCAACAGCTTGGAGCGGCCATCGATCGCCAGTCGAAGCGTCGTTGGACCTGTGGCCAACAGCCAGGAGATGCAGAGGATATTCGGCGAACCGTTCTCCGCATCGATGGAAGCAAGCAGTACAATTTGCTCCCCCTGCAGAAAATTGACCAGGTCCTCTGATAGTTGGTTTGTTGCTTGTTCAGCCATCCTTGTGAACCCCTTTCCGATCGAGCTGCAGCCCTGTGTTGCCAAGACTTTCTATAAGTCATTATAGCATTTTTTGCCCCTTCCCATACGTGGCCGGGCAGATTCTGTCACGAATAGGAAGCGTGGCTTTACTACATTCTAACAAGTGGAACGAAGTGTGCTTCGATTCCTATCAAAAGGAGGTATTGCAGTGCAGACCACGCATTCTCGCATCGGCGACATCGTCGCAAGTTGGAACGAGGATCTGGTGGCGGCGAACCATCTCGCAGAAGAGGATTGGCTCGAGGCGGGTCGTCAACGAGCAAAAGAGGCAGTACCTCTTGTCAGCATGGACGAACAAATGGCCTAACGACGTCACCAATGGAAAAAGACCCTGACACTAAAGTGTCAGGGTCTTTTTCTCGATCAATGCCAACAACTTGACTTCAAACTCTGCCAAGTCATGGCCCGAGACGATCTCATCTTCCACAAAGGCAAATGGGCGTACCGCGCACTCACCGCAGTTAGTGAGGCAGCCGTAACGAGAAACTGTCCATTCTGGATGTTCTTCCCGCAAGCGCAGAAAAAGTTCCTGAGTGAACGACATCAAGTTCCCATTGCAAAAATCGACGGTTACCCGTTTATTTTCGCCCACTTCTTCTCCTTGTCGAAGCGGTCACGCTCATTTTTCTTGAGATACTTCTTGCGCAGGCGCACCGATTTCGGCGTTATTTCACAGTATTCATCGTCGTTCAAGTATTCAAGCGCTTCTTCCAGCGACATGATGCGCGGAACTTTCAGGCGCGTGGTGTCATCTTTCGTCGCAGAACGGACGTTGGTCGCCGCTTTGGTCTTGCAAGGGTTGACCGTCAAGTCGGAGTCACGGTTGTGCTCGCCGACGATCATACCTTCGTACACTTCGGTACCCGGGTGGATGAACATCACCCCACGGTCTTCCAGACCTTCGATCCCATAGGTGCTGGACGTGCCAGTTTCAGCAGCGACGAGAACGCCCATGTGGCGACCTTCGATCGAGCCTTTGGACGGCATGTAGCTGTGGAAGGAATGGTTCATGATGCCAAAGCCGCGAGTGATCGTCAAGAACTCGGTTCGGAAACCGATCAGACCGCGCGCAGGGATCAAAAACTCCAAACGCACGTTGCCATTGCCAAAGTTGATCATGTTGGTCATGTCTGCTTTGCGCAGACCGAGACGCTCCATGACAGAGCCCATATGATCTTCCGGCACGTCGATCAGCAGATGCTCATACGGTTCGGATTTCACGCCGTCGATCTCTTTGAAGATAACCTGCGGCTTGGATACTTGCAGTTCGAATCCTTCGCGGCGCATCGTTTCGATCAGGATCGACAGGTGCAATTCCCCACGTCCAGAAACGACGAACGCATCGGGCGAATCGGTTTCATCGACGCGCATCGATACGTCAGTTTCCAATTCTTGGAACAAACGATCGCGCAGTTTACGCGAGGTGACATGCTTGCCTTCCTGACCCGCAAACGGAGAATCGTTGACGATGAACGTCATTTGCAGAGTCGGTTCGTCAATATGCAGAAGCGGCAAGGCTTCTTGATTCTGTAAGTCAGCGATCGTTTCCCCCACATTCAGTTCGCCAAGACCGGAGAAAGCGATCAGATCGCCCGCTTCCGCCTGCTCGACTTCGATGCGGTTGAGCCCTTGGAAGCCAAACAGCTTGACGATGCGCTGGCGTTCTACTTTGCCGTCACGCTTCATAACCGCTACCTGTTCATTGACCTTAACTTTACCGCGATGAACGCGGCCGATGCCGATGCGGCCGAGGTAGTCACTGTAGTCGAGCATGTTGACCTGGAGTTGCAAGGGCGCATCCGGGTCAACAGCCGGACTCGGGATGTGCTCGATGATCGCATCATAGAGCGGTTTCATGTCTTCGCCAGGCTGTTTGTAGTCGAGCATCGCATAGCCATTGAGCGCCGATGCATAGACCACCGGGAATTCGAGTTGTTCGTCGTTCGCATCGAGTTCGATAAACAGTTCGAGCACTTCGTCGATGACTTCTTCCGGACGCGCTGTCGGGCGGTCGATTTTGTTCATGACGACGATCGGCTTGAGGTTTTGCTCAAGCGCTTTGCGCAGGACAAACTTCGTTTGCGGCATGACGCCTTCAAACGCATCGACGACGAGCAATACGCCGTCAACCATTTTTAAGATCCGTTCCACTTCGCCACCAAAGTCAGCATGTCCCGGGGTATCGACGATATTGATCGTGTAGTCGCCGTAGCTCACGGCGGTGTTCTTCGCGAGGATCGTGATCCCGCGTTCGCGTTCAAGATCGTTGGAGTCCATCACGCGCTCAGACACTTGTTCGTTGGCGCGGAAGATACCAGATTGTTGCAAGAGTTTGTCAACGAGGGTCGTTTTCCCATGGTCAACGTGGGCAATAATCGCAATATTTCGAAGAGCTTCTTGATGCTTCATAATTTCCTCCTACCTACATTCCATAGAGACACATTTCACATTCTGCCACAGAATTCGAATTCGTGCCACTACAAATCCACAAAGAAGAGACGACTCTGGGCATTACGTAGTCTTTGCCCCAAGTCGCCTGATCAACCACATCATGAAGAAGGAAAATAGAAACAAACAGATCACCCATGCCCAAGCAAGTCCATTCTGTCCGCTTTCCACGGCATTGTAGATACCAAGCGGCAGGGTCTGCGTGCGACCTGGAATGTTGCCTGCGACCATCAAAGTCGCACCAAATTCGCCCGTTGCTCTTACAAAACTTAACAAAAAGCCAGAGAGTAGCGCTGGCCATGACAGTGGGAGCGTGACATGCCATAGCACCTGCCAAGAGTTGGCTCCCATCGTCGTGGCAACCGCCTCCAGCTCCTTATCGATCATCTCAAAACCTGTTTTCGCCGCTTGATACATCAGAGGAAACGAAACGATGGAGCTGGCGATCACCGCTGCATACCACGAAAACAAAATCCCGTTGTCCGGAAAAATTTGACCCAGACCGGAACGCCCCAACACGACGAGCAGTCCGAAGCCGACCACCGTCGGGGGCATCACCATCGGGAGCAACAGGATCGACTCCAGCACCATTTTCCCATGAAACTCCCGCCGTGCCATCCACTTACCGATGAGCGTGCCAAGAATTACGGTGATCAGCGTAGCACATCCGGCGACTTTGAGTGACAGCCAAACGGGAGACCAGAACGATTCACCTATCATGATCCTCTCGTCCCTTCTGCTCCAAAAGCGCTGCACGAATCATCTGTCATCGTGCGTGCGGCACCACGTCACTTTTTATCGAAGCCCGCTTTTTCGAGAATGGCTTGGGACTGTTCGTTAGTCAAATAGTCGAGCAGCTTTTGCGATTTCTCCTGATGTTTCGTCTGTTTGAGCACCGCTAATGGGTAGACGATCGGAGAGTGGGAAGCTTCCGGCGCTGTGACTGCAATCTTTACTTTGTTGGAGGAAAGTGCGTCCGAACGGTAGACGATCCCCGCGTCGACATCGCCACGCTCGACATAGGTCAGCACCTGTTTGACATCTTTACCGAACACCCCTTTCGGTTGCACGACGTCCCAGACACCTTCATGAGTCAGAGCTTCTTGCGCATATTTTCCTGCTGGTACCGTCTCCGGTGTGCCCAAGCCGATTTTGTTGATGTCCGGTTTGGCCAGATCTGCCAACGAGGTGAGCGCCGACGCCTGCTTCCCTTCGCTCGGTACGATCAATACCAATCGGTTCACAGCCGCATCGCGTCTCGTTCCATCCACCAGCAGGCCCTGCTTCTCCAGCGCGTCCATCTGCCCTTTCCCCGCCGACCAGAAGAGATCGGCCGGAGCACCTTGCTCGATCTGCTTTTGCAAAGTTCCCGAGGCGCCCAGATTGATCGTCACTGCCACGTCTTTATGCTCTTTTTCAAAATTCGCTTTGATCGTCTCAAGCGGTTCAGCTAAACTTGCAGCTGCCGAGAGGATGATCTCCTCTTTCTGCACCACAGGTTCTGCCGTTGCGCATCCCAATGCCAACAACCCTGCGATCGGTAAAAGAAGCCAGCTCTTTTTCATTACTCATCCATCTCCATCCATCTCTCCAGCGCCTCATCTAACTCGACCTGCGCCAAATCGCGCGCTTCCAAGAGTACATTCAGCTTCGAGGAATCTGTACTATTTTCCGGGTCGAGAAGCTCGGTATCGAGGTATTTTAATTTCTCCTCGAGCTCTGCGATCATCGCTTCTAATTTGGCTTTTTGGTACGGATTTACCTTCTTTGTGGCCTCAGAAACTTCTGATCGGGTCGGTTGCTGAATTTCTACAGGTGTGTGCACCCGCTCATGCGGCTGGACATCCCTCTGCTGTTCCTTATACTCATCAAAATCGCCCAGATAACGGGTCAGCCCGCCACCTTCCAGCGCCCAGATTTTGTCGGCGAGGCGATTGATAAAATAGCGGTCATGAGAGATGACCAAAATCGTCCCCGGAAACTCATCAAGCGCCTCTTCTAGTGCTTCGCGGGACACGATGTCGAGATGGTTGGTCGGTTCGTCGAGCAGGAGCAGATTGGGCTTTTGAAACATCAACAGCGCCAGACGCAGGCGACTCCATTCACCGCCAGACAAGTTTTTGACCAGTCGAAACACGTCTGGGCCAAAGAATTGGAACCGCGCCAACTGGCCGCGCGCCTGCCCTTCCTCCATCCTGACCTCATCCTTAAAGTACTGCAAAACGGTCTTCTCTTCGTCTTGCGGCGCTTCCTCCTGCGCCAAGTACCCGACTTCCACGCGTGCGCCCAAGCGCACACTGCCCGCATCTGCCGTTTCGCGCCCGAGGATCATTTTAAACAGCGTGCTCTTACCCGCTCCGTTGTCACCGATCAGAAAGACTCGCTCGCCATAGGTCAGCACATCGCTGACCCCTTGGAACAGCAGGCGTGGCCCATACGATTTGGCTGCTTCTTCGATCACCACGACCCGTTCGCCGGAGCGGTCCTTCAACTTCCAGTGCAGGTCCATCGCCTCTTGCTCGAGCTTCGGACGCTTCAGCTTCTCCATGCGGTCGAGCGCCTTTTGGATCGAGGCGGCCTGACGGTGGAATTTCGGATTCTGCGGGTTGCGTCGTGCCCAATCGTACAAGCGCTTGATCGTTTCCTGCATCTTCTTGATCTGCTTTTGCTGCTCCTGAAAATGCGCAAATTCCAGCAGTAGCCGCTCTTCTTTCTCTTTCTGATACCCGCTGTAGTCGGTGTGGTAGGTGAACGCTTCGCCGTCCTCAATCTCGACCACTTTCGTCACCACTTTATCCAAAAAGTAGCGGTCATGCGAGATGATCACCACCGTGCCGTCATACTCGCTCAGATA
Source organism: Tumebacillus algifaecis (assembly GCF_002243515.1). Lineage (NCBI taxonomy): Bacteria > Bacillati > Bacillota > Bacilli > Caryophanales > Alicyclobacillaceae > Tumebacillus > Tumebacillus algifaecis. The sequence goes on from NZ_CP022657.1 coordinate 3,192,354, forward strand.
GCCTTCCAGCCACTCGATCGCCTTCATGTCCAAATGGTTGGTCGGCTCGTCGAGCAACAGCAAATCGGGCTGCTCCAACAGCAAGGCGGCCAGACCGATCTTGGTTTTCTCCCCGCCAGATAGCGAGGCGAATGGTCGTTGATATTGCTCGTTTGGCACGCGCAAACCGTTGGCGACTCGTTCGATGTTCGCTTCCATCTCATAGCCGCCTTCACGCTCAAAGCGTTCGCGCAACCGATCGTACTCTGCAAGCACCGCTTGCAGTTGCGCCTCTACCTCAAACACGGCCGGGTCGGTCATCTTGACTTCCAGCTCTCCCATCTGCCGCTGACAGGCGCGCAGTTCGGTGTAACCGCGGGCGATCACTTCATACACGGTCGTCTCATCCCCGTAGTTGGGAATCTGGGCCAAACTGCCTATCTTCGTCCCTTTGCGAATGTGAATCTGTCCGCCGTCATGCTTTTGTTCGCCGCTGATCAGTTTGAACAGCGTCGTCTTCCCCTCTCCGTTGCGCCCGATCAAGCCAACGCGGTCCTTTTGCTTAATCTCGAGCGTGACGTCGGAAAGCACCAGATTCGCACCATAATATTTTTGCACGTGTTGTACGCTTACGATCATTTTCGATTTCCTCCTCGGGTGAACAACTGCCCTCCCGAAAACGGTGCGCAAAAAGGCCGCGGGGAAATTTCCCCGCGGCCTGTGCTACCATCGATCGTGGTATAGGCAGGAGTCATTTCTCAATTTCTTCAACATCAATTGGGTTAAATTTGGACATACTGATCCCGTAAATTGGAGCATTCCCGCATTTTCCCAGAACTGCCAATGACATCTGGGACAATTGATTGTTGACGAATTGAGTATTCATCCTGCCTACACCCCCTTTACATAAATAGTTGTACTCACTATACATCAACTTAGCGCCACTGGCAAGCCTGATTTTCAGACTATTGCTCCAATCTTTGCTGCTCGGGCGCGCTCGCTTGTGCCGCTTTGTTCAACTTGCGCCGAGAAAGCCACAATCCGAGCAAGCAGAGGTACAATCCCCAGTGAATCCCTTTATCGGCAATGTTGAAGATATGCGATTCACCGATCGGGTTGATAAAATCGATCACATGCTGATAAAACACGCGGTCAAACAGGTTGCCAAGCGCTCCGCCAAGCATCAGCCCCAAGCCGATCTGCAGCCACAGGTTGCGATCGTGACGACCTTTGACCATAAACCCGACCAGCGCGATCACCGCCAGTGCAGAAACGGTGATCAAAAATTCAAGATGCCCGCTGAAAATCCCGCCTGCAGCACCTGGATTATAAAAGAGTGACCACTCATACCAGCCGTCGATACCAGGCACCTTTTCGCCAAGCGTCAAGGTGCGTTCCGCCCATACTTTAGTCACTCGGTCGAAAGCAAAGACGAAGGAAGCGGACAGCCAAAACACCAGAAGGTTCTTGTTCATCCTCTCGTCTCCTCTCCGTATTCGCCTCGTCTATGCTTGTTTGACCATGCGCACATGCCAGATACCTGCATCTAAAAACGGTTCATCTGAGATGTTGGCATAGCCGAGTTTCTCATAAAAGGTCTCTGCGTGCGTCTGCGCTTCCAAAATAAACTTGACAAATCCCTGCTCACGCCCGATTTCTTCAAGTTTATGCATGATGGCAGCCCCGTATCCTTTGCCCCGCCCCTCTTTCCTCACGGCGATGCGCTCCATCTTGCCCGCCCCGTCCGTGTACGGTCGAATGCGGCCCGTCGCCACCGGACGGCCAGCTTCATCATAGGCCAGCACGTGGATCGCTTCATTCTCATATTCATCCACCTCGATCTCCGACGGCACGTTTTGCTCTTGAACGAACACGATCATTCGAATCTCCAGCGCAAGTCCGTATTGTTCTTCTGTTGTAATCTGTTCGGTGCGGATTGCCATATGTAGTTCCTCCTCAGGAAATGCTTGAAAATGTAGTCTTCTCATTTTAACAAAAAAAGAGCCCTCGCGGTAACGAGAGCTCTGTGTTGCTCAACCAAATTTGTACGTGATGCCATGACCGCCTTTTGGGTAGACCCACTCGATGTTGTAGTCTGGGCAACCGATGCGGCACGTACCGCACTCAATGCAGTTTTCAAAAGCTACGTGCGTGGTCAAGTCTGCCCAGGAATACACGTCGGCCGGGCAGAAGTCGTTGCATTCTTTGGTCTCACATTTGACGCACACCTGTTGATCTTTGATGATCAAGTGTGAGATGTCGTCCACTTTATAGCGAATCGTATAGAGCTTTTCCTCGATCGTTGAACCTTTGTTCTCACTCATCCGTTGATCGCCCTCCATCCCTTCCAGCCCAGTTTGACAAGATCCCATGTGCCGCCGGCCGTCTGTTTGATCTGGTTGATCGCATAGCGTTGTTTTTCCGCTTTGCTCTTTCCATCGACCTTGAGCATCTCAAAAGCGGCAGCGTTGAGCGCCCGCGGGAGGTCGGAGAAGAGCAATTTGGGATCGATCTCATTGAGCAGACCGTGCAAACCTTGATATTTCTTGAGGTCTTTGCGGATAAACGAAGCGGCCACTTGGCGGTCGTACAGCGACAAGGCGGATTTTGAATAGTCGCCTTTTTCTTTCGCCCCGATGATCGCTTCACCAGCCAATCGCCCGGAGGTCATCGCGAGGTTGGTCCCTTCCCGATGGACGAAGTTGATCAGTTGCGCCGCGTCGCCGCAGACGACCCAGCCATCGCCAGACAGCTGCGGCACCGCATGCAAACCGCCTTCCGGAATCAGGTGCCCTGCATACTCCTTCGTTTCTCCACCCTGTATCAGTTTACGAATGGCCGGGTGCTTTTTGACCTCTTCGAGCAGATGATAGGGCTTGACCCTGCTTTTTTTCAGGTCTGACACCATCACGCCGATGCCAAGCGAGATCGATTCCTTGTTGGTGTACAGAAAACCAAGACCGGTCATGCCAAGCGATGTTTCCCCGGCAAACTCGATCGTCGCCCCTTCATCGCCTTCCAGCCCAAAACGGTCTAGAATCTTTTCTTTCGGCAAAAAAATCTGCTCTTTCACGGCCAGTGACACTTGATCGGGCGCCCACTCCTTGTGAATGCCAAGCGATTTGCCAAGCAGCGAGTTGACCCCATCGGCGATGACGACCACATCCGCATAGAGGTCGCCATCCTCGCGATCGGTGCGAACACCGACCACTTTGTTGCCTTCGCGGATCAATTCCAGCGCGACCGTTTCGTAGACGGGCAAGGCACCCGCTTCTACCGCTTTGTTGGCAAACCACTGATCAAATTTCACCCGCATCCCTGTCCAGCAGTTCGCAGGATCTTTAAATCCTTCATTTCTGTGCCCGAGCTTGGTCACCGCTTCTTGACCCATGATCCATAAGTTCTGTTCGATTATTTTGCGCTCCAGCGGCGCTTCCTTCCAGAACTCTGGCACGATGTCCTCCAACTGCTTGCGATAGATCACACCGCCAAAGACGTTTTTCGAACCGGGGAACTCCCCTCGCTCCAACAGCACGACCGACAGCCCTGCACGCGCCATCGTCAGAGCTGCGGCGGCTCCTGCCGGACCAGCGCCGACGACGACTGCATCAAATTTTTCCATGTCCTCTTCTCCTCCTAGTCGACGACCTCTTGCGGAATTGGCTCTTGGGCTGATGCAGTCGATTGTGCCGCCCGCTTTGCTTTGATCGCCTCGGTCAACGCCGGAACGATCTTGAACAGATCGCCTACGATTGCGAAATTGGCCACTTTAAAGATCGGCGCATCTGGATCACGGTTGATCGCGAGGATGCAGTCTGAGTTTTGCATGCCGACCAGATGTTGCACAGCTCCGGAGATCCCGACAGCAAGGTAGAGTTTCGGGCGTACCGTGTAACCTGTCTGTCCGACTTGATGGGCGTGCCCGATCCAGCCCGCATCGACTGCAGCGCGTGATGCTCCGACCACACCGCCCAGCGCATCGGCCAGCTCTTGGAGCAGTTGAAACGAATCGGGCCCGCCAAGGCCGCGGCCCCCTGCGACGATGATCTCCGCTTCTTCGAGGTCAAAACGCTCCGTCGCCTCGATGAATTGCAGCACCTGCGCGTCAATTTCCTCTTCTGCCATCAGCGATGGTACGGAGTGAATCTCGCCTTGGCGCGTCGGATCATACGGTGCGGCTTCAAACACACCAGCGCGGGCGGTCGCCATCTGTGGGCGATACTGCTTGCACAGGATTGTCGCTAACATCTTCTCAGAAAAAGCGGGGCGGGACGCTAGCAAGAGACGACTCGGGTGCGGTTCCACGTCAAGGATGGTGCAGTCGGCGGTGAGTCCGGTCGGCAAATGCGTGGCAATCGCGCCTGCTAAGTCACGGCCCGTCGCCGTCGCTCCAAAGAGCACGATCTCCGGTTTGACCTCGCGAATCACCTGAAGTGCCACCCGTGAGTACGGTCTGGTTCGGTAGTCTTTCAACTCCGGAGCATCGGCGATGTACACGCGATCTGCTCCGTATGCGATCGCGTCCTTAGCCAAATTGTCCACATCGTGGCCGATGACAAGAGCGATCAGATCGACTTCCAATTTGTCGGCCAGTTTCCGTCCCTCACCAAGCAATTGCCAAGAAACGCTTTTCGCGTGACCGGCCCGCTGTTCGACAAAGATCATCACACCGCGATAGGCCGACCAGTCGGGCATATCGTCAGGCACGTTCTGCTTTTTGTTCTCTGCTGCCATTTTGATAACACCTCCCTTTGATTACCATCCGAAGCGGGTCGGCAGTTCCGTTTCCCAAAGCTTCTCGAGCGCAGCACCTGCCACCGCTTCTGGCGTATCGCCTTCCAGAAATGCGGTGTTGACCTGTTTCGATGCGGGAACCCACGTTTTGGCCACGATCGTCGGGGACCCTTTCAGACCGATCTTGCTTCGGTCCAGTTCCGGAAAGTCTTGGGTTGTCCAAATCACCGGCTTGAATTGTGCGGCGCGAATCATACCTGGTAGCGGCGCGCGACGCACTTTGTTCAATTCTTTGAGCGCCGTGATCAAAACGGGCATCTTGGTCTGCACCACCTCGACCCCGTCCTCGAGCAGGCGCTGGACGGTGATGCGCCGCTTGTCCACGTCGATATGTTCCACTTTCGACACGTAGGTCAACTGCTCCAAGTCGAGACGGCAGGCAATGCCCGGACCCACTTGTCCTGTATCGCCATCGAGCGTTTGCTTGCCGCAGAACACGATGTCTACCGGACCGAACACGGCGGACACTTTCTGAATCGTCAGACCCAGCACATATGATGTGGCGAGCGTGTCCGCACCTGCAAAACCGCGGTCGGTGACGAGAACTGCGCCGTCAGCACCAAGCGAGATGCATTGTTTCAATGACTTCTCCGCAGGCGGAGGTCCCATGCAGACCACCGTGATTTTAGCGCCCACCGTCTCTTTGATGCGCAGCGCCTCTTCCAATCCATGCAGATCATAAAAATTCGCAATCGCCGGAACCCCGTCGCGAATCAGCGTATTCGTCTTTGGGTCGATGCGAATCTCCCGGGAGTCCGGCACTTGTTTAACACAGACCACGATATGTAGCATCATGACTTCCCCCTAAGCGTTTGTCCTATTTCGATACATATGAACAATCCGCAGGATGTATGAAAGAAAAAAGATATGTTAGATAATCTAACGTATTACATTTATATTGGTCATATTTTGTAACTGAACCTTATTGCGTGAAGATGCTATTAATTTGATTTAAATTTATAACTGAATCTCTCTTTCGTTTGCATAATTATTCTTATATAATGGGAGTCAGAAAGCGATAGACACGGGAGGAAACATATGGAATCTCTTGGCCGGAAGATCAGGCAGAGGCGTCAGGAAAAAGGACTGACCCAGAGCCAACTCGCCGAAGGTTTGGTTAGCGCCAGCGCGATCTCGCAGATTGAAGCGGACAAGATCAACCCGTCCTACAAGCTCCTCCTCCAGATTGCGGAACGTCTTGAGGTTCCGCTCGACTATTTTCTGACCGAGACAGGGGAGTATCTGGAGCAGGCCACTTCCCATAAGCTTGCCAAAACGTTCATCATGGCAAAAGAATATTCGAATGCCGTGCCGATCTTAGACAATTTACTCGCAACAGGGGCCGGTGATGAACTCGACCTGATGATGGATTTATCGACTTGTTTTATTCATTTGGATAATTTATCTACAGTCAAAGAGCTATTGGAAAAGGCTATGACGATGTCACTAAAAGCGGACGATCATCGCGCACATGTATGGTCGTTGCATCGGCTGGGTCTTGTCTACTATAAGCAACACAACATCTCATTGGCGATGCACTATTGGCAGCGAGCCTATGATTCATTGCTCGAGATGGGAGTAGACGATTCGTTTCTCAAGGCAGAGATCACGACCAACCTCGCAATCACCTACAACCGCTTAGGCCATTACGACCAATCAACCCACCTGTTTCTCAATTCACAAGACCTGTTAAAAAATTCATCCAACCTCTATCACCTAGCTACCAACTACCTTGGTCTAGGTTTGTCACTGTATGGAAAGAAGGAATACCAACAGGCCCAAGAATATTGGCAGGAAGCGGTCACCCTCTTCAAAAGTCTCGACCACATTCACTATTCGATTCAGGTCAAAGAAAACTTCGGCATCTTACGCGGAGAGCTTGGCGACTATGCAGCAGCACTCGAAATTCTCCAAGAGTGTCTCCGACAATATCAAGAGCTCGGCTCGGACAAACAGTTGTCCAACACTCATGCAGAGATCGCCAAAGTGTTGCTTCGCTTGGAACGAGACGAAGAGGCGGCAGAACATGTTGAACACGCTTTTGCACTTTGTGAGCCGAACTCGATGTATCACGCTCAGTGCTATAATGTCCGCTCACTTTTACATGCCTACCGTCAGGAAAACGAAGCGGCGATTGAAGCGGCCTTGCTTGGGGCGGAAGTTTTCCGCACTCTCGATATGGTGCACGATTATCACAAGATGAGACTGCATGTCAGCGACTTATTCAAAAAGTTGGGAGATTATAAATCTTCTACTGAAATTCTGGAAGAAACCCAACAGTATATACAACATTTCTTCAAAGAAAAGGGGATCTTATTATGAAAAAAGTAATGCTTTCCGCAATCCTGTTTGCATCGATCGTAACGGTAGGGTTTGGCCTCGACGCAAAAGAAAATGCCTTCATCAACGGTGGCGAGCCGCTCTCTCCGAAATTCGCTTTCATCAACGGTGGCGAGCCACTCTCTCCGAAGTTCGCTTTCATCAACGGTGGCGAGCCGCTCTCCCCGAAGTTCGCTTTCATCAACGGCGGTGAACCGCTTTCTCCGAAGTTCGCTTTCATCAACGGCGGTGAACCGCTTTCTCCGAAAAAAGCGTAACGAATACTCCAAAGTCAAAAGCCGCTTCGATTACGAAGCGGCTTTTTCATGCTCATCTGCGCGTTCCCGTGTTCCGGTCATTCGAATCCGTTCCTCGCGCACCTCTTCTTCAGTTCGCGCGATCTGCTCAGCCTCGTCGATCGAGATGCGCATGCCATCATGCGTCCATGCGTACGTGTACGGGCCTCCAAACGGCAGCATCATATGGTGTGACAGGTCGATCGAGCCAAGCGATTGCCATGCAACGAGCAAAAAGGCTGCAACGCCGCTCATCACTTTGCGAATCCATCTTCTCAAAGCGTCCATCGTCTCACCCCCTGTACTTACCATACGCCCGTTTCCAGCACCCTAGAAGCACGTATCCGCTCTGAACTACAGCTTTGCCCAAGCGAAGAAATGTTCCGCAAAAAACAGTTCCCAGCACGCCCGCTCCGCTTTTCGCTTCTGAACAAAACCATGATTTTGCGGAAAAGACGGCAGGACAAACCCTGCTGGCACTAGCAAAAGCGGGTTGGGTAATCCGCTGCGTAAAAGCGCGCGCCGTGCACGGTGTAAACAACCGCTCAATCGGCTGTACAAGACCTGCTCCGTAGCCTCGACCCTCAGCACTGTCTGCCAGGTGCGATAGTGCGGAGACAACTCTCCAAAAGACAGCCAGAACAGCAGTTCCACTCCGTTGCTCCACTCGCTAAAGCGGGGGTGGTTGCGATCGAGCCGTTCATCCCGCATTCGTTTAAAGTAGCCTTCCGCCTCTTCCAACCGTTGAAACACCTCTTGTTCCAACTGTCTGCGAATGCTCATCGGTGTCACCACCTCAGGTACAACGCTTCATCTTACAACCTATTCAGGGACCTGAAGAAACTTTCCCTGCTTCACTCAGCTCGAAGTTCGGTCAAAAAAGTTGCGATCGCGTCCAATACTCGCTCTGGCTGTTCGATCTGCGGGACATGCGCCGAACGCTCCAGGACGAGCAGTTGAGCATCCGGAATGCCCGCCGCCACCGCAGCGCCGATCGGCAGAGGAATCACCCCGTCATGCTCCCCCCAGATGACCAGTGCTTTCGCCTGTACCTCTTGGAGACGGTCACACAAGTCAATCGCGCGGGTGCGGGCGGCAAGTTGGTCATACAAGTGCCGCGCTCGGACGGTAGCCGCGCGGCTTTCGTCCGACTGAAGGACTTGAAACAACTCAGGTTGCCAAAACAATCTGCGATCCATCTCGCTGTGCGGAAGCTCTAGCAGGTTGGGTACATGAACCTCTGGCAGCAGCACCCCGGCGCTACAAGCGAGCACTAGCCCTTGCACACGCTCAGGTACGGTCAACGACGCTTCCAAGGCAATCCGCCCGCCAAGCGAGTTCCCGACCCACACCGCCTCCCACACCTCTAGTGCATCCAGGACGCGAAATACAAACGGTGCCAGATCACTGAGCTCCTGTACCGTATCCGGAAGCTCACCCAACCCAGACAGTCCTGGTAACTCGATCCCGATCATCCGCCCTGCTTCGCGCAACCCGCGCATCTGATACGCCCACACTTTCCCCGTGCTGCCCACACCATGTAAAAACACTACCGTCCGGTGGCCTGCTCCGTTTTGTTCATAGACTGTAACGATCTGTCCGTCTTGCTGTATCTTCAACCGCTTCATGCGCATACCGCCTTTGTTCGAGCTTGTACCTCCATTTTACAGAACATGGAGCCAAGATGCCAAAAGACCTGGCATCGGCCAGGTCCTGTTGTTCATCCACTACCCTAAATTTTCCGTTTGATCATAATGTGCGCGTGAGCTGTCGATGCGTTCAAAAATGTGAGGTTCCTCCTCACGAGACTGCATGTGGATCAACGTGATGTCACAGGTGACCGTAAGATCTGAAGGGGGAAAGGGATGGGCCGCGAACGCATCATGAATGCGGGCTTGCACCACATCGATCTCACTACGGCTGCACCCTTTGATGATCACAAGGAACTCATCGTCCAAATAGCGACAGATCATATCATCGGTGCGCATCGTCCGCTTCAAGACAAACGAAGCATCCACCAACACCTCATTGCCCCGCTCAAACCCATAGCGCTCATTGATTCGCCGCATCCCACGAATGTCGATAAGCAAAAAGAAGATCGGGAAATGTTTCTCCTGCTCACACAACGAGCGCAATTTGCGGCGCAGATAATGGGTCGTATGCAATCCCGTCAAATGATCCACGAACAGACGATGATCATATTCGGCTTTGTACACAGCAATCCGGTTACGCCCCATCTCTTTGGCCCCCCAATAGAGCGCCTGATCCGCTTTTTCCAGCAAGTCGCTAGGAGAGAGCGCATCATGGTCCTGCAGATGTGCGATACCGCCTGAGATCGTGATGTTCTTGACGGTGTGTTCCTGATAGACGAATTGGTGACTCTCAATCTTTTGACGCACCGCTTCAGCAAGTAGCTCTGCCGCGGTCGTTCCCATCCGACCGATCGCCACAAATTCCTCTCCGCCATAGCGGGCCAGCAGAACATCGAACGGCTCCATCACCATTCTGATCACCTTTGCCACCTGCCGCAGTACCTCATCACCTACCATGTGACCGTAGATGTCGTTGTACTTCTTAAAATGATCGATGTCAAAAATAAACAGACACAGATTCTCCTCCTGCTGCTTCGTCACGAGAAAGCGATGGTTCAGTTGGTCGTAAAAATATTGGTAGTTATAAAGCCCGGTCAGTTTGTTCGTCACCGCTGCCCGCTCCAACTCCTCATACATATGATTCCGATCAAGAATGATTGAGACTTGACTGGCCAAAAAGCGCAGTTGGTCCCGATGCGCTTTGCGAAACCCATGTGTACTGAGCTTCCACAAACAAAGGATGCCAAACACTTTCGATTGCCCGGCCAGCGGGATTAACATCATCGACCGTGCCTCGATACCCTGAATATTAAATTCACTTTTGCGAACATCGTTGATGATTTGGACTGCACCGGACGCTGATGTCAACTGCAAGAGCGGATGACCATTCAGTTCCACCATCTTGCCATCGCGGTCCACTCCGCGATAGCTACCGTCTGCCTGCAACTCCAACAGCAATCCATTAGGCGAATCGGTAAATTCCTGCGCCATCTGGAACGTCTTTTGATAGATCAAAGACAATTCTTTGGTACTCGCTACTTCCCAACAGGTCTGGTTGATGCGATTCGCCCACTGCAACCGATTGAATGAACGGATCATGTAGGTCAAAATTGCTACCGGCACCATCAGAATCACAAGCGTCCAAACTGCAGTGAACGGCTCGATCACAAGACCCAATATCGCCAGAGGAAGAACGACCAAATAGACGAGTGCCTCCCAACGCAACGCATCAAAACAGGACTTGCGATTGAAGTGCGACGTTCGGAAAAAGAGCATCAAGTTGATGATCAGATGATTGATCAAGAAGAAGGAAGCCCCCACTGTAAACAACTTTATCACCGCATAGCCGGTGCTCTCCTGCCCCTCGAACATCCATGCTGCTACAAACGAAAACGCGGCATAGCCAGCAGCTAAGCAGACCACCTTGATCGCAGGATTGAGCAAAATGGCCATCTTCCGCGTCCCGCGCAACAGCAACAGTGAGGCGATCAACTCGCCAAAAAAATTGATCCACAAAGTTGTCGCCGTATCAAAGGCCAGCACCAGATAAAACGTAAACACAAGTTCCAAGCTGACCAGCATCGACGGTAGCGTGACCGGAAACAATACGGTCAATGCGATCAGCGGAACTGCGATCAGCAGCACCAGCCAAAAATCTGTGGTCAGCTCAAGCGGATGTTGAAACAGGAAATACAAGGCTACCCCGATCAACAAAAATTCCATTACTTTACTGCTTAGCCGCCACCATTTCCCGCTACTCATCACCAGGTTTCATCCTCCGTCTCCAAAAAGAGTCATCCCCTGCATGTAAAACTATGTATATGAGAGTTTGCTAGCAATTTGCATAGAAATATTCTACAAGCGCAACCTATTTCACCTTCTAAAATATGGAAACAACAAAGAACAGTCTCGTTTAAATGCGCCGAGCTCCTACCATCCTCCCTATTATTTTCATGCTACTTTCGATCTATGTTGATTTAAGAAAAAAAGACACTCCCCCGAGTGTCTTACTGCTTTTCTTGCTCCGATTCCCATCGTTCAGCTAATTCCCAACCTTCCACAGCATCGCTGACACCGGGGCGCATCGTCTTCATAAAATCAATCGCTTCTTCAACAGAAGACGCATCGGTCACACGCGCTTTCTGACAAGAGCCATCTTTCATCACTAAAGTCAATTTGACATGCATGCAGAATCCCTCCTCTCTTGAAGTATATCAAAAAAGAAACCCCCGCAAGAGACGGGGGTTTCTTTTGATCGCAGGCAGTAACGTGATTAGTTTTTGCCTTCGATCCAGGTGTACTTGAGATCGTAGTCCGGACCAAAGGTACGCGGAGTCCAGCCCTTGACGTACGGACGGGATACGCGAGCAACCGCGCGGTGTACGATCGGGCCGATCGGCATATCTTCCATGATGATCTTCTCTGCATCGTACAGGTAACCCATACGTTTTTTCGGATCCGGCTCAGCTTGAGCTTTTTTGATCAGATCGTCATATTTGGTGTTGGAGTAGCCGCTCTCGTTGAAGTCACCATCGGTGATCCACATGTCGAGGAAGGTCATCGGGTCGTTGTAGTCAGCGCCCCAGAAGGAGAATACGATGTCGAAGTCGCCTTGTTGCGAACGTTGCAGACGCAGTTTGAACGGAACGTTCTCGATTTCTACATCGACGCCCAGAGCTGTACGCCATTGTTCCTTGATGAACTCACCAGATTTCTTGGAGGTATCACCATCGTCCATCAACAGTTTGATGGTCGGCATTTTATCCAGACCAACTTCTTTCAAACCTTCTGCCAGCAGTTCTTTCGCTTTCGGAGCGGAGTTTTTGCGGTCGATCAGGTCGCCGTTGTCCTTACGGAACTCGCCGCCTTCACCGTTGGAAGTTCCCGGCGGTACGAGACCAGTTGCGCCGATGGAACCGTTGTGGTAGATGATATCTGCCCAAGTATCGCCATCGATGGTCGTGGTCAGAGCACGACGGATCTTAGCGTTGTTCAGAGCTTTTACTTTCTTTTGGTTAAATTGCAGGTAACCTACAGACAAATCTGCTTGAGTGGAGTACTCAGCGGTATCTTTATAACGATCCACTTGGTCACGTACGAGGGAGAAGCGGTCGATTTGACCAGCCAGGTACAAGTTTTCCAGAGCGGAGGAGTCTTTTACGATTTGGTAGTTAACGGTATCGAGTTTTACGTTTGCTGCATCCCAGTATTTCGGGTTTTTCTTCATGACTGCAGATTGCTCATGCACCCACTCGGTCAGTGCGAACGGACCGTTGTACAGAGCTCTGTCAACCTCAGCGCCGAATTTGTCGCCTTGTTGTTCAACGAAAGCTTGTTTTTGCGGGAAGAACAGCGGGAACGCCAATTGCTCCAAGAAGAACGGAATCGGGTTCACAAGTTTGATTTCCAGAGTCTTTGCGTCGATCGATTTTACCGCTACATCGTCAGCAGTACCTTTGCCACCGTTGTATTCAGCGCCGCCTTTGATCCAAGTCATCATGAACGAGTACTGCGAAGCAGTTTCCGGGTTCAGGGTGCGCTTGAAAGAGTATTCAAAGTCTTGCGCGGTTACGTTCGAGTCATCAGACCACTTTGCGCCGTCACGCAGTGTGAAAGTATAGGTCAGCCCATCTGGGGAGATATTCCACTTTTCAGCAACGCCACCGACAGCTACGCCATCTTTGTCAAGGCGGATAAGACCTTCGTTAGTTTGACCGAGAACGGTGAAACCGATGACGTCAGTTGCCAAGGACGGGTCAAGGGACGGAATTTCAGAAGTCATGTACAGGTTGAGTTCCTGTGCTTCTGTAGTAGTACCGCCTTTTTCGCCACCTTTTTCTTCTTTATCACCGCAACCAACAAGAGCTACGGAAGACAGCATTGTTACTGCCAGGCCAAGACCAACCCACTTTTTCGTGTTCATCTCGTAAAACCCCCATTTCGTAATCTTCCCAGTCACAAAAAGCGCTGAGGACTTTTCTTTGTCTAAATAGATAGACAATTTTGTTATCTGTATTTGTTGATAATATAGCATGTTTCGACAAGCAAAGCAATAGCTTAAAAAATTCTTTAGCTCTGTTAAAGTTAGCAAATAAGCTAAATCTAACACCTTTGCTACTTGTCTACAGAATATGTTACAAGTCCAAGAAAAAGACCTGAATGAAAAACATTGTTACTGGCAGATGCTAAACCGAGAAAGGAGTGGTGTAGCGATGGATTGGATGGAACAACTGCAGGCAAGCCTACAGGAGTCTGATACGGTTCAGCTCAGCATTGATGGACAGATCTGGACGGTGAAACAGCAAGCAGCCGGTTACACCTTCACCAATCACTTTGGCCGTGAGGAAGAATTCGATTCGGAAGCAGACCTGATCAATGCCCTCCAATCGTGGTATGAGAATCCAGTGCTCGTTGTGTTGTAAAAGAGGATCGCCCTGTGTAGGGCGATCCTCTTTCTTCATTAAGATAGAGCCTATTTCTTGCCTTCTACATACGTGTCGATGAGATCGTAGTCCGGACCGAAGGACAGGATGCGGAAGTCCTTCACGTACGGCTTCATGACGAACGCACGGCCACGGAAAGTCAGCGGCCCGATCGGCATTTCCTTCATCAAAAGCTTTTCAGCGTCGTAGAGGTAGTTCATGCGCTTCTTCGGATCGGTTTCCAGTTGCGCCTTTTTGATGAATTCATCGTACTCTTTGTTCGACCATTTCGGATCGTTGAAGTCACCGTCGGTGATGAACATATCAAGGAAGGTCATCGGGTCGTTATAGTCAGCGCCCCACAGGGAGATAACCATATCGAAGTCATGCCCGTGCGATTTTTCCAGACGCAGTTTGTACGGTACGTTTTCAACTTCTACGTCAACGCCCAAGTTTTGACGGATTTGCTCTTTAACGAATTCAGCCGCTTTTTTACCAACGTCGCCGTCGTCAGCCAGCAACTTGATTTTCGGGAACTCGGTAAGGCCAACTTCTTTCAAGCCTTCTGCAAGAGTAGCTTTCGCCTTTGACACGTTGTCTTTGCGCTTGATCAGGTCGCCGACATCTTTGGTGAAGTCGCCACCTTGACCGTTCGACATCCCTTTCGGGGTGTAACCGGTCGCACCAACGGAACCGTTGTGGTAAATAACGTCAGCGTAAGCATCGCCGTCTACTGCCCAAGTGATCGCTTGACGCACTTTTGCGGACGTGAACGCTTTTACGCGTTGGTTGTACTGCAGGTACGCGGTGACCAGCTCCGGAACGGTAGCGAATTCTGCGGAAGACTTATAGTTGTCCACTTGGTCACGTACGAGACCAGAACGGTCAACCATACCCGATTCATACAGGTTGACAGCTGCGTTGCTATCTTTAACGACTTGGAAGTTGACTTTATCCAACTTCGTGCGTTTGTTGTTCCAGTAGGTATCGTTTCTTTCGATCACTACAGATTGTTCGTGCTCCCAAGCGGTCATTTTGAACGGACCGTTGTACAAAGCGGTAGCTGCATCTGCACCGTATTTGTTGCCTTGAGCTTCTACGAACTTTTTGTTTTGCGGGAAGAAGGTCGGGAACGCCATTTGCTCGATGAAGAACGGGATCGGGTGATCCAACGTAACTTCGAGCGTTTTGTCGTCTTTTGCTTTTACTGCAACTTGGTCAGCAGAGCCTTTGCCGCTGTTATATTCGGTACCGCCTTTTACCCATGCTACCATGAAGGAGTATTGGGCGCCGGTTTCCGGGTTCAGGGTGCGCTTCCAAGAATATTCGAAATCGTGAGCGGTTACAGCGTCACCGTTCGACCACTTGGCATCGTCGCGCAGGTGAAAAGTATAGGTCAGGCCGTCTGGAGAGATTTCCCAATCTTTTGCAACGCCCGCTTCAGCCTTGCCATCTTTACCGGTGCGAACAAGACCTTCATTAACTTGTGCGAAGGTGGTGAAGGAGAGCGTGTTAGTCGCCTTCGAAATGTCCATCGTCGGAATTTCGTCGGAAAGAACCAGATTCAGTTCCTGTGCTTCTTTCTTGTTTTCCGTCTTTTCGCCGGTGGAATCATCGTTACCGCAACCAGCAGCCAAGGTAGCTACCATCGAAGCAGCAAGACCTATTGTGAGCCATTTCTTTGCCATCGTTCCTAAACCCCCTATGTGATTTTCATGTAACAAACATGTAATTTCTCTGTAATCTTTCTGAAAATATCTCTTGCACGAATCCAATATAGCAAGCAAATGAATTTTGCGCAATACTTTTTTTTGAATATTACATCACCTGCATACAAAACAAAAAAGACCCCCCTCATCTGGGGCGCCTTTTCGTTGAAATAAATGTCAGCCAATTTTGTCAAGTCTAGTAAAGCGCGGTAGCACCTTTTTCTCACCGATCGAAGGATGGAACATGACGGTCAGCTCCAACGTCTCATCTTCCCCTCGTTTGTCGAGCACCATGCCTTGGCCCCATTGCGGATGCTTGAGCATATCGCCCGATTTCCAGACGATATCCGACTCAACATAGCCAACCGTGCGATCCAAATATTCCTCGGGGATCTCATCGAGAAACCGTGACGGATCGTTGCGTTGTGTGTTCCCAAACAACGTGCGTTCCGCACAGTGTAGCATGTGCAGTTTCTCTTTGGCGCGAGTGATCCCGACATACGCGAGGTTCCGCTCTTCTTCAATGCCTTTGATATCGTCCATCGAACGCATGTGCGGGAAGATCGTCTCCTCACATCCGATGATAAAGACGGTTGGAAATTCCAAGCCCTTCGACGCGTGCATCGTCATCATCAACACCGCTTCACCGTCGTCCCCTTTTTCTTTATCATTGTCGGAGAGCAACGACACTTCCGCTAAGAAATCACCGACCGTACCACCCCGGCGGCGGTCAAACGATTTGGTGATGGAAAACATCTCTTCGATGTTTTCAAGGCGCATCTGATCCTCCTCTTTAGAGGAGTGCGCATACATCTGCCGGTATCCGGACTTCTCCAAGACCTCGCTTAGATACTCGCTTACCGTCAATCCTTCTTGACAGACATGCAAATATTTCATCATATCATGAAATTCTTTACAGGTGGCAGCCGTTTTCACCGGCAGGCCGTTTTCATCTGGGAAGCCCATCGCATCAAGCAAAGTCAGGTCGCGGTCATGCGCGTAGTCGAGCAGTTTTTGAATCGTGCCCGGCCCGATCGAACGCTTCGGTGCATTGATGATGCGAAGCAGAGAGATCTCATCCTGCGGGTTGGCCAGCGTTTTCAAATAGGCCATCACATCTTTGATTTCACGGCGGTCATAAAAGGTCATGCCGCCCAAGATTTTGTAGGGAAGGGCCGCCTGTAAAAACGCCTCCTCGACAATGCGCGACATCGCGTTGGCACGGTACAAAACGGTGCAATCCCCATAAGCACCACCGTTGTCCTTATGATTCTTGACCTGTTGCACAATATAGTGCGCCTCATCTTCCTGATCGAGGGCGGTGTAGATCGAGATTTTGTCCCCTTGCCCTTTTTTCGACCACAGCGCCTTGTCTTTGCGCGCAGTGTTGTTGCGGATGACCGCATTGGCCGCATCGAGAATCGTTGATGTGGAGCGATAATTCTGCTCCAACTTGATCACAGTCGCTTCCGGATAGTCTTTTTCAAAATTGAGGATGTTCGAAATATCGGCACCTCGCCACGCGTAAATCGCTTGGTCACCGTCGCCTACGACGCAAAGATTGCGGTACTTGGTGGCCAACAGCTTGACCAATTTATACTGGGCACGGTTGGTGTCTTGATATTCGTCAACATGAATGTAGCGAAATTTGTTCTGGTATTGTTCCAATACGTCAGGATGCGTTTCAAACAACTCGACCGTCTTCATGATCAGATCGTCAAAGTCCATCGCGTTAAAATCCTGCAATTTGCGCTGGTACACTCGATACACTTGGCTCGCCGTGATGTCTTGCAGCTTCTTTCCTGCCGTTTTGACAAAATCGTCGGGCGTGAGCAGTTCATTTTTGGCAGCCGAAATTCGCCATTGGATCGAAGAAGGGTCAAATTTCTTAATATCTAAGTTTAAGTCGAGCATCGACTGTTTGACAGCAGATGCTTGGTCGTCCGCATCAAGGATTGTAAAATTGTTCTGATAGCCGATCCGTTCCGCTTCGCGTCGCAAAATACGCACGCACATCGAGTGGAAGGTGCTCATCCAAAGGTCTTCGGCCACATCACCGACCAGTTTGCGCACGCGCTCGTTCATCTCTTTAGCCGCTTTATTCGTGAAAGTGATCGCCAGGATGTTAAAAGGAGACACCCCGCGCACGCCAAGCAAATACGCGATCCGGCGCGTCAGCACACTCGTCTTTCCCGATCCAGCTCCGGCCAAGATCAACAAAGGTCCTTCTGTCGTCTCCACCGCCGCTTTCTGCTCGGGATTGAGTCCTTTGGCAATTTGAGCCGGATTGATTGTTCGTGTCGTCATCCCCTGTGCAACCTCCTTGTCAGTATTCTATTTTCTAACGTGGACAAAAGACTGTCAAGGATCGAACAGGGCTCGAAATGGTACAGGAAAAGAGCCTCCTCAAGCGAGAAGGCTCTGAGAATAGGCTATTTAGTTTTGCTTATCGTTGCTGTCCGCTCAGTGCCTGCTCTGCAAATGCGACCAGACGCTTGGTGATTTCACCGCCGACGGAGCCGTTCAGACGGGAAGGAGTTTCACCGCTGAGGTTTACGCCAAACTCAGATGCGATTTCGTATTTCATCTGATCCAGAGCACGTTCTGCACCTTGTACCAACTTTTGGTTGCTGTTGTTGTTTGCCATTTGATGGCACCTCCTGTATTTGATGTGAATTTATTTTGTCCTGATTCGCGATGGTTATGCGACCGTCGAGTCCTTGCTCATTTGCGAATGTACCAACTTTGCTTATCCTTGACGGCCAGACATCGCTTGTTCCGCAAAGGCCACGAGACGTTTTGTGATCTCGCCGCCGACCGACCCATTCAATCGGGACGGTGTTTCACCACCTAGGTTGACACCAAACTCAGAAGCAATTTCGTACTTCATTTGATCCAGAGCGCGTTCTGCACCTTGTACCAGCTTTTGGTTACGATTGTTGTCGTTTGCCACTGTAGGTCACCTCCTTGATGGGATTGATCTTAGTATGCTTGTCAAGCCTCTGCACCATTCTCCGCTGATCTGGTAATGTCTATCAGTCGTTTTCGGTCGTTTTTCAGTTAATGCAAAGGAGAGGAAAGGAGACTTCCCGCGCGGGAAGCCTCCTACATTCAAGGATATTCAATTGGTGTTACTGACGACCGGCCATCGCCTGTTCCGCATAAGCGACAAGACGTTTCGTGATCTCGCCACCGACCGAACCGTTCAGGCGGGAAGGGGTTTCACCGCCCAGGTTGACACCAAACTCAGATGCGATCTCATATTTCATTTGGTCGAGAGCGCGTGTAGCACCTTGCACGAGTTTTTGATTGCTGTTGTTGGCCATGTATCTCACCTCCTAGTTGAGTGTGTCTATAGAATGCCACCTGTCGTGAATTGAATACGCAAGGGTTGCTGGTAATGTCAGGGGAGGTTGGAAGAGGCGGGTACTCCTGTGAAAAGACCCAAGATGTAGGATAGGCATTCTGGACATTTTTATGCAAAATGGAAGGAAAGGAAGTGAAATCAAATGATCGAAAGCGTTTTTCGCACTTATCCGCATCTGCGAACTGAAGCGGTGCGCCCCGTCCATCACGGCTGGGCCAACCAAGTATGGATCATTGGAGAACGTCTGGTGTTTCGCTTTCCGCGCCATGCAGAAAGCCGTCGCGAGCTGATGCAGGAGATGCAGGTACTGCCCAGTTTGGCAAAATCTTTGCCTGTGCCAGTCCCCCAGTTTTTGTATCGCTCAGAACCGGATGCGGAAGTGATGTATGTCGGGTACGAGCAGATTCCTGGCGAACCGCTGACCAAGGCTGTCTTTTCGCTGCTGTCGGCGCCAGAAAAATTTGAAATGGCCGAAACGCTTGGGCGTTTCTTGACGTTGCTGCATAGCCACCTGCCTGAAGTCGAGTTGCCGATTTTTGCAAAAGCAGACTGGGCGACCTTTTTTGACCAGATCGAAGCGAGCGTCTTCCCTGTCCTGACTCCTCACGAGCGAGCATCGACGAGCGCAATGTTCTCCGCTTTTCTGCAAGACCCTGCGAATTTTATGTATACACCGCGCCTGTTGCACGGGGACTTGAGTTGCGACCATCTGTTGGCGCAGTCGGGTAAGCTCTCGGGGGTGATCGACTTCGGAGATCTGCGCATCGGGGACCCTGCCTATGATTTTGTGGGCTTCTATGTGGAATACGGCGCCGATTTTACACAGCAGGTATTGAAGCACTATCTCTTGCCGCAGGATGATCAGTTCTGGTCGCGAGTAAGTGGTTTTTACACCCAGCGCCTCCCCTTGCACAGCATTTTGTACGGAGTGGAGACTGGCAGCGAGTTGCACGTTCAGGCTGGACTCCACCAGTTTCGGAAAGGGCTCGGCAACTGAGTGTTACAAGGAGATGGACCGCAAGAAGAGTCCGCTTGAGGTGTGACGGACTCTTCGAATTATATCAGGAATAATTCCGTCAATTCTGACGAGTACATCATAGCGTTTCTGAAACGACGTCTGTAAGCACTCGAGAAACATGTGCTTATTATGGAAGGTTTTTTTCGAGCGATGCCTCTCTCTCCCACTCGGTACGTACTCGGTTCGCGTTTTGAACGGACTGCACGTGATTGGAAATTCTTCATGAACAAGTATTATTGTATTGAAGTAATAAATGAAGCACGCAATAAAAAAGGAATAAATTGGATGTATTTCAAAATCGTGTGTTTCCCTAATTTTTCGACCTAAAGAATTCAATGCGTGCATATCCAGAAAATAAACACCTCTACTTCCCCCCGTCCCCAGTCGCGCATCGCGTCTGGCATCCATGCCCCGTGCTTCGCCGCCCCCTCCCCATTCTTTTACGTTCCTCATCGGTTCCTACGTATAGCACGAGCATTACTTGTTCAAGTGTGATATAGTAGGTTTTTGACAGAATAAAAAAGAAGGACGGTAATGCAAACCAATGATCAGCACAAACGCTGTTACCTTACGATATGGAAAACGCGCTTTATTTGAAGATGTCACCATCAAGTTCACCCCAGGCAACTGCTACGGCCTCATCGGTGCGAACGGAGCGGGGAAGTCTACCTTCCTGAAAATCCTCTCCGGCGAGATCGAACCGAGCGTCGGTGACGTGAACATCACGCCTGGCGAGCGTCTGGCGATCCTCAAGCAGAACCATTTTGAATTTGATGAGTTTCAAGTTTTGAAAGTCGTGATCATGGGTCACAAGCGCCTCTATGAAATCATGGAGGAAAAAGACGCGATCTACGCAAAAGGTGAATTTACCGAAGAAGACGGCATGCGCGCCGCTGAACTGGAAGGCGATTTCGCCGACCTGAACGGCTGGGTGGCAGAATCGGAAGCGGCGGAACTGCTACAGGGTCTCGGTATCCCCGTTGACCTGCATGACACGCAAATGAAAGAACTCGACGGTAGCCAAAAAGTCCGCGTTCTGCTCGCACAAGCTCTGTTCGGCAACCCGGATATCCTGCTTTTGGACGAGCCGACCAACCACTTGGACCTCGCGTCGATCAAATGGCTGGAAAACTTTTTGCTGGGCTATGAAAACACGGTCATCGTCGTTTCCCATGACCGTCACTTCTTGAACCAAGTCTGCACGCACATCGCCGACATCGATTTTGGCAAGATTCAGCTGTATGTGGGCAACTACGATTTCTGGTACGAGTCCAGCCAACTGGCACTCTCTCTGCAACGCAACTCGAATAAGAAGAAGGAAGAGAAGATCAAGGAACTGGAAGAGTTCATCCGTCGCTTTAGCGCGAACGCTTCCAAATCCAAGCAGGCGACTTCCCGTAAGAAGCAGCTCGATAAGATCTCTCTCGACGATATCCGTCCGTCGAACCGTAAATATCCGTTCATCGATTTCAAGCCGGAGCGTGAGGCGGGTAACGACATTTTGACCGTCGAAGGTCTGACTGTAACCATTGAAGGCGTGAAAGTGCTCGACAACATCTCCTTCACCGTTAACAAAGGCGACAAGATCGCGCTGGTCGGCCCGGACGAACTGGCAAAGTCCACGTTGTTCAAAGTGCTGGCAGGCGAGCTAGAGCCGGACAGCGGCGAGTTTAAATGGGGGATCACGATCACCTCGGCGTACTTCCCGAAAGACAACGCCGAGTATTTTAACACCGACCTGAACTTGGTTGACTGGCTGCGTCAGTATTCGAAAGAGCAAGATGAGACCTACGTGCGCGGCTTCTTGGGCCGCATGTTGTTCTCCGGCGAAGAGTCGCTGAAAAAAGCGAACGTTCTCTCCGGTGGCGAAAAAGTGCGTTGCATGCTCTCGAAGATGATGAATGTCGGCGCGAACGCGTTGATGCTCGATGAGCCGACCAACCACTTGGACCTCGAATCGATCACCGCACTGAACAATGGGCTAATCAACTACACCGGCTCGATGATCTTCGTTTCGCATGACCATCAATTTGTGCAAACGATCGCAAACCGCATCATCCAAATCACCCCGAACGGTCTCATCGACAAGCAGATGAGCTATGACGAGTTTTTGGAAGATGCTCGTGTGAAGGAACAGCTTGAAAAAATGTATAGCTAATTCGCATTGCTGTGCGAACCGGAAAACCCTTTTCGATTATGAAAAGGGTTTTTTGGCGGTTGATATGAGGTTTGCATGTGGTAGATTTCTTTCTGCTGTCTTCGAACTGGGCCAACCAAATAAAGGACTATCTTACTTTGAAAGCGAATCAATGGCATTCGAGGAGGGGGGCATGTGTGATGTTTGATTTCGAAGAAATTGAGGAAATTACGAAAGCCAATATGGAACATGAAGGCATGGCCTATTTAGATGCTCTTGCTGTCGCCATACATATTAAGATTAGCGAATGGGAGTTAGATCTCGGAATTGAAGGTTGGGACGAGGAGAGTATACAGTCAGACATACAAGCTGGTTACGAGCAATTCCTTTTAGAACTGAAAAGACGAGGAATACAATATGATGGGCGGCATTCTAAACTACAAGAGGCAGATGATCCTTTTGAGGTAGCGGAAAGTCTTATGATTGACGGGCCTGCTATACAAGGCTCTATTGCGAGGGATCGTCGAAAACACTGGTATAAAATTACACCCAGTACAAGTGGCAATGTAAAATTTGAGGTGATCGATCTTGCTCTTGGGAAATCTGTGATGATTCATCTAACCGATTCTGAGGGACCGACGCAATTAAAATTTGCTTTGAACGATCCTCCTAAAAGTAAGATCGTCTTCTCTCAGTATCTTACAAAAGGCAGGATTTACTTTATAGAAGTGTACCCGAATTTTATCGAACAGAGTCTTCCGATCACCTATACTCTTGTCTGCTCTAACGAGTGACTCGCCTTCGCTCAAACAATCCCCTTTGCTTCTAAACTCTCCAAACGCACTTTAGCTTCTTTCTCAGGGTGTGTCAAGAATTTTGCGTAAACTACAGAATGCGATGATTACTGAAGGTGTACGTCGACACGACCTGAGAAATGAAAGGCGAGCTGTGGGAGGATGTTCCCCAGTTTCTCACCCACATCGTCCACTTCCTCACAACATCCATCGTCGCCAATAATGCATCTTGAGCAGTCGTCACTGGGTAAAATGCTTTTGCGCCTCGTGGCCTTTCGTAGCAGGCAGTAGTAGTTCTCGAAGATATTAGTGGTATAGATAATCTTGCAAAATTCACGAGAATACTTGAAAAAAGTCGAGAGTTTCTCCCTATTCGCTCGACAGGAACGGATCGTCAACGGATACTTTTCGCCCTATTTCGCCTCGAACTGATCCATCTCGGCTCGCGCCATTTCTTTATGATGTGCCCGTCCTGCTTCACTTTGAAATGAATGGCATCCAGAATTACCACTGCATTGAAGCTCTGCAACGGGCGGTTTTGCCACTACTGAATGAGCGGCAGAATTTTGTTTGTGACATTGGATTGATGCTTCTTAACCACTTGGGCTCGAACTCCCCCTTGCGATCCCAAGGGGACTAAAATCTCCATCCCCCGAACTCACTGGTGATCCGTTTGCGAGTCTTGCCGTTGCGGCTGTTGGTGGTGTGCTTGTTTTGCACTTCATGCTCCAAATTGTCGTCCAGTTCTCCCGCCGGCATTTCCTGTAGCGTTTCTGCGAACAGGTCTTTCAACATGTACTGTATATCCAGAACGGACGACATTTGTTCTCTTTGATGAATTCTCGCAGTTGTTGTTTGAAAACTAGTTTTTATCCATATGTGTTCTCCGTTTCTTATTCGATATGAGTCTAGCAGGATTCGGAGTTTACACAAAATATTTTACAGACTCGGACAGAATTATTAATGAACTTTTGTGCATTGATCGCAAGAACAAATAGAAACTAGTCACGAAGCGATTGTATTTTGGCCACAAATCTTTTTAGATGCTCAGGGTTCAGATGTCAAATGCCTACCCACTGTATCAACGCTCAGATGATAATTGACAAATACTTTAAGTAGCGCATCTCGCTTCGAGACAAAGTATAAGTCACCGCCTTGTTGAATCAGACGCTCAAATCCACCTTGATGATAATGGAGCACTTTATGATGAAAAGGGCATACTACAACCGCATTTCTATATGTGTCCAGTTGATCGTCAAACTCGCCAGGGATCAAGTTATGTGTTGCATGACTAAGCGCAATAATGTGGTGGACCTCCACATAAAATGTTCCATCTTCTTTTTCTATTGAGGGGTAGCCCTTTTCAGAATCACATAGCTGACAGCGATACTCATACAGTTCCTTGAGTTTGCCAACAAGGGCTCTATTTCTGTTGATAGACTCTACAGTTGTCATACTTCTCTCTAAACGTCCTTGCAATCCGTCAAGCTCCCTTAATATATCCTTCTTATCGCTTGGATTCTTCTCTAATTGATTCGACTTTCGTTCCGTATCAAAGTTCACGACGCGATCATACACTCTTTCGAATCCGAGCTCTCGTAGGAATTCTTCAAGTGTAATGCCTCTTCTTTTTGCGAAAGGGTAGAGACGTCTATACAGTGATGAGTCCGTAGGTAACAAGACTTTATTATGACTTCCTGGGATAACCAAATTACGTATCTCTTCAATGTAACCTGTGATTTTATTTTGATAGCTCGTCTCCAATCGACTGTCAACCTTAATGTAACCAAAATGCTCTAATAACTGTTCGAGAGTGATTGAAGCTCTGTTTGCTCGGACATTGAGTCTATGATAGTCGTCAGCATGACTTGGCAAGAACACCAGATTATCCTGAGTCACGTTATTCTTGATTATCTCCACTAATTGATCATCGGACACAGTATTAGAACGGCAGAATCCACCTTTAAACCCATGCAGAACGCAGTAGTCATCAACTGTAATTCCTCGCTTTTGACATAGCTGCCTTATCTTATTTTTATATGAGTCATTTATTTTCGCGCAAGAACCGCCTAAGACAGTGACAGGTATTAATCCCTTTCTTACTTCAAAGTCGATTTCCCTAAAACTATCAATTCCATGTTCCTTTATCAGAAGTGACAAGGAACCAGGAAAATCAAATACAACTTTTGTTAACTCATTGGTAATAATGATGATACAAGCTTGCTTCAAGTTCGACCTAATAGCCACAATCAACTCGTCAGATTCATAGGTGAAAACTTTATCTATAATCATATCTGTAATTACTTCTAGTTCATTATCATTCAAAGTTGTACTTATCCACTTCACATAGCTCGTGATCCTTTGGAGCTTTTGACTGATTGCTTGTCTAGACGTCCCAAACCATGCAGCAAAATCTACTTGAGTCATATCGTACTCATCAATTAATAACCTAGCAGTCTCTACATCGAATGTTGAAGGGATTCCTCTTGGCTTTGTGACGTATTGAAAGCCGTTGGACTCAAGAAAGTCTTTTATCGTTATTTGATTATGTCGGGAGTATGTTCCCGTTAGCTGATACAGTGAAGCATTCTGTTCAGCAAAGTTCTGAATTACCTTATCTGGATACGCTCTCTCAAGCTTTTTGATTATGTAAGAAGCATCCATGTGTATTCCTCCTGTAAGGTTCAACTTGATGAGCTGCCCACCTCAACGAAGCTAGATTTAATTTTACCTCTCTAAATATGATTTTTATCTTTTCAGAATAAATGATCTCCAGGCTCCACTGTTTTACCATCTTATTATATTGTTATATTTTATTTTAAACAATTACACAATTTAACATCGATATAACTAACAAACAAGCCAAGGTGATTAAAAAGGCTTTTGTGCAAATGTTGTGTTAAGGCATCCGAGGCGGTATCAAGGTTTGTCGGTTGGAAAATTTACTGATGAGACAGAATACGATTTCTGAGGTTCTTAAACGATGGGATTCCTTACCCGATGCGTTTCATGAGCATGTTTTTTGTATTCGTTTCTTCTGTAGAACCGTTCATGTATGGTTACAAAAAATATGTCACGATTTCGGATCGCCAGGCGAGGGTATTGATATAAAACTTGAACAACCTCAAAGTCTATGAACTCATACATATTACTAACAAAAAACCGCCTTCCACCTTAGATGCGGTTTCTAATTTGATTGAAAAGTGACTTCATCCGAAACCGTTCCTTTTTTAAATCGTATTATATATAATAGCATTTCAGAAAGGGGACGAATTCATATGTATCTACTGGTTTTAATTATATTGTGTGCACTTTTAATTTTCACCATTTTTCTGTGGATAGCACCTATAGTAACAAATATCTACAACTTTTTTCAAACTACTACTCACACAATGATCATTAATGGGATAATAGTTTTTTGGGTAGAATTAAAAAGAGAGATCAAAATACAACTTCTAGACATGAGACAGGAAGTACCAGCTTGGATAAAAAGGAAAACCATCGGTATTGCTGCAATCACCTATTTGGCATTTTGTTTTTATATGAATGAATTAAATTTTATTGAATTGATTATTGCTGTAATTTCTTTCTTTTACCTCATAATAACGGTTCCAATATCCTTACTAAAAGGGAGGAATGGAAGTGAATATGGTTCTAACCTTCTAAGTGTTCTGTTATTTTTATTTGCCGTTCTTATACTTCCAGCATTTGTAATAATTTCAAATAAACTGAATAATGGAATACAATTGTTTTTTTCAATAATGCTAATCATTTCCCCGATTGCACCTCTAACTACCGATATTTTGAAGAGAACGAGAAACACCACATTTTCCCTTTTTGTTGGTGTTTTGTTCTTAATCATCACGTATGGAACAATTTTCTATGCATATGGTGTGTACAACATTAGACACTCAGAGAACGTCACGATTTCAGAATTACCCTACTACACGAAAAATGACATTTGGGAAATTGCATATTCCGGAATATCGTCCGCCTTCCAATTCCCCTCTACTTTTACGGGAAGCATACTTCCAACCGCAGAATTTGTTTTTTTCTGGTTCTATAGCTTTGTTGTAGGAACAACCATTTTTGCGTATATCTCCGCTGCTGTATCTGAATCTAGAAGCGGAAGATATACAAATTAGTTAGTAATTTAAAAGGGTTCGTAAGCTATCACTTAAATACCAAAAAAAGGAATCGAACCCTTCTTTAATAACACTATATCGCACAAAACCAAAAGGCAACCCATCGGGTCGCCCAATTCACTGCTCATATACCCTTGCCCAAGCCCTGCAAATGCTCCTTTGCCTTCTTCTCTGACTCAGCCTCAAACTCATGTCCACACTACACCCAAAGTCCTTGCTTCCTCTTGCTCTTATACAAGTAGCCCCAGATCCCATTCACGCCGATCATCGCCCCAACACGTTCCCATATTACACGGTCCGACAAGCCCTCTGCACCGAATATACTCACTTCAAGTTTAGTCATAGCTTGATAGAAACCCTTTGCATCCACTCGATGACCACGAAAGTACCAACGATCTCGATGTTTTTTATGGATGAACAGGCAACCTACTTGGTTCCCGATCCTCACCTTCGTTCGAGAATAACACTCCCAATTGTGTCACTCGGAAGGAGTCATAAGCCTTATTCTCACAAAATAATCCCACGCTCTTCTAACTGCTTGATCAAATAGTGGTGAAACGTTTCCATTCTCTCAAATGCTTCCCGGTGATCCCCTTTGTCGCTCAGGAATCGGCACATGTGTAAGGTAACAGTTTCAAGCTCCGCAATTTTGCCGTGCTGCTCAAAAATCTTGACCGCGTTCTCGAGATGCTTCTTCCCCTTTTTCTCATCATCGCGGCGAAAATAGACCATTGATAGAACACGGTGAACTTTCCCCATCGTAGAATCCGTATCAGGAAGAGCCATTCTCGCTTTTTCAGCATATGCCCAAGCTTCGTCGAACTCGTCATTTTCCAAGCAGATGAGAGCAAGGTCGGCGTAAACTTCACCGGCTTTCTGTTTCTTACCATCTTGCTCTTTTTGATCCGCGAAGGATGAAAGGATTTGAACGGACAATTTCCAATCGCTCGACTCACTCTGAAGCATTAGCAATCGACGTTGCATCTCCTGCCTTTGTTCTCTCGTAGATTGTTCCTCCAACAGCACAGTTGCCTTCATTGCGTATTCTTCAACTAGCTCATGCATCTTTTGCCGATCATAGACCTCCGCCAAACGGAGGTATGTCTTCCCTCTCTCTTCACCATTGCACTGATTGATTAACAAAGCCTGCTCGTAATACTCGACCGCCTTCGCAGCTTTACCGACCCGTTCATGGAGAGTAGCCAACTGCATGAGAATCTTTGCTTGAAAATCTGAGTCGATCTCCTCAGCCTTTTGTAGTTCTTCCCAAGCACGATTTGAATGAAAGAGAGCGATTGGATACTGTAACAGCCGATTCTAAATGACCAAAAGCTGACGCTATTGCCTGTCCAAAGGTTGACGGATATAATGACCACCATACATATCCTAGAACAGGAAAAGGACGCCTCTGAAAGATGTGCCACTGCGCCAACAGTTGCACCAGAGTCGTCCCCCAAAAAAACCATATGGTTATTGTATCTCATTATCAAATTGAAGAAAAGCTTGGTGTTTTTCATACGGAGTGCAGAGAAGCATATTTGCCCAATATGTGAAGATGACTTGTACACAATCGGGAGTCGGAGGCGCGTCGGGCGAAAGCCAACCGGCGATCAGATCACCTACATAATTCGTCGTTTGCGTTGCAAAGGTTGCGAGCGGATTCATCATGAATTACCGGATTTGCTCGTCCCTTACAAACGTTATGAAACCGAATGCCTCGAATCAGTTGTGTCTAATAGACAGGCTCCAGACGTAGCAGCAGATGAATCGACCTTGTACCGCTGGCGCGTTTGGTTCGGGAAGTGTTGGCAGTATTGGGTGAATTGTTTATTAACAATTGCGTCGCGTTCAGGAAATCCGGTG
Source organism: Tumebacillus algifaecis (assembly GCF_002243515.1). NCBI lineage: Bacteria > Bacillati > Bacillota > Bacilli > Caryophanales > Alicyclobacillaceae > Tumebacillus > Tumebacillus algifaecis. The sequence continues at coordinate 3,221,289 of NZ_CP022657.1, forward strand.
GAGGCATTGTCCGTACCTTCATCATCTGCACTCCAACGGATCGGACATTTTGTCGGACAAGGCGTCGGATGGCTGGCGAGAGTTGTCCGCCCCATCGTTCATTCTCAATTATGGGTACATACCCGTTTTGCCTTCTTGTCCGACATCCCTTGATATATGGTGAATCTACATCCTATTGGAAAGGACTGTAGACTCGTATGAATAACGAAAAAAAGGCGGAAGAAGTCGCCGCAGAGCGCATGCAACTGATCTCTCCGCTAGTAGCCGAAGGGATTGACCCTGGCAAAGCCAAGGAACTGAAGAAAGCCATTTGTGAACAGACGGGCTTATCCGAGCGAACTCTTCGACGCTATTTGTCTGCCTATCGAACCGACGGCTTCGCTGGACTTCGACCTCAAGGAATGGGAAAGCGGCGATCAGCCGAAGCGATCACTCCTTATCTGCTAGAGCAAGCGATTCTGCTTCGTCGAGAAGTACCAAGTCGCAGTGTCGCACAAATCATTCAGATACTCGAATGGGAAGGTTTGGCCAAGCCCGGTGAGATTAAGCGTAGCACGTTGCAAGAGAAATTGATGGAGCGCGGCTACAGCACTCGCCATATGCGACTTTACTCAACCGCCGGCCTTGCGGCCAGACGCTTTCAACACAAACAGCGCAACCGCTTGTGGCAAAGCGATATCAAGTTCGGGCCCTATCTACCGATTGGTGAAGGCGGAGCTAACAAGCAGGTGTACCTCGTTGCATTCATCGACGATGCGACACGTTATGTGTTACATGCCGCATTCTATCCGACACTCGATCAAACGATTGTGGAAGACTGTTTCCGTTACGCAATCCAAACAAGTGGCGTTCCTGAATCTGTCTACTTTGATAACGGCAAGCAATTTCGAACCAAAAGCATGACTCGCACATGCGCCAAACTAGGTATTCGCCTTCGCTTTACGAGACCATATGCAGCCGAATCCAAGGGGAAGATCGAGCGTTTCAACCGAGTCATAGACAGTTTCCTTGCGTAAGTGATGTTGGAAAAGCCGCAAACACTCGACCAACTCAATGAATTGTTTCAAGTTTGGCTCACCGAATGTTACCAGACCAAGCCCCACTCCGCACTTGATGACAGTTCAAGCCCTCAGGTAGCGTTCCGTAGCGACTCGACACCGCTCCGACTCGTCGAAGAATCAATTATCGCGGATGCGTTCCTACACAGCGAATCCCGAAAAGTGGACAAGGCTGGTTGTATCAGCTTTATGGGTAAAAAATACGAGGTTGGGCTCCCGTTCATCGGGCATAGAGTGGAAGTCGTCTACGACCCGCGTGACATCTCAACAATTACCATTGAATATGGCAATCACACGCCGTGGCAGGCGAAAGAGCTGACCATCGGTGAATGGGCAGGACAACGCCCCTCGTTGCCATCGACAATTGAAACAGTTTCAGCAAATGGTTCGCGGTTATTGGTCGCTGCAGAGAAGAAGAATCAAGTTCGAAAAGAACGTCAGACACGCGCTGTCTCGTTCCGTAAGATGCGGGAGGAGGCACAGCCGGATGTTTGAAGCGTTTTACGAAATGACGAGAACACCTTTTTCACGCGACATGCCGACTCATGAGTTGTATGCTTCAGATGTTTTGGAAGAAACGCTGGAGAGGTTGGCATATACCGCCGAAAGGCAATGGTTTTCAGTTGTGACAGGTGACTGCGGAACGGGTAAAACAACGACGATCCGCCGGTTTGCAGATGTACTTGACTCATCGAGATTCAAATTGCTCTATTTATCTGATTCGAAGCTAACGCCACGCCATTTTTACAAAGGATTGCTCGAACAATTGGGGTGTGAAGCGAAGTTTTATCGAGGAGACAGTAAGCGACAATTGCATCGGGAAATTGAATTGATGCGAGGAGTTCATCGCTTACAGCCTGTAGTGGTGGTTGACGAGGCGCATTTGTTGGACAAGGAGATGTTCGAAGAAGTGCGATTTTTGCTCAACTTCAGAATGGACGCTCAGAGTCCTATGGCCTTGATCCTGGTCGGGCAAAATGAGTTGTGGGAACGTCTGCAACTGCAGACGTTCACGGCTATTCGCCAAAGAATTGATCTGCAATGCAAACTTGTTCACTACGACCGCTCACAAGTGGGAGCATATATCTCACGTCATTTGGAATATGCCGGCGTTAGCCGGGATCTTTTTACGGACGGTGCGATCGATGAGATTTACCGTTATTCGAGCGGTACAGTTCGCTTGGTGAACAAAGCGGCGACACATAGTCTTATCTACGGTGCAGCGAACAAGCACCGGATCATTGACGACCACATGATAAAACGGGTGATCGAGGGAGAATTGACTTAATTCTCCCGCTTTTCCTTTCAGGGGTGGCACCGCTAACGCGGTCATCATTTCCGTCAACTCTTGGACAGCAAAACCTGTCAGTTTACGGACATTATAGGGCAGTAGTAACAGCATAATGAAAATGCAGAATGTCGCGGCGTAAAAGTGCAGACTTTGCCCGCGACATTTTGGCATAAAAAAAGCACTTGCCAACATCGATCTACTAACTTACCCTACGGTTTGCGACGACCAAGGGGGGATCGAGAGGATGTTGAAAGTGCCTGAACAACAGTATATCAAATTTTTGCGCGAACACGAAGGGTGTTCGATAACCGAAATTGCAGAACGAATGAACTTGAATTGGCGAACTGCAAAAAAATATGCGGACAAAGACGATTGGAACGAGACGGTGGGAAAACGATTCGGTCGTTACCCAGTTCTCGGTCCGTTTCTCGAAATCATAGATACGTGGCTATTGGAGGACGAGGCTCTTCCCCGCAAACAGCGCCACACCGCTCGGCGGATCTTCCACCGTCTCAAGGCGGAGCATGAATTTACTGGCGGCGAACGAACGGTTCAGGAGTACGTGGCTAAATGGCGGGCGGCTTACGCCCATGACCGAGCGAAGAGCTACGAACGGCTGGAGCATCCAGGTGGCGAAGCCCAGGTAGACTTTGGAACCGTACAGGTTGCGCAGAACGGGAGGCTCGTGGAGCGTAAGATTCTTACCGCGTCCTTCCCATTTAGCAACGCGGCCTTCGTTTTCCCCGTTCCATCTGAGAATGGCGAGTGCTTTCTCGAAGCCTTAAAGCGGCTATTCGGACAAATGGGCGGAGTACCGCGACGCATCTGGTTCGATAACCTCTCGGCTGCGGTTGCATCTATCGAGAAAAACGGAGAACGAAAGCAAACTGATGCATTCACAAGGTTCTGTGCTCATTATCGCTTCGAGCCTATCTTTTGTAATGTGGCGAGTGGCAACGAGAAAGGCAATGTAGAGAACAAGGTTGGTTATGGAAGGCGGAACTGGTGTGTCCCGATCCCGGTCATTCAATCGCTCGATGAACTCGCAGTACACCTTGAAAGGGAAGCACTGGAGGATCGTCAGCGCATTCACTATTCGAAGAAGGAGAAAGTGGACGATCTATGGCGACAGGAGCAGCAAATGCTTTATTCCCTGCCGCTTGAACCGCTAGAGGTATTTCGTTTGGACACAGGACGATTGAACTAATATCGTGAACTGTCGTTCGAGAACATCAAGTATCCACTCCCGCAATGCAAGGCAGAGCAGCGCGTGTTGCTCAAGATTAAGTGGGATCTGATCGAGGTATTGGACGAGTCGTACAGCAATATCTTCGAGTTCCCTCGGCCTTATACGGACAAGACGATGGATATCGAGTGGAGAGCTGTGTTAGATGGACTCAAGCGACGCCCTCGCTCCGTCAGATATTCGACTTTTGTGTCGATGATGCCAGAAACACTGAAACACTTCCTGAGGGAAGTTGAGTCGGAGATGTGCAAGGCACGCCTGTCCCTTGTGAGGCGTTTGTTGGAGAACTACACGATGGGGGAGATCGCTAAAGGTCTGCACGAACTCATGCCTTGGGATTCTCGCGTCGAAACAGCGTTGGAGCACGCTTTGTACAAACAACGGTATCCCGAGTTTCATCCTGAACCGTTCCAAGAGGTACACACCCCATCGAAGATTCAAGGCTATCATCCAGGTGACTTGGCCAATTACAACGATCTGTTGGGGTGACATTATGAATCGAAAAATGTTAGCGCAGGCGTGCAAAACGCTCCATCTGGCACATGTAATGAACCATTACGAATCGCTTCCGTTCGAGAGTCGTACTGACTTCTTGCTGGCAATCCTGCAGTCAGAGATCCAATGAAGAGATTGATGAAGCGCGCCGGATTTCCTCAATTGAAAACGTTCGAAGGATACAACTTTGAGGCGATCATGTTTCCGAATCATTGCACGGAACAGTCTCTACGAGAGCTTATCTTCCTGAAACATAAAGAGAACATCTTGATGTTGGGAAAGGTGGGAACTGGGAAAACCCATCTGGCAATTGCTTTAGGGGTGGAAGCCTGTCGGCAGGGGCTTGATGTGAGGTTTTATCGCGTCTCGGAGCTTGTCGCCAAGTTGCAGGAAAGACATGCGAGCGGGACGCTGACGAGATTTCAAAAAGAACTGATGAAGTGCGACCTGTTGATATTGGATGAGGTGGGCTTCGTGCCGTTTCACCAAACGGGCGCCGAACTTCTGTTTCACGTCATCTCGGAATGCTACGAGCAGCGAAGTCTCATAGTGACCTCCAATCTTGAGTTTGGACAATGGAACAGTGTGTTTGGTGATACTAGATTAACGAAAGCGCTGGTGGATCGTTTGGTTCACCACGCGCACATCCTGAGCTTTACAGGCGAGAGTTATCGCTTGTGTCATGCTCTGTCGAGCATAAAATCATGAATTTCGATGTCGGCGGTGCTATGCACAAAATGGCCGCGATACTCTGCACTTTTCAGTTGCGAACCACACCTCTGAATCATGTCTAGCCGAGCGGTCATAGCAACAAGCGCATTATATGAGGGACGCGCTCGGATACTTCAAACTTGACTTCTTAAACTTGATATTCAGATTCCGAGGCATACTCGATTTGAATGATACTTTTCCATGCGAATTTGACGAATTCGTTGACCATTGACATTAAAAAGCCCCTCGAGTACCTAGATCGAGGGGACATATGATCAGTTGTACATCACAATGCCTGATGGAATCGGTGGTTTAAATTCAGCATGATTCGTGGTTGTAAAACTGCCAACTACTAACACTCCAACCATAATGACTACTAAACCGTACACCCATGCTCTTTTCATTAAAACTCCCCCTCGTCTAAGATCCGCTTTTTTTTACCTGCAAAATACATAATTCCCCCGAAAAATCGGAATCGGAGAAAATATATCACCACCCCCATTCGATGTGTTTTTGCTACTTTTGACCCCTAATCCGATCACTGTCGGAAAGATCTTTCGACAGGTAGGCAAAGAATAACCGCGATGCCTGTTCGTAAGATTTACATTATCTTTCGGGAAAAAATTTTGTTCTGGCAATGTTACAGAAAATTTCGCATGTTAAATTCCGGTTCTGTTACTTTTATCATCGTTTCCTCTATCTCTTGATACAAACGCAAACACCCAATAAATCATTTCGATTTATCGGGTGAGATGGAAGAAGTTTATTGGTCTCAAAACAAGTTTGTTGGCTCTTCACAATGAAGATAGATGATTGCGAGTTGCCCTGCTTCCCTAGTCCTGTCAATGCTCAACTGCCCTACGAAATCTTCGCCTCAATCCTCAACTTATCCGCGACCATCGCGATGAACTCCGAGTTGGTCGGTTTCGCCTTGCCCACGTTGACGGTGTTGCCGAACAGGTTGCGGATCGAGTCTACGTTGCCTCTGCCCCAGGCGACTTCGATCGCATGGCGGATCGCACGCTCGACACGGGATGGAGTTGTATTGTACTTTTCTGCGATCTTCGGATAGAGCACCTTGGTGATCGAACCGAGGATCTCCACATCTTTGTAGACCATGCCGATCGCTTCCCGCAGGTAATGATACCCTTTGATATGCGCGGGGACACCGATTTCGTGGATGATGTTAGTAATCGAGGCATCCACGTTCTTGCCGCGGGTCATCTGCTGTTTCGGAGCAGTCCCTGGAACGCGCACCACTTGGCGAATGCGGTTGGCCAACACATCCATGTCAAACGGCTTTAAAATATAGTACGCTGCGCCAAATTCCACAGCGCGCTTGGTGATATTTTCTTGACCGAAAGCCGTTAACATAATGACTTTCGGGTCATACGCTAGTTGCATCCCTTGAATCTTCTCGAGAACCCCAATGCCGTCCAGAACGGGCATGATGATGTCGAGGATGATTACGTCCGGCTGGTGGCTGTCCAGCAGTTCCAACACCTCGCTGCCGTTGTACGCAACGCCGATGACTTCCATATCGCTTTGCTCGGTGACAAACTCCTTGAGAAGCTCCGCAAATTCGCGGTTATCATCTGCGATCAGAACTTTGATATTCTTCACTGAGTAAGAACCCCCTTGTGTACGCTCACCTGACTGAAAAGATATTTCGACAAGGCAGTATTGATTCCTCCATTGCAGTCTTCCAAACATTTAGACTTGTTTCAACAAAATACGCGCAATTCATTCTTTATTTTAACCTATTTCGATCAAAAAATTGGCTACGATACTTAACTTTGTCGAAAAATATCAAATATCCGTTAGTAAAATAGTACATTAGTCCTATGCGAAATATGTGACAATGGAGAACGAAGGAAGGTGAAACGTCACGTGTTGACAAAAACTCGAATCACCTTGCTGGTGGTCTCCATCGTTCTGATCCTCATCGGCTCGTGGATCTATCAGCAGCAAAACAATACGACGATCGCCGTCTACCAACCGTTGCAAACGGATGGGTCCAATATCGATACGTCCTTGCCGAAACCGTTGCTCTCGAGGATGCCGATTCAAAAAATTCAAAGTAACGCGAAGCTTGGGATGACTGAGCAGGAAGTCGAAGCATTATTTGGAACGGAGCATACGGAGACTGAACCCAAGCCCAACACGAACCAAGTTTGGCGCTATGAATTTGACCAGTCGTACCAGCTGTACATCGAATGGGTCGCACCCAATGTCTCGGGCAAAATTGAGTTCTCGTTTCAAAATCAAAACGGTGACGTCGTGCGTCAAACTCTTGTTCCTACTCCATAACTGCCTGCGTCGCCCGTACATAGGCAAAAACGCCCATGAGCTGGGCGTTTTTTGATTCCGATTAGGAAGCGGCAGCCGTTTTGGTTTTCACACCCGCTTCGTTGAGCATCCATTCGATGAACACACCGTATCCTTGCGTTGGATCGTTGACAAAGACGTGGGTGACCGCACCGACAACTTTGCCTTCCTGCAAGATCGGACTGCCGCTCATCCCTTGGATGATCCCGCCCGTCTTCGAAAGCAGGCGCGGGTCGGTGACTTTGATCACCATGCTTTTGGTCGCCGGATACTTTTGTCGCATGACGTTGACGATCTGAATGTCAAACTCCTCGACCTTCTGCCCATCTACGACGGTGAGAATCGACGCTTTCCCTTCATGCACCTGCTCGGCAAGTGCGATCGGCAAGGCTTTGTTGACTTTGGCGTTATCCGGCAAGGACTCCATCTTGCCGAAGATCCCAAAGTCGCTGTTGCGGGTGATCGAGCCGAGCACGCGATCTTCGTCGATGAAGATCCCCCTTTTTTCGCCAGGTGTGCCGCTCTCCCCTTTATCGATCGAGGTCACTCGCGAATGCACCACTTGTCCTTCACCGACGCCAATCGGCTGACCCGTGTCCACATCGGTGATCACATGGCCCAGCGCGCCAAAAACTTTATAATCTGGCTGATAGAACGTCAAGGTGCCAACTCCTGCTGCCGAGTCACGAATGTAGAGCCCGATCCGATAGGTTTCGCCGTCTTTGTCATAGATCGGCTTGACCTTAACCTTCAACATCTCTTTAGCGCGCTTGACGGTAAACTCCAGCGAACGCTCCATTTTCCCCGCCTTGTTGATCCAATCGGCCGCCTCTTCGACCGATTTGACCTTGTGCCCGTCGATGGCGGTGATGATGTCACCGACCTTGATCTGCGCTTGCTCAGCGGGCGAAACAGACTCGCTGCCCGATTTCACAAGATTGTATCCGACGACCATAATTCCGGAGGATTTGAGTTTGACGCCGATCGACTGACCGCCCGGAATGACTTTCAAGTCGGGAACGACACTGACATGCACCGATTTGACCGGGATCATTCCGAAAAGTTTGACTTGTAAATTGGCCGATCCGGTTTTGCCTGAATCGAGTTTGAGGGATTGTTTGTGGCGGGAGGTTGATTCTACCTCCGGAGACCCGGCAACTGAGACGACATCCGGCTCGGACGTGGTCACCGTGGCAAACGAGCGCAACCCGACATCGAGAGCCGTACTGGTGCCTTGCAAAATCCGTAGTTCCTGGGGAATGCTTGCGAGCTGATGAATAGGTGTGAACCAACACAAAGCGACAAACATTGTTGCGACGAAAAGTCCTAAGAGTTTTCTGCGAGTGTGTTTTGTCAAACCATCTCACGCTCCCCTTCCTTCCCTGTCTGCACCTCCGTATTCCGCTGCCGAATCGACAGTGTCGTCTTGGAGTGATAGCTTTAGAATACCTCCCTCAGCACTCGCCTATCCTGCGTAACATCTGCCATGAGTAGGTGCAATTGGCACACCGCATGCCCGCACCTCCCCGCTTACACTTTGATCAAAGAGGCGCGCTCCAGCATTTCGGCAGCATGTTTTAGGGTCGTCTCGGTCATCTCCGCGCCAGAGAGCATCCTCGCGATCTCTTCGACTCGCTCTGACTCGTTTAGCTGGGTCACTTCCGTTCGCGTTCGCGACTCATCCTGACGCTTTTGAATCAGATAGTGCGCGTCTGCCATCGATGCGACCTGCGGCAGATGTGTAACACAGATCACCTGGCGTTTCAGACCGATCAAGCCCAGTTTCTCAGCCACCGCTTGGGCCGCTCGCCCAGAGATGCCCGTGTCCACTTCGTCGAAGATCAACGTGCCGACATCGTCCACATCGGCCAAGATCTTTTTGATCGCCAGCATCGTCCGAGACAATTCGCCACCTGACGCGATTTTGGCAAACGGGCGCAGCGGTTCCCCCACGTTAGGGGAGAACAAAAATTCGACTCGGTCGATACCCAACTCGCTGACATGCACTTTTCGAGTGCCGATCTGCAACCCATCGACCTCTTGAATCTGCGTGAACGTGATCGCAAATTGTGTCTTGGGCATCATCAGTTCGGTCAGTTCATCCATGACGGCCTCCGACAACTGTTCTGATGTTTGGCGGCGCGCCTTTGACAGCGCGACGGCGCGTTTCCCCAGCACCTGACCTGTGCGTTCCACGTTCTGGGTCAAATTTTCCAAACTTTCCTCATGGTGCTCAAGCGCATGCAGTTCTCGTTCGATCCGCGCAGCAAAATCCAAGATCTCCATCACCGTATCGCCATATTTTTTCTTCAGACGGTTGATCAAGTTGAGACGCTCCTCGATCTTCGACAGGCGCGCCGGGTTGAATTCGATCCCATCCCGGTAATCGCGCAGCGAATGTGCCGCCTCTTCTAATTGGTAGAGCGATGATTTGACCAGATCGAGCACCGGAAACAAGCTCTCATCATACCGAACCGCGCTCTCCAGTTCGCGGATCACTCGATTCACGCCGTCCAACGTGGACGTACTGTTGCGGCCACCACCGTTATAAAGCAGTTCATACGATGAATTGGCCGCGTCGAACAGCTTTTCGGAGAAGGACATTTTCTTATGCTCCTCTTCGAGCCGTTCGTCCTCTCCTTCGCGCATTCCAACTTCGGTGATCTCCTGCAGTTGAAAGCGCAGGATGTCGAGGCGCTGAATGCGTTCTTGCTCGCCAAGCCTTGCTTCTCGCAGACGATTTCTCGCATCACGGTAGTCAAAATAGGCCGTTTCCACCTCTGCACGCAACCTCAGCAGTTCCTCCCCGCCATATTCGTCGATCAAGGCGAGCTGTTCGCGCACATCGTGTAGAGTCTGATGCTCATGTTGTCCATGCATGTTGATTAAGTATTGCCCAAAATTCTTGAGCATCTGCACGGTGACCATTCTTCCGTTTATTCTGCAAACATTTTTTCCAGCGGCAGAGATCTCGCGTACGATCAGAATACTGCCATCCTCCACCTCGAGGCCGTACTCGTCGAACAACTCCTGAAATTCTGCAGACGGATCAACGGCAAAAAGAGCCTCGATCGTAGCTTTGTCTTTGCCTTGCCGAACAAATTCGGACGAGGCACGACCGCCTAAGATGAGACTCACAGCATCGAGGAGAATCGACTTCCCAGCCCCGGTTTCCCCGGTCATGATGCAAAGGCCCGTCTGAAAAGACAGGCGCACTTCCTCGATCAAAGCAAAATTCTTAACAGTCAGTTCTTGAAGCATGGACAGACCCCCTAGACGTAGGAGAGAAAGCGGCCCACAACTTCGGGTGCCACCTCTTTGGTTCGGACGATGATTAGGATCGTGTCATCCCCGCAGATGGTGCCGAGCACTTCCGACCAGTCCAGTGCATCAACAATCGCCCCGACAGCATGTGCGTTGCCAGGCAGTGTTTTCATGACGACCAGATTTTCCGCTCGGTCGATCGAAACGAACGAATCGAGCAACATCCGGCGTAGTTTTTGCTCTGGGTTGTAGCTAGGTTCGGCAGGAAGTGAATATTTATAGGCACCGCTTTGGGTTGGCGTTTTCACGAGGTGCAGTTCTTTGATGTCACGCGATACGGTCGCTTGCGTCACTTGAAACCCGGCAGCACGCAGTTTGTCTACCAATTCTTCTTGAGTTTCGATGTCTTGCGTCGAGATGATCTCTCGAATTTTCAGCAAGCGTTGGCCCTTCATGTTTCGATCAATCTCCTTCACTTTTACGGCGCGCAGTGCAGTTTGCGGCGTAGCACCTCATAGAACTCGCGATCACGCCATTTAATCAACTTTGTCTTATAAGTAGCTTGTCTTACGCGGACGATATCATGGTTTTCCAAGGTGCGGAAGTCCTGCCCATCAACGAGCAACACCATCTCTTCTTGCGTCCCGGTCACTTCGACCCGCACTTCCTGATTGGCCGCGATCACCAACGGACGCGAGTGCAACGTATGCGGACAGATCGGTGTGATCAGCATCACGTCGATGTGCGGGGCGACGATCGGTCCACCACAGGAAAGCGAATAGGCTGTCGAACCGGTCGGCGTGGAGACGAGCAGCCCATCACCTGTGTACTGGTCCACATACATGTCATCCACATACAAACGTCCAGTGACCATCGTGCCGAAGCGGTCTTTGCAGATGCCGATGTCGTTTAAGGCGATCAGGTCTTTATAGATCACCTGACCGTTGCGTTCCACCTGCGCTTCGAGCATCAGGCGGTTTTCCAAGCAATAATTGCCGTCTAAGACGCGCTTGACCGACTCTTCGAGATCCTGCGGTTCCGCTTCCGAAAGAAAGCCGAGATGACCGATGTTGATACCGAGCAAAGGTAGTCCGGTTTTCGCAAACTTGCGTGCGAAGCCGAGGATCGTGCCATCACCGCCCAGCACAAACAAAAGTTCGACATGGTCAGCAAACTCGCTCTGCGGCAATTGAATGTCTTCGCGGCCGATCGTCGCAGCTGTCGTCTCATCCACCCGCACAGCAGCGCCATTCTTTTCGATGATCTCTATCAGTCGGTGAGCCACTTCCTTCGCCATCGGCTTGGTGTGATTGACCAAAAGCCCTATCACCTTCATCTCTGGCTCCTCCTTCTCCACAAGCCTTAACAATTCCTCTTTATGCGGACGCAATCAAGCGTTTATGTACAAACTGATGTCCAACTAGCAGTAATAAAATCAATTCGAGAAAGAGGATTAAAATCCTTTTATTTTTCCAACGTCTTGTGCGAATCTGCAATGATCGCGTCGATTGCCGCCTGCAAGTCTTCTGCTTGCAGACCTTCGCCTTGTTTGGTCAAATGCGCTAAAAATTCGATATTGCCGTCACCGCCTGTGATCGGCGAAAACGTCACCTTTTGCACCTGCCACCCTTGGGCAACTGCGAGTCCGAGCACACGCTGTAACACGGCACGGTGCACTTCTGGGTCGCGAACAATGCCGTTTTTGCCGACATTTTCACGCCCTGCTTCGAATTGTGGCTTGATCAAGGTAAGCAACTGCCCATCGTCAGTCAAGATGGCATGAATCACGGGCAAAAGCAGGCGAATCGAAATGAAGGATACGTCCATCACCGCAATTTGCGGGGTTTCGCCTTTGAGATCTTCTGGCTTCAGATGGCGAAAGTTGGTGCGCTCCATCACGACGACGCGCGGGTCGTTGCGCAGTGTCCAAGCGAGCTGCCCGTAGCCTACGTCGATCGAATAGACTTGCTTGGCCCCATTTTGCAACGCACAGTCGGTAAAACCTCCGGTCGAAGCTCCGATATCCACGACAACGCGTTCGTGCAAGGACACGCCAAACTCCTTGATCGCTTTTTCCAGCTTCAGACCGCCCCGCGACACATACGGGTGCAAATCGCCTTTCACGGTGATCACAGCTTCCATTTTCACTTTCGTACCGGCTTTGTCCACCCGCTCGTTGTCAACGATCACCAGCCCCGCCATAATCGCTGCTTTCGCTTTTTCTCGTGATTCAAAATGTCCTTTATCCACCAGCAACACATCAAGGCGCTCTTTTGCACCTGGCTTTGGTATGGTCATGATCTTCCCTCATTATTCTGTAGAATGCTTTACTAGTACAGTTCACTAAAAACGGGAGGGACATGCGTCCCTCCCGCAAGAATGACCTGTTTCAGGTTGATCAGGCACGCTTTTGTTTCAAAGGCACCATCGTTTTTACAGAGTCGGCCACCGACTGTGCGTTCAAGCCAACCGAGTCCAACAAGACCTGAGGCGCACCGTGTTCGATAAATTGATCGGGCAGGCCCATCGGAAAGAGTTCAACACCTGTGATGCGCTGCTTCGCATAAAACTCGAGGATCGCAGATCCCAATCCGCCAGCGATCGCCGCTTCCTCGAGCGTGATGATCAGCATGCCGCTTTCGGCCAGTTCGAGCAGCAGTTCTTCATCGAGCGGCTTCGCAAAGCGCATGTTGACGATGCGCGCATCCACTCCGTCTTGAGCGAGCAGTTCTGCGGCATGTTCGGCTACGTGCACCATCGGGCCCAAGGCGAGCACCGCAACATCTTTACCGTCGCGAACCGTTTCCGATTTGCCAAACGGCAACAGCTTGAACGATTCGTCCATCTTCACACCGTACCCATTGCCGCGCGGATAGCGGACGGCGATCGGACCTTCTTGATACTCCGATGCGGTGTAAAGCATGTGCTGCAATTCATTTTCATCCTTTGGCATCATGATCTTGATGTTCGGAATGCAGCGCAGGAAGGAGAGGTCGAACGCACCTTGATGCGTTTCACCATCTTCACCGACCAGACCTGCGCGGTCGATGGCGATCACAACCGGCAGATTTTGAATGCAGATGTCGTGAATCACTTGGTCATATGCACGTTGCAGGAAGGTCGAGTAGATCGCGAGCACTGGCTTTTTGCCCGTACAAGCAAGACCGGCCGCAAACGTTCCGGCATGCTGTTCAGCGATGCCCACATCGAAGAAGCGATTCGGAAACTCATCTGCAAACTTGACCAGCCCGGAGCCGATCGGCATCGCAGGTGTGATCGCCACGATGTTTTCGTTTTGTTGGGCCAGTTTGATCAAAGTGTCACCGAACACCTTGGTATAGGTAGGCGCGGCCGCTTTGACCACTTTCGGTGCAGCACCAGGTTTCGCATTGAATCCGACAGAGACCGAGTGCATCTTGTCGGGCGCATCGGCCGCAACCGCGTAGCCTTTCCCTTTTTGGGTGACGACGTGAAGTAACACCGGGCCTTTGGTGTTCCTAGCCTGCTCCAAATATTTTTTCAGCGTCGTGAGGTCATGTCCGTCGATCGGCCCCATGTACGTAAAGCCGAACTCTTCAAACAGCATACCTGGCACGAGCAACGTTTTGAAGGAATCCCTCAGTCGTTTGAGGTATTTCTCCGTCTTGTCGCCAACATTTCCAATCTTGTGCAGGATGCTAGCCAAGTCTTTCTTAAACGAAGAATAATGCGGATCGACGCGCAGTTTGGTCAAATAGTTCGTGATCGCACCGACGTTGGTCGCGATCGACATCTCATTGTCATTGAGCACGACGACCATGTCCGATTTGACATGACCGGCATGATTGAGCGCTTCAAATGCCATCCCGCCAGTCATCGCGCCATCACCGATCACCGCGACCACCTTACTATTTTCCTTTTTCAGATCGCGACCGATCGCATAACCGAGCGCCGCCGAGATCGACGTGCTGGAATGACCGACGTCGAACATGTCGTGTTCCGACTCGCCACGCTTAGGAAAACCGGACATGCCTTTGAACTTGCGCAAGGTGGGGAACAAATGCTTGCGTCCCGTCAAAATTTTATGCACATACGCCTGATGACCGACGTCCCAGATGATCTTATCTACTGGCGAGTTATACACTTGATGAAGAGCCAGCGTCAATTCGACCACTCCAAGATTGGAGCCGAAATGACCGCCTGTGGTGGCTAGGTTCTCAATCAGGAAGTGGCGAATCTCTTCGGCCAACCTGCCCAGTTGTTCCACCGATAAATTCTTTATATCAGAGGGGCAGTTTACTTTGTCGAGCAACATGCAGTTACCGCCTCGCTTCTTTTCTTAGAGTTTGTATAGGCGCGTCTTTTGAGTTAAAACGACAATATTATATCACACCTGCCCACTACTTACCTGTACTATTTTTCTCGACAGGCTGGACCGCATCTCGGTCGTACCAGATGTGACCCTGCCCATCCAAGGTGACCAACGAGAGTTCACGGATCTTGGCGGCAAGCACTCCTTGCCCTTGCAGTTGCATGATCACATCATTTTTGTTGCATCCGAGGGTATTCAGATTGTCTTCGATCCAAGTTCCGTCGATCAGCACCGGCACCGGCTCTTTTTGCACCTTGTTAGGTGTACGTTCGCCCTGCTTTTTGGTTTCAGTACGCTGTCGTAGCTCCGCTCGCCTACCGATTAGGCGCATCAGAAAGAGTCCAGCGATCACGATCAGGATCGGAACCCACAGGATGCGATACGCTTCCATTGATACTCCTCCCTTGGAAAATCCTTGTAAGCGTAGTGTGTGTCTTTTGTGTCCTCACTATGAAAAAAAGAAAAAAGGCACTGGGGCATCGACCCTTGTGCCTTATTCTGCCTACACGTCGCGGTTGATCAGCCAATCTGCGATCTCTTGCAAACGGTTGGTGCGAAGCGCAACGCCTGACAGCGCCTGGTGCGCTTCTGTCGTCAAGCGGCGCACCATCTCACGGGATTCCTCCAACCCGTAGAGCAGCGGGTAGGTAGACTTGCCTTGCGCCGCATCGGCGCCGACCGCCTTGCCCAACTTTTCCGCAACGCCTTCCACATCGAGAATGTCATCGACAATCTGAAAGGCGAGTCCGATCTTTTGCGCATAGGAGGTCAGCGCTTGCACCTGCTGTTCGTCTGCGTCGGCAAACAACGCACCGATGCGCACCGATGCGGTCAAAAGTGCTCCCGTCTTGTGGGCGTGGATAAAAGCCAAACGTTCCTCGCTCGCTTTCGACCCTTCATTTTCCATATCGGCCATCTGACCTGCCACCATGCCAATCGATCCAGCTGCCGTCGCCAGTTCGCCTACGATGCGCAACAGCACCGCTTCTCGGCCCTTCGCCTCCATCGTGCCAAGCACCTGAAACGCCTGTGTCAACAGCGCATCGCCTGCCAAAATCGCCGTCGCTTCACCATAGATCTTGTGATTGGTCGGCTTGCCGCGGCGGAAATCGTCATCGTCCATCGCAGGCAGATCATCGTGCACCAGCGAGTAGGTATGGATCATCTCAAGTGTCGCAGCCACAGGCATTGCTGCCGCCATATCGCCACCGAGCGCCTCCACCGTCGCCAAGGTCAGCACCGGACGCAGCCTTTTTCCCCCGGCAAACAGCGAATAGCGCATCGAGTCATAGAGACTTTCTGGATATTGTGTCGCGGCAGGCACCAAAGCGTCCATCGCCTGCTCGATCTGCGCGCTCAACGTGCGAAGATAGTGTTTGAGATCCGCTTTTTCGCTCATCTTCTTTTACTCATTCCTCTGTTTGAAAAGATTTTTTGGTCAGCCCACCTGCATCTGCAACCAGCATTTCGATCTTCTGCTCCGCTTGGTCAAGCTTTTCACGACAGACCCGAGCCAATTGCATGCCTTCCTGAAACTCAGCGATCGCTTTTTCCAACGGCAGATCGCCCGCTTCCATCGCGCGCACGATCGCTTCCAGCCGCTCCAACGCCTGTTCAAATGTTTGCTCTTGCTCCTGCTTCTCCATTCGCTTACTCCTCCTCCAATCCCCAAACCGTGCAATCGATCCAGCCGTCTTGAACGCGCACCTGCACCTTGTCACCCAACTGCACGTTGTCGATGCTGTTGATCAGCCGCTTTTTGTCCCCGGTGTAGGTCAGGGAATAGCCGCGCTTCATCACCGACAGCGGACTTAGCACGTCCAATTTGTCGAGCAGGCGCTCAAATTTAACCTGCTCCTTGCCAACCCGGTCTGCTGTCGCGCGCTGCAAGAGCTCCACCGTGTACAGCAACGTCTGCTCCATCCGCTTCGCCCGCTCGATCGGACTTGTTTGCAACAATCGACCTTCTAAGTGCGACAATTGACGGGCGCCCGAGTTGGCCAACTTGGTCAGGGCGAGTTGCAAGCGGTCCTCCGCGTTGTCAACCACCTGCTGCCATTGCTGCAACTGATGAGTCGGACGGGTGAAAACGGTCGATGATTCGATGCGTCGCAGGCGCTGTTTTGCCTCACGCATCCGTCCGTCTAACGCGCGATGCATCCGTGCCGTCAACTGCTCCACATGCTGTTTGAGATCATACAGATTGGGCACGGCGATCTCAGCGGCAGCCGTCGGGGTTGCGGCGCGCATGTCGGCCGCAAAGTCGGCCAACGTCGTATCTGTCTCATGTCCTACCGCCGAAATGATTGGGATCAGCGAGGCATCGATTGCCCGCACCACCGGCTCTTCGTTAAACGCCCACAGTTCCTCTAATGAACCGCCACCCCGTCCGACGATCAGCACGTCCGCTTCTGCCAGTTCGTTCATCGAAACGATCGCCTCAGCAACCGAGGCGGCAGCGCTCGGTCCCTGCACGATGACCGGATGCAATAAAATGTGTGCGACCGGATAACGGCGGCGAATCGTGGTGATGATGTCGCGCACCGCTGCCCCCGTCGGGGAGGTGATGACCCCGACCACGCGCGGATATTTCGGAATCGGCTTCTTTCGTAGCGGATCGAAGAGACCTTCTCGCTCCAACTGCTCCTTCAACTGCTGAAAGGCCAAAAAAAGCGATCCGAGTCCGTCCGGTTGAAGATCATCAACATAGAGTTGGTAGGCCCCATCACGGTCGAACACCGACACATAGCCGTGTGCGATCACCTTCATCCCTTCCTTGGGGATGAATTTTAAAGAGCGATTGTTTCCTGCGAACATCACGCTCTTAATCCGGCTTTGCGAATCTTTGAGCGTAAAATACATATGACCTTTGCTATGATGGGTGAAGTTAGAAATTTCACCCCGTACTAAACAGTTTTGCAATCCTTCATCCGCTTCAAACATCCCTTTGATTCTCGCCGTCAGTTCAGAAACGGATGGAACGTGTTCTCTCGTTTGCAGCATCAGGTTCAACTCGCTTTATCAACAAAAATCTCAAGCCTATCATACCATAGTGTGCCAAGAGCGGCTATTTCTCGTCCGCCATCACGAGCGGAACGAATCGTTCATTGAGATCGTGGATATGCGCAGGATAAATAAAAAAGTTCACGCCACATCGGACGTGAACCTTTCCTTCTCGATCAGACTATTCCTTGCGGTTGGAAGAGTGGCCCGGGTGCAATTTTGCATTCGGGTCGAAGAACATTTTCGCATTGTTGACCGCAGTCGGAGCTTCACCAAAACCGGTCGCGATCAGCTTCACTTTGCCTGGGTAGGTGACAATGTCCCCTGCCGCGTAGACCCCTGGAATGTTGGTCTCCATCTTGGTGTTGACCACGATCATGCTGTCTTCAATTTCCAGCCCCCACTCCATAATCGGGCCGAGCGATGCGGAGAAGCCCAATGCACCGATGATCAAGTTCGCATCGATCTCTTCGGTCGATTTGTCCTTGTTGTTGATCAGTACCGCTTTCTCAAGCGCACCATCACCGTGAACAGACTTCAGTTCATTGAAGACTTTGACGTCGATCGAAGAATCGTACAGTTTCTTCACCGACTCTTCATGTGCGCGGAACTGGTCGCGGCGGTGAATCAAGGTCACTTTTTCACAAACTTCTTCGAGCATCAGCGCATAGTCAACCGCCGAATCGCCACCGCCGACAACCAATGCTTTTTTGCCTTTGTGGCTTTGCAAGTTGTCGATGAAATAGTGGATGCCTTTGCCTTCGAAGTCCTTGGTGTTCTCAGCCGGCAGAGAGCGCGGGGTGAAGGCGCCAATGCCTGCGGTGATAATGACCGTCTTCGAAAGATGCACAGTCGAATTGGTCGTCAATTCAAACGTGCCGTCTTCCAACTTCTTGAGACCGATGACTCGCTCATTCAAGCAGACGGTCGGATTGTATTGGGCCGATTGCTCTTTCAAGTTGTTGACGAGGTCGCGCGCCAAAACTTTCGGGAAGCCCGCTACGTCATAAATATATTTTTCTGGATACAGCTCGGCCAATTGGCCGCCAAGTTGCGGGAGCGAATCGATGATCTTGGTCTTCGCATCACGAATTCCTGCATAAAACGAGGTAAATAAACCGCAAGGGCCGCCGCCTATGATCGTAATATCATACAACTGTTCGTCATGTTTCAGTTCGGTCATGCTATCTTTCCTCCATGATCATTCTCTATTTTTTTCGACAAGTTTTTCGATAACAGCAAAGACTATTATACAATAATTTTACGTTATAACCAAGCAAGAACTAGTCCAATAGAGATAAACCGAGGCGAGCCACACCAAAGGCGTTATCGGTCGAATAGCGCGGTAAAGCAAAGTACAGTTTCGCGCCGACTGCGCGATGCTCCAGACGGCGGACGAGACGCTCGCGAATGTAAAGGTTGGCCGCGACGCCGCCGACGATCAACAGCGACTTCACCCCTTTTTCCTGCACCGCTTTGCGCAGCACTTTCTCCAATCCTTTCGCGATGCAACGCTCTACCGCCCGCGCCACATCGGCCGGGTTGGCACCCGCTGCGATCAGACGCATGGCCGCGCTTTCCGGGCCGGCTAAAGAGAGGTTGTAGCCATCGACAGGAGAAGGCAATGTCACCTCTACATCGGACGCTTCCTGAGCCAATTTTTCAAGATGCGGACCTGCCGGGAACGGAAGTCCCAACGCAACGCCGACGCGGTCAACAAATTGTCCAGCGTGCAAGTCGATGCTGGTACCCAGCTCTACAATGTCATAGCCGTCGGACAGCCTGTTGACTACCAACAGATCGGTCGTGCCGCCGGAAAGGTGGACGGCGAGAAAATGGTCGGTCGGTACCTCGCCCGCACTTCCTTCACCCGCTGCGATATGTCCTTCCTGATGGGTCGTTTCGAAAAAAGGCACCCCGTGCGTGGCCGCCAACGCCCGGCCCAAGCCACTGCCTGCGGTGAAGACCGGCATGTAGGAACCTGGCAGACGGCGTGGGCGGGTCGAGGCGATCACTGCACGTAGCTTTCCGGTCAAATCTCCGAGCGCTTCGACCAAGACGGGAAGATTCTGAACATGCTGGAAGAGGGCTGCCGATTGCTGCAACCCTCGCTCCCCTTGTTCTACCGTTAAGAGTTTCCGCTCTTCTTGAACGATCTGCCCCGCTTCGTCGATCAGGCAGATCGAGGTTGTATAATTGCTGGTGTCGATACCAAGCACGTACATCAATTTACTCCTGCCTTACAAAATCGCCGCGCAGCCCGTCCACTTCCGGAACGATCTTAGCCAGCACGCCGTTTACAAATTTGCCTGAGTCAGGGGTCGAGAACGCCTTGGCCATGTCGATTGCTTCGTCGAGCACAACCGAAGTCGGCGTCTCTTCGTGAAACAGCATTTCGTAAAGCGCCATGCGCAAGAGGTTGCGATCAACGTTCGCCATCCGTTTCAAATCCCAGCCAGTCGTATGTTTGCTCAGCACCGCGTCAATTTTCTCCACATGCTTCGTGGTTCCGTTCACCAGATCGCGCACGAACATGGGGTCGATTTCCGCACCTTCCTGCTCCAATACATGCTCAATCGCTTCACGAACATCCGCTTTGGCGACATCAATTTGGAATAAACCTTGTAATGCAAACTCACGAGAAGTTCTACGGCTCATCTCTCGCACTCCCTTATGTATCGTCTTGTTTCGTCTAGTATTCCCGAAGGACAAAAAGGAAACCACCAAGTTCTGGTGGTTAGTCCCGGGATTTATCGGGCATGATCTTCTCGATCACATCGCGCCAGTCTTCGCGTTCTTCAAGCTTCTTTCCGACATAAAAGCCGCCGATCACGAAAAGTACAAAGAAGATGGTCTTGATCAGTCCAAAGATCAGGAAAATCAGTCCAAGCAACACGCCGATGGCAGTGCCCAACAACTTCAAATTACCGGTGAGCGCATCGTACAGCTTCAACCATTTGTCCATGGATTATTCCACCCGCTTCTTGACGACTTGTGCCTGTGTCTGCTGCGCGAGTTCCAACACATAGACCGTCACCTGTTCAACCGGAATACCGGTTGTCAGCTCAACAAAGTCTTTCACCGAGCTTTGAAGCTCTGCGGTCGTCTTCGTAATCTCCAGGCCCGCCTCGATCGAAAACTTGATCGCGATGCGCATCGTTCCGCCTTCATTCATGTGCACGCGGGCTTTAATATCCGAGATGCCACGCACGCGTGATGCTGCCTTGAGCGATAACTGCTCCAAGGTGTCATAAGAGATCTTGAGATCCCCATGGTCCAACTGATGCGTGATCGTCTGCGGCTCATGATCACCCTGCTTCGAGCGGTAAATCAAAAAGAAAATTGAGAGCAGTAAGAAGATTACCGCTGCGGCCGCGCCGTCCTCGTAGATCATAAAATGCCTGCCGAGCAATTCAAAGCCCGCGTATTGCAACAGGACGACAACACAGGCTGCCGCGACCCCGAGCGCATACAGCCAAAGGATCATACGTGGAATTAATTTCAAAAGCTTGTCCTCCTCTCCTAGCCATAAAACCCCCCTGTCATTCAGGGGGGTTCTCAGTTTGATTTTTACAGCACCCGACTCGGCGGAAGTTGCAGCGCTCTTTCTTCGTCCTTGTTTCCGTTATCTTCATCCTTGTTCTTGAAGGTAACGCCAAGCACGTGAACGTTGACTTCAACAACTTCAAGGCCGGTCATGCTTTCGATCGCACGCTTGATGTTGTCTTGAATCTCGCCTGCTACTTCCGGAATGCGCACACCGTAGTCAGCTACGATCGATACATCAACCGCACATTGTTTCTGTCCGACTTCAACTTTGACCCCTTTGGCAAGGTTCTTGCGCCCTAGCAGTTCAGCGATACCGCCGACCACGCCGCCCGACATCCCGGCTACGCCTCGGACTTCGGTCGCGGCAAGACCTGCGATGATCTCGATCACTTCGTTCGCAATGCGAATGTTGCCCACATCGGTGTTGTCATACTCCATATTCATGGCTGATTCGCTCCCTTCCTCATCTTGTCCCTGTTTCTATTAGTATAAACTTCCTGTCCAATTATGACAAAGGATACATCTCAAGAAACTTGGTGGTGACATCGCCTTCGATAAACTTCTCGTGACGTAGCACCTTTTGGTGGAAAGGAATCGTCGTTTTGATACCGCTGATTGTAAATTCACTCAAGGCGCGCTCCATGCGGAAAATCGCTTCTTCACGGCTCGGTGCCCAGACAATCAGTTTCGCGATCATCGAATCGTAGAACGGCGTGACCGTGTAACCTGGGAACGCTGCGCTGTCCACGCGCACTCCAAAGCCGCCCGGCGGCAAGTAGTCGATGATCTTACCCGGATTCGGCATGAAGTTCTTGTCGGGATCTTCGGCGTTGATGCGGCATTCGATCGCCCATCCGTCAAACACCACTTCTTCCTGGGTAAGCGAAAGCGGCAGACCTGCTGCCACACGGATCTGTTCTTTGATCAGGTCGATGCCGGTGATCATCTCGGTCACCGGATGCTCCACCTGAATCCGCGTGTTCATCTCCATGAAATAGAAATTGCCGCCTTCATCATAGATGAACTCGATCGTGCCAGCACCGCAGTAATTGACCGCTTTTGCTGCTGCGACCGCCGCCATGCCCATCTCGTTGCGCTTGTCTGGCGTCAATGCCGGAGACGGTGCTTCTTCGATCAGCTTCTGCATCCGGCGTTGGATCGAGCAGTCGCGTTCACCAAAGTGGATCGCATTGCCATGCGAGTCGCCCATCACCTGAATCTCCACATGGCGCATCGAGGTGATGAATTTCTCCAAATAGACGCCCGCGTTGCCAAAAGCGGTCTGCGCTTCGGTCTGAGCCATCTGAATCAGGCGAGCCAACTCATCCTTCGAATTCGCGATGCGGATACCTTTCCCGCCACCGCCTGCAGTTGCTTTGATAATGATCGGGTATCCGATCTCGTCGGCGATCTTCAACGCCTCATCGAGATCTTCCACGAGGCCGTCGGTGCCCGGTACGATCGGTACGCCCGCTTTTTTCATCGTGTCTTTCGCGACAGCCTTATCCCCCATCTTCTCGATCGCTTCCACGCTCGGACCGATGAAGGTGATGCCGCATGCTTTACAGAACTCAGCAAAATCGGAGTTCTCAGCTAAGAAGCCGTAGCCCGGATGGATCGCATCAACGCCGATCGAAGTGGCAAGCGACAGGATATTCTTGATGTTCAGGTAGGAGTCTCTGGATAAGGTCGGTCCTACGCAGTATGCTTCATCCGCCATCTTCACATGCAAAGCTTCCCGGTCCGGCTCCGAATAGATCGCGACGGTCGGGATGCCCAGCTCTTTGCAGGCGCGAATCACGCGCACCGCAATTTCACCACGGTTAGCAATCAGCACTTTATGAAACATAGTTGTCCTCCGTTCTAGTCAACCTTTACCAAGAAAAGCGGTTGACCGTATTCAACCAGTTGACCGTTCTCAACCAAAACTTCGACAATCTCGCCGCGGACGTCCGCTTCGATTTCGTTCATCAGCTTCATCGCTTCGACGATGCAGACGATCGTTTTTTCCTCGACGCGTGCATTCGCTTTTACATACGCGTCTGCATCCGGAGCCGGCGAGCTATAGAACGTTCCGACCATCGGAGAAACGATCTTATGTAGGGAAGGATCTACCGCTTTTTGCGCTGCTGCTTCTGCAGGAGCTGCTGCAGCGGCCGGAGCCGGAGCTGCCTCTTGAACCGGAGCTACTGCTACAGGAGCTGCAACCGGAGCTGCTTGTACTGCTTGTACGACCGGAGCAAGAACTTGTACTCCTTCTGTCGTCTTCTTAATCGAAAGTTTAGCACCTTCTATTTCGTAGTTGAATTCGGCGATGCTCGTCTCATCGAGCAGACGCACCAATTCGCGGATTTCATTGAGTTTGAACATGTTGTATGTCACACTCCTCGTGCATTTATGTTATTCCTTCTGACACAACACCCTCAATAGTATATCATAACCCAAGTTTTTCTTTCTACTTTTTGGTCAGTTCGGAAGTTATCAATCGAAAATCCCCCTCGCACATGGCGGTCAGGGGGATTTTCTTGGCCTCTGTTTGAAATTAGTTGTGCGCTGCGACAGAGATTTTGCTAGAGGATACGGACATCTCATTGGCCACGATGCCCATGATCTTCACCGCTTTGTTTTTATCGAGCTCCTGCGCTTGCACCGTCACGTGGAATTTGTTGTTATCTTTCGCTTCGATAAATGCATCCGGGTAGCCTTCCGCGGTGATCAGGTCGATCGCGCTCTCCATTTTTTCATCGAGGTTATTCATCGTCTCCAAGTCTTTTTTAGCCTTCTCAACGGCGGTGGCATCTTTGCCGCTTGCAATCAGCTT
This sequence comes from Tumebacillus algifaecis, assembly GCF_002243515.1. NCBI lineage: Bacteria > Bacillati > Bacillota > Bacilli > Caryophanales > Alicyclobacillaceae > Tumebacillus > Tumebacillus algifaecis. The sequence continues at coordinate 3,245,406 of NZ_CP022657.1, forward strand.
GTTCAGCTCCTCCACACGGGCAGAAAATTTCTCTTGCGCATCAAGGTGCTGTTTGATGAAGAAATCGCTACCCTCCGCTACGGTGGGTTTATCTTCCCCTTTCTCCTTCTGATCTGCCTTTGGCGCCGGGTCGGTGTTGACCGGTTCTACATTGTTGTTGACCGTGTAGAAGCCGATCAGCATCAGGGAGAGCACCATCATTGTGGACAACCAGATCGTTTGACGCTTAGCCATTGAAAATTCCTCCTTAGGATCACCTATGAATTTTGGAGTGCGCTATTTCTTGGGCAAAACAGAAATTCTATGTGGAGGCACCTCCAACGCTCGTTGGACGGCTTCCTTGATCAACGCTTCGGTTTTGATCTGTTCAGCACCGCGTGCGACCACCACCACACCGCGTACGCGAGGCTTGATCGTTTTGACCACCACCGGCTGTTCTTGACCGCTCTCTTTGGTCATCACCAGTTGCCCACTCTTGTCGAGTTGAGTCACTCCGCGCGTGCCGCCTTTGGTGTCGGACTCATTGTTGGTCTGGCGGTTCTCCTGCGAATTTTCCGCGTAGATCACCTCTTCGCTGGAGTCGATCGTCACCATCACCGAAGCATCGCTCACTCCCATCACCATGTTGAGGATTTCGGTCAGGCGATTTTCGTACACCTGTTCATATTGGCCGAGGTCGCCTCTGTCCGTATTGTTGATGACCTGACCCGCTTTGACGCTTTGTTCACCTTTGATCGTCGCGTTATTTGGTGCGCTCTGAAACCAAGTCAGGGGATTGAGCAGAAGCACGACGCCAAGAGCACCCAAGGCGATCAGCAATTTTTTATTTTTCATCAAGTTTTGCATCCGCGTTTGCACGTTGTCCTTTTCCATCTCCTCACCCCCCTTGCGCGTCTTGCCAAATCACGCTGATCTTCGATGCGGGCAACTGATATTCTCGGGAAAGTTGCTGCAAGATCGCGGCTGTTGTCGCGTTTTGCTCGCCAGGCGGCGTTTTCTGCACCTCCTGCCCCCCACCGCCGCCGATGATGACTGGAACGACCTCCTGTATCGGCTTGATCGCGCCCTTTTCCTGTTTGGACATGACGATCACCGCCAGATAATCGAGAGCGGTCGGCTTCCCAGCCGCATCTTGAGCGATGCGCGCTTCCACCGCATCGACCGTCACCGCATGCTCCTGTTCAATCACCTGTTTTACATGGTCAGACAGCATCGCCTTCCACTGCTCGACGGTGCGATTCGACTGCTGATCTTGCAGGGAGAGACCCTGTGCGGTGATCTGATCGATGCTCTGCATCTTCCCAGCTCCCTCCTTAGCAAGCAGTTTGTCGAGCGCAAAGTCGATCTCGTAAACGGAGGTGCCGTACATTTTCAGCAACGGGCTTAGCATCAGCAGGATGATCAACAGGCCCATCACCAGCTTCACGTAGCGCTGCATCGCATTGTTGGGCAGGATCATGTCGAGCACCACGGCGAGGAAAATGACGAGAATCAAGCCCCGCATCCACTCACTCAAAAATTCGATCATCTCCTCCTCACCTCACCTCACCATCACCGACAAATTGCTCGCCGCGATGATCACCGTGATTGCAAGGAAGAACATGAAACCGACGGTGGCAAGCGCTGCGAACACCAAGATCAAGCTTTTGCCGATCGTTGACAGGCAGCGGATGATCGGCGAGTCGCCAAGCGGCTGCATCAGCGCCGCCGAGACATTGTAGATCAGGGCTAACGACAGAACTTTTAAAGCAGGAAAAGCACAGATCAACAGCACGATCGCCGCTCCGGAGACACCAAGCGCATTCTTGACGATCAGACTGGCACCGACCACCGTGTCGGCTGCATCAGCAAACAATTTTCCAACGACCGGAACAAAATTGGAGGAGACATATTTTGCCGCCTTGATCGAGACGCCGTCGGCCACAGCACCCGCTGCGCCTTGAACGGAGATGACACCTAGGAAGATCGTGAAAAACACGCCGAGCACCCAGACGGCGGTGCCGCGCAAAAGGCTTGCTAATTGTGTGACCTGATAGCGATTGGAAATCTGACTGACCAAGGTGAGGATGGCGGAGAAAAAGATCAGCGGGAAGACGACATACATGATCAGATCCCCGATCACGTTGATCAAAAACACGATCAGCGGATGGATCATCGTCGCGGAAGCAAGTCCCCCCGTCGCGGCGAGCAGTGCGAGGTACATCGGGATGGAAGCGATCATAAAATCGACCATCGTTTGAATCGCGCTTTTCGCATAGGCGGTTGCCGCGGCGAAAGACTGGACCGCCAGGATCATCAGGACCAAAAAGCAGATCGCGTGGGCGATCTTCGAGACGTTGTTCGCTTCGAACGCCGCTTGCATCGATTCGAGCAGCGCAGCGAACACGGCAAGGACTAAAATCGTCCCCAGCAGCCTCGAATTGAGGAACAGCTCATGGAACAGAAATTTGAGCAGGCCGCCCAGCAGGCCTTTGATGACCACACCGAGCTCCCCTTTGAGGATCAAATCGAGCAGGTGACCTTTGATCTCAGGCGGCAGATACTCGCTGTACTCTGCGGTAAGTTCGTCCAAAAACTGATCAAATTCGTGCAGATCGAGCTGCTTGAGCTGTTGGTCAACCAACGGGTCTGTCAACTGACTGCCTGGCGCTCGCTCCATGCCTCCTCCCGTTTGTACTTGCGGGATGTTTTGCACCGCTCCGGGCGGCGACGTCCCTTCCGCGTGCGCGGTGAGGCTGCCTAAACATGCAGCGATTAACAGAGCGAGCAACATCAAGCTGTGGTAATACCGTTTGGGCATCGCCTCACCTCCCTTTCGTCAATTGGGCAGAAGCCCCATCACAAGCTCAATGATCCGCTGAATGATCGGCAGTGCGAGCACGAGAATCAGAATTTTCCCTGCCAGTTCGATTTTTGATGCGATCGCCCCTTCGCCCGAATCTTTGGCAATCTGTGCGCCAAATTCGGCGATGTAGGCGATTCCGATAATTTTTAAGATCGTCTGCAAAAAGATCATCTCTACACCAGCCGAAACGGACAAACGCTCCAGCAGGCGGATGACCAGCCCGATTTTATCGAGCAAAAAGATGAAGATGAAAACCCCGGTCACAAGTGAGATCAGAAAAGCGGTTTGAGGCGATTGACCCTTGAGCACGACGATCAAGATGGTGGCTGCCAATCCAAGACCTACGATTTGGATGATTTCCATATGTCGTACCCTTTCTGCAGCCGCCTGCCTTAGTTCATCAAGAACACGTTGCGCACCTTATCAAACAAATTGCTGATATACGTGATCACAGTGAGCATGATGACGATAAAACCTGTGAGCGTCGCCCAACTGGCGAACTCTTCTTTTCCTGACTGCTTGAGCACCGTATGAATGACAGCAGTCAAAATCCCGATCCCGGCGATAAAAAAGATGGTATTCACATCTGAGTTCATGCCTGTACCTCCTCGCCCGCCTAAACGTTTGGGTATCAATACAAGAGAATGACGAGTGTCAGACCCATCAGAGCCCCCAGATACCGCCACATCTTTTCGTTCTTCGACTGCTCTTCGCGGGCGCCTTGCTCTTCGGTGCCAAGGTGTGCGAGGGCAAGCTGGATGTGTTTGATCTGGTCTTGGCGGTCAGATATCCCGAGGGTCTGGCCGAAACTATGCAACACGTCGCGGTCCGCCTCCTTTAAGCGCAGGTTCACTTTGTGTGCAGTGAGCGTCTCCCGCCAAATCTCGCCTGCGGTAACACCCTGTCCTTCACGAAGCTTATGTCCAAGCTCCGCAAAAAATGTCCCGACCGGCCCAGGAATCCGAGTTCCGATTTTCCGACACGCTTCAGAGAGCGGTGTTGCGGTGTACAATATCTCCGTCTCCAGCAATTGCAAGGCGTTGATGAACAACCGCAGCTGCTTGGAGCGCTCCGCATAACGGCTCGCCATGCGAAACCCAAAGCTTGTCGCGACCAGCAAAATGATGAGGCTCCCGAACAGTTTGATCATGTGCGATCACCTCTGGTTTGGATCAGCTCCCCAGTCCGGTCGTAGACGCCTTCGATCGTGCAAGGGCCCTGACGGCGAGAGAGGATGATGTAGCGCGAGAAAGCGCCAAGTTCAAACAATTGCCGAAGCAGCGGACGCGTGCGCACTTCATGCATGCCAAAACCGTGGGCGGTGGTGATCACCGTCACCCCAGCGTGAATCGCTTCGAGCAGAGCATGTCCGTCTTCAGTGCGTCCGATCTCGTCTGTGACCAGCACCTGTGGGGACATCGAGCGGATCATCATCGCCATTCCTTCCGCCTTCGGGCAGGCATCGAGCACATCGGTGCGCGGGCCGAGATCGTGCTGTGGCGACCCCTGCCAAGAGGCGGCGATCTCAGAGCGCTCATCGACGATCCCGACCTTTTGACCTGCCACTTTCGGATGCAACACCCCTTGCGAAATCTTGCGGGCCAAGTCGCGAAGCAGTGTCGTCTTGCCACATTGCGGCGGGGAGATCAACAGCGTGTTGTGCAGGCGATAGGAGGTCGAATCGATGAGCAGTTGACCTACATCGTTCGCGGCGTGCTTGACATCGCGAGCGATGCGGATATTAAAAGCGGCAATCTCCTTCATCCCCCGCACCAGACCGTTCCCGTCTAGCAAGATGCGCCCGGCGATGCCGACGCGGTGCCCACCTTTGATCGTGATGTAGCCGCGTCGCAGTTCCTCTTCCAGCGCGTACAACGACGACCCGCTCAGCAGGTTCAAACTCTGTTCCAGATCTTCAGCAGTAAGCGGGTATCCCGCATCGGGTTCCCCAGTCACTTTTCCTTGTGAAGTAACAAAACAGTCGCGCCCACCATACAAAATTTGAATCGGGCGGCCCAACCGCAACCTGATCTCTTCGATCTGTCCTAGCACGTCGATGGGCAGTCCCAAGATCGCCTGCCGGATGCGCACAGGCAGTACACAAGCGATCTGTTCCCGAATCACGGTCAACATGTCGCTTGCTCCCGGCGTCGTTCGTAAGATCATCGTTTCTCTCACCCCTGTCCTATCGCGTTGATAGTTCATCTCTATGAGCCAAGTTGAAGCGATATACCTGAACGGCATGCAAATCTCCCAAAATTTATTCATAGAAAGAGGAGCCAGCGATCCACCCTGCGAGCCACAATCAAAAAAAGGCAAACAAAAAACCCCGGCTGCCTATGGCCAGAGTTTTTTGTTTACCCGTGATCTGTCGTTGTCATGATGCGGTCGAGCAATTCGGTCAGCGCGCTTTGAAAGCGCTCTTCATCAAGCATCGTCCGCTTCTTTGGACCTTTGGTGCGCCCGCCGCCACGACGATGTTTGGCAGCTGCCTCCCGCATTTCGAGGATCAGCGCCATGTCATCGCTCCTGTACTCCTGTCCGGTCGGAGAGAGCGCATACCCCTGCCGACTCAATACCAGCGCCGACAACCCGATGTCCTGTGTGATCACCACATCGCCTTTCTGCATGCGGTTGGCGATCGCCATATCGACCGCTTGGGCACTACCGTCTACGATGAGGCGGTGCTCCGACTGGGTCTCATGGTGAATGTTTGTGACCAGCACCACTTTGATGTTGCGGCGCTTTCCTTCGTCCAGCGTAGAGCGGACGGCCCCTTTCGGACAGCCGTCACCGTCGATCCAGATCGTCATGATTTGGCCAAGCCTGTCCCACTATCACTTTTGCGAACCTCGACGAAGCTTCGAATGATCTGCGGCACATGCAAGATCGACTCCAGCGTGTGGAAGTTGCCGATCACTGGGACGTTGAGGTCCGCATTGTCGAACGCCCAACCGCCTTTGTCTGGCAGGTGGATCGCATGAATCCCTTCTTCCAGCGCGGGTCGAATGTCATTGCGAGCCGAATTGCCGATCATCCACGTCCGATCATGACTCAGGTTGTTGGCGGTGATGATGTTTTGCAAGACGTCCCGGTTCTTATGCTCTGAAATAAAACGGCGATGCGCCGGAAAGATATCTTCCAGACCAGCCCGCAAAACCTTTGACGTTTGAATCTCATAATCGCCACCTGTGTAGAGATACAACTCATGTCCTTCATTTTTCAAGTTGGTCAGCGTCTCATGGGCGTGCGGATAGAGTTCGACAGGCCGGACATATACGCCGTAGCCGATCGACAGCAATTCTTTCTCTTCCTTCTCGCTCGGCTTTTTGCCATGCTTGTCACACATCAGACGATATGTGGAAGCCAGAGATTCCGGAAAACGGTCTTTGCCGAGCCCATATTGGACGATGCCCGAAAGGTCGATGTTGTGCTGCGTCTCCTCGACCATCTTGATATCTAGATGGTGATCTCGAAAGAAATCGGCCATCGCAGCGAGAAATTCTTCGCGTGCCTCATTAAAAAAACGATTGCAGTGAATCAGCGTATCATCGAGGTCAAACAAAAGATGCTGTTCCATGCTGCGTCCCTCCTTTCGATAGGTTCTATCATTATAATGAAAATCTTCTATCGCTGTCCACAATGCTTGTTTAGAAACAAAAAAACCGACGAACCAGAAGGTCGCCGGAGGATAAGACCGTGGACCCGCCGCCCAATCAAGCCGGCAACGGATTGATGATCATGTAAGCGATCCAAAACGCAACCGCAACCGCCGCACCCACTAGCGCCCACAGCATCATGCCGCGTCCGTAGCGGGAAAACAGGCCCGTTAAAAAACCCATCGTCCACGGAGCTGGCGTGTTCGGATAGGCTGCATGATATTCTTCTTCAATATCGGTATACTGCTTATGCATATTTTCTTCAAATTTATCATCAAATTGCTTTCGTTCCTGCCGCTTTTGATCTTCATGGTTCATCTGTTGATTCCCCTCCTTTTGTCATAGCGTTCGCCCTTTCTCCCGTTTTCATTCCCATGCGGCCGATCCGATTTCAGCCCAAACATTCAAAAAGGCCATCCTCAGTTCTCACTAGGATGACCTCTCTGCGCTCTATTATTATTTTGCCATCATCTCATCGTAAAGCTCATCGTAAAAACGCGCTTCGGACAAGGCGATGGTGCGCCCTGCCGTGTAAATCGTTTGCAACTCTGCTGGTGTGCTGAAATCGAGTAGCACATCTTTGCAAAGTTGATAATGACGCGGTTCATGCGTATCGGCGTGCGCCATCCAGAAACCGACGTTGAGACGTCGTTCACGGTTGTAGTTCTCATGGCGCAACCCTTGCCCGATCTCGCCCATCACTAGACCTGCAAAAAGTTCCGAACCAAGGCCGACCGCTGCCATCGCTTCCAGCGTGGAGGCAGTTTTCAAAAACGAAAGGAACGATTCGACCGCTTTCTTCGCAGCGCCTCCGACCGGAGCGTCCGGCACATGTTCATCGCTGATGCTCACATCTGGTGCAGCACCTTCTAAAAACGTGCGGTACATCTTCGAATGGTAGCCTTTCGGATTGCCACGCCCCGCTTCGTCCCACAGGTTGTCAACAAGCGGCACCCACCAGCGGTCGAGCGGCTCAACCGCTGCCACCGCCGCGCCCAGCACCCGCGGGAAGTTACGACTGTAGAAACTGTATTGCAAAGCAAACTCGCGAATCTGCGCCGCTGTAAAACTACCGTTTAGCAAAGCTTGCAGAAAACGCCCGTTAAGGATGTTTTCCTCCACCTCTGCCATCACAGCCCGTTCCACTTCTGCGTACGTCTGAAACACAAGAGATTCTTGATGCGTCGTGTCTAGCTTCGTTTGTGACATTGCCAAAAGCCCTTCTTTCAAATCGGTAATATTAAGATTTCAATCGTTTTTTTGCCCGGTAGACCCGGTATCCCAAGCGGTGCTTAAACGTTTCGGTCACCTCTTGGTGTCGGTGCCAGATCGCGTACACCTGCGGATCGATTCCATCTGAAAGATTGAATTCGGGGAGAGCGCCTGAGCTCGATTCGTCAGAAGGCAGTGCCGACGCGACTGTGCCGCCTTTCACCACCTCTGCCCCTGCAAACCCAGCCTTTTGCAGACGAGCGATCCATTCCGCTTCGGTCGGGACCTGTTTCGTTCCGTATACGCCTTGTAATTCCTGCACTTCCTTGACCGACAGAGGACGCTCCGCCGTCATCTCCAAATCGAGTAAAATGCCGCCAGGGCGCAACACACGAGTATATTCCCGCAGTGACTTGGCGAGATCTGTAAACACGGTTACCGATTCGACCAGCACCAGATCGAACTTGCCGGCGGCAAACGGTAGGGCATTCGCATCGCCTTTCAGCAATTTGACAGGCAGATCTTCTTTTTGAAACCTCATCTTCGCTTTTTCAAGCATCAACGGATGCATATCGACAGCGGTCACCTGACATCCGTAAGTCCGCGCCAAAAACGCCGAAGTCTGCCCTGTGCCACACCCCACATCGAGCACTCGGGTGCGCGCTGTCAGCTTTTCACCGGACAACACCTGCTCCGTTAACGCGATACCGCCCGGATGCGCTCCGCCGATCCCAAACAACGCCAACAGATCCTGATAGCTAAATTCCCCCATGCCACACGCTCCATTCCCGATTACCATCGTGATGTTCCATGGAGTCATTGTATGTCGAGGAATCGATCCATCTGTTGCGAGACGCACAAAATTTATTGAGGCAAGGCGTTCTCTAGCTGCAACAGGATGGTCTTGATGTCGGTGCGCGGCCCTGCGTAGCCGACGAGAGCGCCTGTTTTTCCAATCACGCGATGACAGGGGATCAAGATCGGCAATGGATTGTTGCGATTGGCCTGACCGATGGCGCGCGGTGCTTTGGGCTTGCCGACCGCCTCGGCGATCTGTCCGTAACTGCGCACTTCCCCGTAAGGAATATCGCACAGCGCGGCCCAGACCTGTTTGCGAAACGGCGTGCCATGCATGGAGAGCGGCAGGTCGAATGCGCGTCTCTCGCCTCGAAAATACTCGTTGAGTTGGCATACAGCTTGCGCGCATAGCTGTGGATCATGCGTAACTGTACCCCATTCTGCACAGAACGCTGCCCAATCCGCTTCACTCAGCGCAACTTTGCGCACACCCGCTTCGTCAAGCGCCACAAAGATCTCGCCAAACGGCGTGGAAACGGTGTCATACCCGATCTTCATCTCCCGCTCACCCTCGCTTTTTTCGAAATGTGCTGGTCAAAAAATAGATGGTAAACGGAAGAGATATTCCGACCAACACCATCGCGCCCGCATAGGCGAGCCACTCCTGATGCAGTTCAGCATAACGATACGCCTCTTGCCCCTGCACGAGAAAGATTCGCCATTCCACATCTTTATACAATCGGTATAGCACGACAAGCACCGTCAGCTCCGCGAGCAACGCGATGCTCCAAAACAATCGCTTCTTCAAAGCCGAATCATCCTTCCGACCCGTTTTTCATCGCCCGCAGGTATTCGACGATCGCCTCCATCATCTCGGCATCGTTCAACTCGTGCAGATCGCGCTTGGGAGCGCCATATTTTGCGATGATCGTCTCCCGCACATAGCCGCTCAAATCATCCGGTATGTAGTCGGTCAACCGCTTTTCCTCCACGCCGAAAAAGTAGTCAACCGAACAGCCCAGCACCTCAGCCATCCCGGCGATCACCTGCATCGAAGGGTTCTTTTTCACACCGCGCTCCAACTCGCTGATATAGTTTGCCGACACGCCGATGCACAAAGCCAACTGCGCACCTGTGATTCCCTTGCTCTGGCGCGCTCGACGAATGCGCTCTCCCAGCTCTGACATGTCTCACCACACCCCCGAACAAACGTTCTCACAAAAAACATACCTACACGGCAAAAAAGAGCGCCTACGCGAGCTAACAAAGCCTCTCACGCCCCCTTCCACCCCTCACCCTTTCGACTCACACTATAGTTTCAATCTATAATCAAACTATCAGAAACACCCTCTGCGGCACTCATTATACCAAGTGAACCCCATTCCTGCTAGGAGGTATCTTATGATGGAATCTCTGATCCTGATTCGCTGGCCCAACGAAGAAACGGGCGACCACTTCCGCATTCCCGGCTGTCTGGTCGCACCGAACACTGCGCTCGCCATCTTTGACGGGCACGTCGAAGTTCATCTCGTCGAAGCGACGGCCGACCCCAACGAATACGAACTGCGCTATGCGTCCAATCCGCTTTTTTACGTTGGCCGTGACCTCCCGACCATCTTCTACGATTTGCGGCATCTCACCTTAGCTGAGCTGGCCGGCAAATATACGCACAGCGACTTCTATTCGCCCCATCTCCCGCTCCTCTAGGTCACGTCGAGCAGCCTCGCCACCAACGGCCAGTCGGCAGGTGCCATTTCCAAACTCCTCAGTTCAGAAGGAAGCACCCAGCGCACATCTTGCACATCCAGCAGTCGCAGTTCCCCATGTAGGTATCTACAGCGATAGCCGATCAGCACGATGTGGCGATCTTCATAGGTATGAGACACCACATCCAGTACGTCCGCCACGCTGATCTCAATGCCTAACTCCTCAGCGATCTCCCGCTTCAGCCCCGCTCGCGGCTCTTCGCCCCACTCTAGCTTTCCGCCGGGAAATTCCCATTTTAGACCCATATGGCGGTCCGGCTTGCGCTGTGCAACCAGCACTTTCCCGTCCTGCTCGATCACTGCCGCTGTGACGACAAATTGCTTCATACCCGTTCGAGTGGCAATCGAGTCAGCGTCAAAGTAAACGCGCCGCTTTCCAGCGTCACCTTTTGTTCATGCAAATCCACTTCCACATCCTGCGGATCGATCGGCAATGTGACCACGCTCGGCTCTTCCGCTTCCAGCACCCCGCTCATCTCCTGAAACAGAAATTCGAGCGCCACTTCCGTTTCCAGCTCAGACATCACAATATCACAAAGATCGAACTGGCCGTTAAATTGAGCCAGCACCAGATCGGTCACACTCTCCCCACGCTCCACCTGCATCTCAAGCCGAACTGATACTTTCTCATCGGCAAACATCGTCTCCAAGATCTGTACCAGATCATCCAGCCCGCTCAGCGGTTCAAACATTTCAAGCGATTCCATCAGCGATTCCTCCGTTCTGTCTCTAAATTTTATCATTAGTGTCTGTAGTTTGTCGAAAGTGAGTCCCTGTTTATGCTAAACTAACTGCGTAAGACACTATCACTCACTCAGTAAAGGGGGAAATACAACATGGAAAAACCGGTGATCACACTGGCCTATTGCAACTCTTGAAACTATTTACCCAAAGCCGTCAGGTTGACGGACGAACTTCTTGCCCACTTCACGACGAAAATCGGTGAATTCACGCTGATCCCAAGCAGCGGCGGCGTTTTTGAAATCACCTTTGATGGAGAATTAATCTTCTCCAAAAAAGAGTTGGGACGCTTTCCAAACGACGGCGAAGTGCTGGAACTCTTCAAGCCGCGAATTCCCTAACATAACGAAAGGCAGCCCGGATTCTCACAGGCTGCCTTTTTCTTTATTGAGAGACGTAAAATGTGACATCGGTACCTTGTGGCGCTTGGGTACCTGCCTCCGGAGACTGGCTGTGCACCGTACCGGAAGGCGTATCGCCTTGATTGATATAAAACTTATAGTGATACCCGTGTTTGAGCATCAACTGTTCTGCTTCCTGTTTGCTCAAACCGCGCAGATCGGGTACCTGACCGACTTCCGTTTGCTGTCGAGGACTCTGACCATTCGGAAGTTCGTTGCGCTCCCCCGGTTGTTGCGCAGCATCGGCCGTACCGTTTACGGTCAGGATGATCATCTCTCCCTGCCCTTTCACGCTGGTACCGGGATCGACCGACTGGCGATAAATCTTACCTTTCGTCTCCCCGTCTTCTGTCGCGCTGTATACCCATTGTATCTTCGCTTCCGGATAGCCATTGCCAGACAGCACCTGCACCGCTTCCCGCTCCGTCTTGCCCAGCAGATTCGGCATCGCAAACTGTCTGGTCGTTTGCTGGTTGGCGCCGGTCGAAGCGGTTGACGTATCATCGCCAAGCGACCACCACAGTCCTCCGATCAAGAGCACGACCAAGACGAGTATTCCAACATAGGGCAGGATCGAAAAGCGCTTCGGCGTACTTTGCTCCGCCACTTTTTTGGCAAACTCCATATGCCGTAGCTTCGCGACCTTTTCCATCCCTTCTTGCGCCGCATCAACCATCGAATCCTTCATCCGCTCCAGATAGGATGCGTTCTGCTCACGTTCTGCTCGCGCCGGCAACGGACGATCCGCCAGTTGGCCTAACGCATGGTGCACCGCCTTCACATCGCGATGCAAGTCGTGAATCGATTCATAACTTCCCTGCGCCAAAAAGCCCAATGCTCGCAGCACCACGCGCTCAGCGCGTTCAGGCAGCCAATGATGTTCTGCACCCGCCTCTTTCAGGCTGGCCTGCACCTCCTGTATCACCTGTGGTACTGGTGACAGATGTGAGTATGGTTTGCCTGTCAGCATCTCATAGAGTAGCACGCCGATCGTGCGAATCAGATCCAGCTCCGTCTGCGCTCGCCCTGAAAGCAAAGGCCCGTACCCGATCACCTTGAGGAAGCCATCCTGATTGATCAGCACGCTGTTCGGCTCGATCGAAATCTCCACGATCCCATGCTTCTCCGCTTGCACCACCGCGCTGGATAACTGCCGTGCGATGTCGATCACCGTTTTGGCCTGCACTCTGCCTTGCACGCGCATCCAACGGCTCAGTGTATCCCCTTCCAAATCTTCCGTAATCAAATAAATGCCATCCGCTTCCACGACCACATCATATACGCCTAGCAGATGCGGATGATGCAGCCCGGCTGCTTTGGCAATCTGCTGTTCCCAATGTTGACGGTTCGAATCCGTCACGTTTCCCGACAGGCGCTTCACCGCCACTTGACGCCTCAGCGATTCATCGTATGCCAAAAATAGATCGGATGCACCGCCGATCGCTTCCTGCAGCCGATACCGGCCTGCCAAGACTCGCTCGTTCATGTCAATCCCCCCGTCGTTTTCCCCGCGCGTGTTTCGAAAATAATGATCATCTCTGGTCATCATATACGTTATACGTAACAAGATCGTGGATTATGCGGGTGAAGTTGCTACTATTCTATACCGACTTTCCAATCGAAAGTCGCAAAGCACTAGATTGTAACAGAATTGTTACCTTGCGCGTAGTCGGCCCTAGCATAAACCGTTCCTGCCCTGCATATCAATCTCGTAAACCACTTGCTAGGAACGGAGGAATCTCTAAGATGTACAAACACATGATCATTCTGCAAAAAAACGCTGCCTCACAGCTCCTCACAGAAATCGCATCTGCACCGACCTCAGTTTTTGCAGCCGCTCTGCTCACCATCGGATCAGCGGCCGAAGCACTCGAGATCCTGGACACGCTCGTCTGGGAACAGGTGGTCCTCGCCGCCTCTGACACGGACTGCTCGGTAGCATTGGAAATCGCGGCCGTCTTGCCCACTCGCATCTCGGCGTTGTTACTGCTCAATCCGCAACGCCCAAGCCTCCCTGATGCTTTCGAGATTCCAACTCTACTCGTTACTACTGACGGTCAAGAGTTTCCAGCCCCGTCGAGTCATGAACACTTTTGCCTGCATGACAATCCAAGCGCTCATCTCAGCGAGATCATCAGTGCTTTCTTGACCCTTCGCGTCGCTTGAACTGTTCTGCCTTTCCCTTGGTTTGACGAACAAAAAGTGGCAAATGTTTCTTCCTTTCCGATATAATACAAGAAAGAGGCTGCGTTCTCAAAATGCTGAAGGGAGGGACAGCCATGACGCCGCATGTGCAAAAGCTGCAGATCAATTACAAGACCCTTGAGGAATTTCGGAAATTCCGTGAAAACGGCTTGGAAGAGCTGTCGATGTTGGAGGATTTAAAAGCAGACCTGGTCGAAGACCACACCGATTCGCCATTTTACGGGATCTATGAAGAGGGCAAACTGGTTGCCCGCATGAGCCTGTATCAGATCAATGAAAAATATGACCGTTACTTCGAACCGCCCACCACCTACCACGAGCTGATGAAGCTAGAGGTATTGCCCGGATATAAAGGCAAAGGCTACGGCGCCCAAATGGTCCAACATGCCAAGACGCAAGGTCTACCGATCAAAACGAACGTCAGACTAGGCGCACAAGACTTCTTCCTCCAACTCGGGTTTAAGCCGGTCAAATACGACCCGGTTCGCGACCGTGGAGAGAACCCGTACGTCTGGCATCCAGAAGCGTAAACCACATGATCGACTGGGCGTGCACCTTTTGACGCCCAGTTCTTTTTCTTGTACACTTACTGTTGATATTTCTGTCCTGTTAGAAAGGAGGCAGCAGATGCTGACCCCTGATAAAATCGAACGAATCAACGTGCTGGCCCGCAAGAAGAAAGCAGGCACGCTGACTCCGGAAGAAACGAAGGAACAACAAGCGTTACGCGAAGAGTACCTCTCCGTGTTCCGACAAAGCTTCCGCAACCAACTCGATGCGATCGAGATTGTCGATGAAGACGACCCCTCGCCAAAACACTAACTCGCATTAAGGGCGCCGATCAATCATCGGCGCCCTTTCTACTCTTTTCACGCCCCCACCGCTTGCGGTGCTCCCGATTTCGAAGTCACAGCAGCACGATTCCACACGCGATGTACCACGCAAAAAACCACCTCTTCGCATCTTGAAGAGGTGGTACCTTTTACCCAACCTGACGTACCAATCGACGCAACACATACCACATCTGTTTGCGGCGGTAATACATGTCTCTCAGTTCCATCACGCCCGCCACGATCCCCGCGATCGTCGAGACGACACGAAGCATACGTATCACTTTCCTAGCCACCGTCTCACGCTCCTCCCAACAAAATGGTGTTCTGGGAATAGTGTGTCCGAGGACAAACGGTGCTATGTGAACTTACAAACTCTCAGCTCGCGTATACAAAACCGACTCCGTTTTCTCCAACGCTTCGGCGACCAACGCCTCCACATCGAGCAGTTCCTCCGCTCGCTCCGCTTCATGGAGTTTCGGACGAGTCTTCGGATTTTTCGGCGTAAAGATCGTGCAGCAATCCTCATACGGTAAAATCGAAGTCTCGTACGTGCCGATCTTCTTGGCGATCTCCATGATGTCGCGCTTGTCCATCGCCACCAGCGGACGCAGGATCGGCATGTTCGTCACATGGTTGATCGTGTACATGCTCTCCAGCGTCTGACTTGCCACCTGCCCGAGCGATTCTCCAGTGACCAGTGCCAAAGCCTTGCGCTTATGGGCCAGTTTCTCAGCGATACGCATCATAAAGCGGCGCATGATCGTGATCGAGTATTCCTCCGGGCAATGCTGACGAATCGCCTTCTGAATCTCCGT
The DNA here is from genome assembly GCF_002243515.1 of Tumebacillus algifaecis. Lineage (NCBI taxonomy): Bacteria > Bacillati > Bacillota > Bacilli > Caryophanales > Alicyclobacillaceae > Tumebacillus > Tumebacillus algifaecis. The sequence continues at coordinate 3,260,681 of NZ_CP022657.1, forward strand.
AAAATGCACATTGTGTAGTCGAACGCGCGCGCCGTGTTTGGCAAGGATCTTCGCGAGGTCGTTCACCTTCTCTTGCGAACGCTCACTGGTAAACGGGAACGAATGGAAATGGATCGCCTCCACCGTCGCTCCACGCTTCATCGCCAGCCATCCGGCCACCGGGGAATCGATGCCGCCTGAGAGCAGGAGCATGACCCGTCCCGACGTGCCGACCGGCAGACCGCCTGGCCCGTCAATCACATCGCACATCACATACGCCTTCGTCTCGCGCACTTCAACGGTCAGCGTCAGTTCCGGTTTGCGAACATCGACCTTTAACAGGTCCGGGCCGGTGTTGGAGAGCACGTAGCGACCCACTTCTTTCATAATCTGCGGCGATTCCAACGGAAACAGCTTGTTGGCGCGGCGTGCCTCGACTTTAAATGTGACCGGAGTTTGCCGTTTCTCCAATGCGTCACGCACAACGCGCAGCGCGGTCTGTTTGATCTGCTCCATGTCCAGTTCCGCTTCGGCCACCGGAGAGATCGATGAGACGCCCATCACCTGCGTCAACTGCTCCGCCACTTCTTGCGGGTCTGCCTCTCCTACATTTACTTCGATGCGACCGCCCGTTCTGGCGATCTTCACACCCATCCCTTTGACAGACAGGCGCATGTTTTCCAGCAATGCTTTCTCAAATTGCGGGCGGTTCTTACCCTTGATGGCAATTTCACCGCCCATGCGAACGATAAACGTTGTATACATCTTGACCTACCTCCGTGAAAACAGTCGCAAATCTTCAACACTGGACTTCAAAGCTGCCAGCAGCGCATCCACATCTTCGCGGGTTGTCGCAGCATCGAGCGAAATTCGCACCGCGCCCTCCAACTGTTTCTCTGGCAACCCCATCACTTTCAGCACACGAGAGTATATCTTATCTTTGGAAGAACAAGCCGACCCGGTCGAGACGAACACCCCGTGCGTTTCCAGCGCATGCACGAGCACTTCGCCGCGCACCCCTTCGAATGACACGTTGACCACATGCGGGGCTGCCTCCTGCGGCGTATTGATCCGCACGTTAGGAATCTGCGCTACGATCTGTTCGATGATTGTATCACGCAGTTTCTTTAGCTCTGCCATCGCTTGCGGCATCTCCCGCATCGTCCGCTCCACAGCGACGCCAAATCCGACGATCCCTGGCACATTTTCCGTACCGGAGCGCAGCCCCTTTTCCTGACCGCCGCCGTAAAACATCGGGGTCAGCTTCAAGCCTTCGCGCACGTAAAGCGCCCCAACCCCTTTAGGTCCGTGGATCTTATGCGCAGAAACGGCGAGCAAGTCGATCCCCGCGTCCTTGATCTTCAATGGCAGCTTGCCCAACGCCTGGACCGCATCGACGTGAAACAGCGTCTTGTGCTTCTCTTTCAGAAACGCACCGATCTCGCGAATCGGCTGCAGCGCGCCCGTTTCATTGTTCACATACATCACCGAAACCAACACGGTGTCTTCACGCCACGCGGCTATCACCTCGTCCACATCGATCAAGCCATCACGACCGGCTCCGACAAACGTCACTTTCCAGCCGCGAGCTGCTAACTCCTGTGCCGCATCATAGACGCAGGGATGCTCAATCCCGGTGGTGATGATGTGCTTCCCGCGCGAAGCATATTGCTCTGCTGCGCCAAACAAGGCAAGATGATTCGCCTCTGTGCCGCTTGAGGTGAACACGATCTCGCTTTTCTTGACCGCAAGCGCTTTGGCCAGACGCTCTCTGGCTTTGTCCACTTCCTTCTCGGCGAGCAGACCTTTTTTATGTAAGGATGACGGATTACCATAGTTGCTTTCCATCATCGCAACCATCGCCTCGATCACTTCCGGATACGGTTTGGTGGTCGCGCTGTTATCGAGATAAATCTCCCGTTTCATCTTCTACACCCCACCTCTCGGGGCACTGCCAGCCCATAGTTCTACTATAATTCCCTGATGCATCGCTCCTCATTATACAAAAAGAGCCGCCTCATGGCGACTCTAATTGTCAAATTCCCTTTGGATCGGTTAGCAGGATACTTTTTCTGTAAGTTTCTTACCGACAAGGCGAGCCAGATCGACCACGCGCTCGGAGTAACCCCACTCGTTGTCATACCATGCGATAACTTTAACCGTCTTCTCGCCAACAACCATCGTGGACAGACCATCGACGATCGAAGAGCGCGCATCGCCAACAAAGTCGATCGATACGAGCGGTTCGTCAGTAAAGCCAAGGATGCCTTTGAGCGGGCCGTCTGCCGCTTCTTTCAGCGCGGCGTTCACATCATCAACCGTAACATCTTGCGCGAGGTTGGCAACGAGGTCAACCACCGAAACGTTCGGAGTCGGAACACGCATCGAAAAGCCGTTCAATTTGCCTTGCAAGTCGGGCAACACCAAGCCGACCGCTTTCGCTGCCCCGGTCGAAGTCGGGATGATCGACTGTGCGCAAGCGCGGGCACGGCGCAGATCTTTGTGCGGGTTGTCGAGGTTGTTTTGATCGTTGGTGTAGGAGTGAATCGTCGTCATCAGACCGTTCAGGATCGTAAACTTGTCGTGCAGAACTTTCGCAACCGGAGCGAGGCAGTTGGTGGTGCAAGACGCGTTGGAGATCACATCATGCTGATCATGGTCATACGCATCCTCATTGACACCCATGACGATCGTCACGTCTTCATCTTTGCCCGGTGCGGTGATGATCACTTTCTTAGCGCCTGCTGTGATGTGCTGGCCAGCCGTTTCTTTCGAGCGGAATTTGCCTGTCGCTTCGATGACGATGTCCACACCCAGTTCCTTCCACGGCAGATTTAACGGATTGCGGTCGCCGACAATTTTCGTCTCACGGCCGTTCACGATGATGCTGTCATCGGTCGTCTCGATCTCTGCATTAAATTTGCCCTGCACGGAATCATATTTCAAAAGATGCGCAAGCGCTTTCACATCGTGGGTTGCGTTGATGGCTACGATTTCGATTTGCGAATCGAGTGCAGCAGCACGGAATACCATGCGTCCAATACGGCCAAAACCGTTAATTGCAAGTTTGATAGACATATATAAGTACCTCCCCAGCAGTCTGTTGCGTCAGGTTCTACCCTATTTTACACAACAAGCCGCCAATAATCCACACTATATTCGTCTAATTTGCGAAAAAGTATGTCACAATTACATTCTTTTCAAGACCTAGTCTCAATACCTAGTTCTATGTTATAATTGAAAAATCTGTGGAATGGAAGGCGGTTTGTTTATGCTCCGAATCGTTACGGACAGCACTTCAGATCTTACTTCTTCGATGATCGCAGAATTTGGGATCGACACGGTTCCTCTTAATGTGATCTTCGATGGAAAAGCATACGCTGACGGCATCGAAATCAGCAAAGAAGAATTTTATATTAAAATGGCCGAATCCAAAGTTTTGCCGACCACCTCGCAACCCAGCCCAGCTCTGATGCGGGATCGCTTCCAAAAGATCTTGGATGCAGGAGATGACGTTTATTACGTAGGCCTCGCCTCCACACTGTCCGGTACCGTGCAGTCGGCCCGCATCGGACGTGACATGGTCACCGATCCGAACCGCGTGACGATCTACGACTCGTTGAACGCATCGTTCGGTCAAGGTTTGCTGGCACTTGAAGCAGCCAAGATGGCACGAGACGGGAGGACGGCAGAAGAAATCACGTTGCGCTTGCAAGACTTGCGCCGCCGTTTCAAGCTTGTCTTTTCGGTCGCCACCCTGGAAAATCTGCGCAAGTCCGGCCGCATCAACAATCTGGCCTTCCTGTTCGGGTCGTTGCTTTCGATCAAGCCGATCCTGATGCTCGACACCGCAGGGGTCGTGCAACAGTATGACAAGGTGCGCGGCAAGAAAAACGCGCTGGCCACTATCCTGCGTTTCGTTGAAGAGCACCAACCTGAGCCGGAGTTGCTGTTTGGTATCGGCCATGTCGCGGCTCCTGAACAGGCGGTAGAACTACAAGGTGTGCTGCATGAGCTCGGCATCACCAACACAGTGATCATTGAAATTTCTGGCGTCATTGGCGCCCATGTCGGCATCGGCACGACCGGACTGTTCTATGTAGCCCGCTCCTAATCGATAAAAAAGCCACGGTTCCTGTCAAAAGGAACTCCGTGGCTTTTCTGATTTTCTCAACCACCCACCATGTTGCCACTTTTCATAAACCAAAGGCCCAAGGCCAAAAACAACGCGCAGAAAACGAACAGCGCGATCGATAATCGTCTCAAGAACACTGGCCTTCACTCCTTTACTCGCCATTCCTGTCCATTATAGCACAGGGGCGTTGCGCGATTGCACCAGCACTTTAAAATGATCACCGATTCCACCTGGCATGATCAACTGCTTGATCGCTCGATTGCGCTTCATATCGGGGTCGCGAAGCAGGTCGGCGCTTGTCACATCCCGCAAACGCTGCAAGATTCCGGCCTGAAGCAGATATTTTGATTGAGCGCCGTAGAATTCGGTCACCAATCCAGCCTGTGCCCCGACATCCTGCAAGGCTGTAAAGTTCACATCGGTCGTCAAATCCTGCTCCCCAATGTTCGCAAACGGGTCATCGATCAACGTATGCTGATAAAATCCGCGCAATGTGCCATCCATCCGACTTTTATGATGTAGCATCTCCGCATCAAAGCCATAATCGATCGTCACGATCCATCCCGACGCAAGCAGCTCCACGGCCTCTCGGTACCAATCCAACCCTGGCAGGCCAACTTCTGTCACCTGTCCGCGCAGCATCCCACCTGCATAATCGCTCACATACGTTGCGATCCGTTCCTCAGACAGATCGCCTGATACCTGCACAAAATGACCGCAGTCCCCTTCGCGATGCTCACCCACAGTTTTTTCATGCACTCCCTGCAAAGCCTCGACGCCACGATCGTCAGACGTTACCTTCCAGTCCACATAGAGTTCGGCAAGCCCATCAGCCTGCTTCACAACACGATGCACAGGGAAGGCATCAACAAACTCATTGGTCAGTACAGCACCACAGTACTGCCCACCAGCCTTCACTTCCTCTTGGCTCATCCAGATGATCTTGCCCGCGTGCGCGCTCGTCTGCTCCTGCTGAACGGCTCTCAGTGTCGGTGAAATCTCCACGATCAAATACACGACACGTTCATACAACGTCGGATATGTGGACTGCCAGCGGTTCAACAGGTCGCGTGCCAGCATCCCTTCACCCGCACCAAATTCGATCAACGTAAATGGCTTCCCACCCAACAAGGCTGCTTTTTCTGCCAACTGATCGGCCAACACTTCAGCAAAAACCGGATTGATCCCTGGACTGGTGTAAAAATCGCCCGCCTTGCCAAACTTTCGTCTGTCACTCGTGTAATAGCCTAAGTCCGGGTGATACAACGCCCACTCCATAAACTTTGCGAAGGTCCGCGGACCTGCCTGTTTGATCTGTTGCTGAATCCATAACCCTAACTCGGTCACAAGCGTCCCTCTCTCTCAAACTGAAAAACGGCAGGAGAAGGGTCCCCTGCCGTAAACAGAACTGCCTTATTTCACTTCGTTGATGTTTTCGATCACTTTGTCGATCAAGCCGTACTCCAGCGCTTCGTGCGCATCGAACCATTTGTCACGGTCGGAGTCACTTGCTACCTTTTCAACCGTCTGTCCAGTGCGCTCTGCGATGATCTCGTTGATCTTGCCACGCGTATGCAAAATGCGCTTCGCTGCAATCTCGATGTCGGTCGCCTGACCACGTGCACCGCCCAGCGGCTGGTGAATCATCACTTCTGCGTTTGGCAGCGCGATCCGCTTGCCTTTTGCACCAGCCAAGAGCAGGAAGGCGCCCATCGAAGCGGCCATACCGATGCAGATCGTAGACACGTCCGGCTTGATGTACTGCATCGTGTCATAAATAGCAAAACCTGCGGAGATCGAACCACCCGGAGAGTTGATGTACAGGTGGATGTCTTTATCCGGATCATCGGCTGCCAAGAACAACAGCTGTGCGACGATCGAATTCGCTACATCGTCGTTCACTTCTGTGCCGAGGAAAATGATGCGGTCTTTGAGCAGGCGCGAGTAGATATCGTAAGAGCGCTCACCGCGCGAAGTTTGTTCAATGACGTACGGGACGAGATTCATCTGAAAATCCTCCTTATGATACTCACGTTTTTTGGGTAGTGCTACTACTACTAAGTATACCGATTTATGGCCAAAGGTCAAAGACGGTCAGAAGGTCAACAAAGGTCAAATTTGGTCAAAAATAAGAAGTAACTGACTCTTTTGCTTACTCCCCTTTTGCTATCTCTCCCTTATATGCTTCGATGCCGCCCGCCAATACTTCTACCTTATGATAGCCTTCCTCTTCCAATAACATCTTTACTTGCCCAGCGCGGCGTCCTGTACGGCAGACAAGCAAGATTTTATCATCCGGTTCCACATCGTTAAGCGCATAGGAAAGCTCTTGTAACCCGATGTTGATCGACCCTGGAATATGTCCTGCTATGTATTCGTCTTCGCCCCGAATGTCCAAAATGATCTTTGCTTGCTCACTCATGACTACCTTCTCCTCCCACACAAAAGCCCCTTGTGCAACACAAGCGGGCTTTGAGCTACAGATTCAGTTTCGCCTGACTCACCTGCATCTAAACGCGCTATTTGAAACGAACTCCAAATTTGCCACGATTGGTACGGTATAATTCCACTTCTTGCGGAGGCTGCTGTCCATAGATCCGTTTGTCGCCTTCAACCCACATCACAGCACAATAGGCCTCAAACTTGCTGTCGTACAAGCCTGCCCAATAGACCCAAGACAAGTTCCTCACCTCGCTTCGAATTTGACCTTAGTGTTACCGCGAGGAGAGTGAGCTAATCCTGACAGAAAAAACCTGCCCAGCAGGAGTGCGGGCAGGCTCATCCAAACAAAATTATACCCAAACACGGCCTCCGCCAGTGTTCAGCACGTTTTCCTCGCCCAGCACGAAGCGCATGATGGTGGTCGATTCCCAGCCGCGAGTCGAGAAGGATGCGAGCAGACGCTCGAGCACCTGTACTTTGTAGCCTGCGTCGAGCAGATTGTACATGGTCGCCAGAACGGTCATGTCGGAGTCGATCCCAGCCAGATGAACATTTTCGATCTTGTTCTCTTCCAGCAGCTTTTTCATTTCATCGTTGTAAGCGGAGTAGCCACGCTTCTCCACAATTTGAGCTTTCGGATGCTTGAGAAGCAAGGTGTTTTCGTTGTGGTTCTCCTCGTGCTTCCAGTGCGTCAGGATGATCAGGTCATACTGGTCGCCCGAGTTGTCGAGATAGTTCTGACAAAGCGGATATATGTAATCCATGTTGCCGAGAAAATCAGATTGAATATCGGTGATCAACAAAGCTTTTTTCATGATCGACCCTCACCTTTCCAGCCAGTTCATATTCTTTTCTATGGTAACAAAGAAGAGATAGGTTGTAAATTAGTGTTTGTGGACAGTGTTTGACGTTATTTTGTCAGTTCCAACTGATCCAGAATCTTCTGCAGTTCGCCTCGAACCATGCCGGCCATCGTTAAACGACCCAGGGCCTGCCCGTGATGGCCCGTGATTTCAACCACGCCTTCAACCTCTTCCAGCGCTTCGCCAAAGCCACGCTCAGTCAGTTCCGCACGCATCCCTTCGATCTGCTCATAATTCTTTTTCATGCCGGCTTTCGCTTGCCCAATGTATTCATCCATAGATTCAATCAACTTGAGGAGCTGCGCTTTGGGATCTGCCATGTTCACGTTTCCCTCCTGTGTTCTATCGTTTCCCGTCTAACCGAAATTATTATAGCATAGTTACTCCCCGCGCGCTTCCCAGATCAACTCGCTCAACTTCTCCGTCTCTTCTTCAAGCAGTTCATGCACCAATTCCAGACGCTTCATCAAGTTGTTGCTGAGCAGCACCGCCTGTTTTAGCTCGCTTTGGATATGTAGAAAAGACGGAATCATCCACGACAAAAATTCCGGATCATTCGGTAGATTGATCTTTTCATAGGGGGTTTTCAGCGCCATCGAAAGCAGTTTGTGATAGCGCTCGAACAAAGCCCGCAGATCGAACTGCTCTTTCGTAGCAGCGGCCAAAGCCAGGCTGTCAATCACCTCATCCTCATAGGGTTCGACGACAGCTGTCAAACACTCGCCGTCATAGGAGGAGGTCAAGATCTTAAAGCGCCCTTCGCCTCTGGTCGTGATCAACATCCGCCCGTCTTCGAGGCGGGTCATCGATTGAATTCTCGCGACCGTGCCCACTTCTGCCGTCGTCGCCTGTCCGCCCGACTCGACGCCCGCAACGATCTGCACGACGCCAAACGGCACGTCGTGTTCCACACACATCTCGATCATCGTGCGATAACGAGGTTCAAAAATATGCAACGGCAAAAGTCCATGCGGATACAGCACCGTATGCAGCGGAAACAGCTGTAATTGGAACGTTGACATCCCCCGATTCCCCTTCCCAAATGAAGACTGATCATTGCCTCTATTATAAACCCTGCCTGGCAGGACTTGTAGAAGCACATTGAAAATCGTACTATTGATGGGTACATACTTTGCATGAACTATTACGGAAAAGAGGTGTTCCTTCTATGTATATCAACATGTATGACCAACAAGAAGAGACAGTTACCCGATTTGTCGGCTTTGTCGGCAATCATCGTTGGGATTTGGCAATCACCCAGACCCAACATTTTTACGGCAAATGCTTGGTCATCAACATTCAATCGGGCCGCAGTGCCATTTTGAACAAAGAGGACTTGGAAGAGGATAAGCGCCACATCCTCGCCGCACAGTTCGGCTTGACCGACGAGGAAGAGACGGACGAATTGGCGGAGTTCCTGCTCGGCAACCTGCCCCAATAATCGAATTCGCCGACCTGAGCCCATAGAAAAGGCATGTCTCTCGATCTCCGAAGACATGCCTTTTTGAGTTGACCACGATTAATCGGTCGTGAAAAAGTGTCCGTAGCGCTCTTGCATGTGCTCCACCACTTCCCGATACTCATCCTGATCGGTGACGTTGGACAGCTCATAATCGCCCGTTCCGGTCGCAGCGGCGCGGAAGAAGATCAGTTCATGGTTCTCCAGGTTCTCGCGGTCATAGAACAGCGCGTACTCTTTGCGCTGGCAGGTAAAATACGCCCCCATCGCATAGCGCCCTTCGCGGTGTTCCTCGTTGACCTGCACGAAGAAGATCGAGGAGATGAGCTCTTTGATCTGCTCGATGTACAGTTCGCCCGGATATTCCAATATGTATGTGCCATCCGCTTTCTGCTCGTCGATGCGGAAGATTTCCTTTTTCTCATCGCGTTCAAAATCGATCAGCAACAGGTGAACGTCCTCATGGAAAAACGCGAATTCACGACCTTTTATAAACTGAAACTTGTGGTGTTCCAAACGTGTCCCTCCTTTTGGGAAAAACAGCAGGGCTGCTTGTACGGCCCTGCTGCTGAGAGGTTGGGATTAGTTTTCCCAAGATTCGTATTGTTTTCGCACTGCCTTTTCGGTGTTTTCTTTCGTAATCGAAGCACACATGAAAAGCAAGCCGAAAACCGCGGCTACGGCACAGATCGTTCCGATCATCGCGCGTCGCCCCCTTTCCAGTCTTTCATATACCCTTTACAAGGAAGCGTTATACATATACCCCCTTTAGCATAAAAGTACCATCATCCAACGTCAAGTGAATATCTCTTGAACAAAGTAGCAGAAACTAGCAACGACCAGCAAAGGAGGGGTACATATCAAGTACGAACAACACGCCCATCGCACGTATGAAACCAAAGTCGGCAATGTCGAGCAATCGACCCGGACGCTGATCAATAGCGCCCTGTTCTACATGAGCGACCCGAGCCTTCCCGATGCGCTGTCCAATGCGAGACGATGTCTGGAGACGGCCAAATATGTGCTCGAAGGCATCTACATGCCCACCTCGCCCGAGGAAAGCACCACGCCTTTGGCGCACGTCGCGGACAGCGAATGGCCGCACGGTCACGTGGAATCTTGGGGATTTACCAACAATACGGACTAAAACGCTCACCCCACATTGCGACAGATGTGGGGTTTCGTCTATAATGGAAAAAGGAGAAAAGGAGGACGTTTCGATGTCTATGCTCAATCGATACTTTTTCTACGCGATCTGCTTCATTCTGGTCGTCGTTGGGATTATTTCGCAGTCCTATGCCCTGTTGGGCCTCTCGTTTGTCGCCGGGATCGTCGTCGGCCTGATCACCGAATTTTACGACAATCGTCGCGATGAGAAGTTCAAGCATCTGAACGCGAATCATCAATACAAGCACTAATCATCGTATCCACATCCCAGCATGGGGTGTGGATTCTTTCAGATAGGAGGGTTTTACATGACAATACTCGACCGTAATGAGATCTGGGCCCAAGCGTTTGAGTTAGGCGAAATGATTCTGCGCACACCTGAGGTCGATCATTATAAAAAATGCGAACAGCAGATGAATGACAACAAGGAACTGGCCTCAATGGTCGCTAAGTTCAAAGAAATGCAAGAAAACTACGACCGTCTGGCCGAATACTCGCAAGGCGCACATCTTGACAGCCTGCGCCAAGATATGAGAAAAATGCAGACCGAACTGGACGCCTACCCAGAAGTACAGGCTTACAAAGCGGCGATGGGGAAAGTGGACGAACTGCTCCAAGCGGTCACCGGCAAAATTGCTGCTACCATCTCGGAAAAATCGGGCGAATAGTAACCTTGGCGTAATCTCCCTGTATTTGACGGAGAAAAACGAGCATGCTATTATTATCCAAGACTTTTACCTAAGGAAGAGAGGGATCACCTCATGTCCGACAATAACCATGTACATGACGAAAACTGCAACCACGAGCACGAAGAAGTCGTTATCCTGACCGATGACGAGGGCAACGAGCGTGAGTTTATCATCGTTGAAACCATGCAGGTCGAAGAACAGCACTACGCAATCCTCGTAGCTGCAGACGGCACTGAAGATGATGGCTTTATCATGCGTATCGAAGAAGACGAAGAGGGCGAAGAGTACCTCATCGACATCGAAGAAGAGCAAGAGTGGAACCGCGTCGTTGCTGCCTACGAAAAGATGGCTGACGCTGAGTAATCGAAATGCCACTGTTTTCGGACAGTGGCTTTTTCATTTTTCAAAACGCCCTTGGAGGGGAATTCCATGAAGTACGATTGCATCGTCATCGGCGGCGGACCATCCGGCCTGATGGCTTCCATCTCCGCCGGCATGCATGGCGCCAAGGTGCTGTTGCTCGAAAAAGGGGACAAACTTGGCCGCAAGTTGCTGATTTCTGGCGGCGGCCGCTGCAATGTGACGAACAACAAAGAGATCGACGAACTGATCAAACACATCCCCGGAAACGGCCGCTTTATGCACGGGCCGTTTTCTGTGTTCAACAATCGTGACATCATCCGCTTTTTCGAAGACCTCGGCATCAAATTGAAAGAAGAGGACCGGGGCCGGATGTTCCCTGTCTCGGACAAAGCCAAATCGGTGCTCGACGCATTGTTGCGCAAGATGGACGAGTTGGACATCACGATCAAAACCAATACGCCTGTCGCTCATGTTCGCTATGAAAATGGGGAAACGGTCGGCGTAACGTTGCGCGGTGGACAAAAGTTCGACAGCAAAGCGGTGATCATCGCCGTCGGCGGTATGTCGGTGCCCAAGACCGGTTCGACTGGTGACGGATATGCCTGGGCGCGTGAAGCAGGGCACACGATCACCGATCTGTACCCGACCGAAGTGCCGATCAAATCCCGCGAGCCGTGGATTCGCGACCTGCAAGGTCTCTCCTTGCGCCACATCGAGCTCACCGTCCTTAATGCCAAAGGCAAAAAGATCATCGTGCATGAAGGCGACATGATTTTTACCCACTTCGGAATCTCCGGCCCTGCCGTGCTGCGCTGCTCCCAATTTGTTGTTAAAGAGTTAAAAAAGGGGACCGATCAGGTACAACTGTTGCTCGACCTTTTCCCAGACAAGACACTCGATGAGGTACAAAAGGAACTGCACAGACTGGCCGAACTGGAACCGAAAAAAGCGTTCAAAAACGTGATCAAAGGCTATCTTCCCGAGCGAATGATCCCGCTTTTCCTCAGCAGAGCAGGGCTACAAGAAGACACCACCTTCGCCAATCTGCCCAAAAAGCCGCTCGCTGATCTGGCAGAGCTGATCAAAGGACTGCCGATCCACGCAGCGGGTACGCTCTCGATCGAAGAAGCGTTCATCACCGGCGGCGGCGTGCATCTCAAGGAAGTGACGCCAAGCACCATGCAGTCCAAGCTGATGCCTGGCCTGTTCTTCTGCGGCGAAGTGCTCGACCTGCACGGCTACACAGGTGGCTTCAACATCACCGTCGCCTTTTCGACCGGTTATGTGGCTGGAAAAAGTGCTGCAGAATGCTAAAAAGTCCTGTTCCGTTTGGGAACAGGACTTTTCTTTATGGCGCTACATCTATGCGAGACTCCAACTGCGTCTCCTTTTTCGCCACCCGAACGGGTGCCAAGTTGCCAAGCAGAATCACGAACGCACAGACCCCAAAGATCACCGTCATCGAGGACGACGTCGTCGCGCCTAACCCAAATGTTGCGATCAAGGCCACTCCTCCGATGATGAGCAGGTCGAAGAACGAATCGACAATCGACAACAGGGACAGTGTCGTCGCCCGACTGCCTGACGGAATGTAGCCGTTCGCCAAGTGCGAGTACAACGGGTAACGCAAGGTGCGGGAGATCCTGAGCACTCCGTATACCGTCAGCGCCACAGCTAAGCTGTCCTGCACAAACGTTGCTGTCAGCACCATCAGAAAGGAGCCGATTCCCGTCACCCGCAGCAGGGTCACATGGGAAAAACGTGCCGTCAACCAGTCGAGACGACGCGACAAGAATAAGGCACATGCCGATCCGACCGCATACAGTACGCCCAGCCACTCGACAGGCAGGCCCGAGTGGTTCAAATACGGCTGCTCAAACTTACCAAATACTGCGACCGACGGGATGAACACCACTGTAAAATTCAAGAACAGCTTGATGAGGTCAGGCGTCTTTTTGATCACATAGAGTCCGTTTTTCACATGCTGGAACGGATTCTCACGGAAGCTATCTTCCTGCTTGGGATTGACAACACGCAACACCAGAAACAATCGCACTGCCTGCGCCGCCAATCCCAACAGGATCAACAAGCGAAACTGATCTTCCGCCAGGTCGCGCGCCCAAAATGCCCCGAACAGAGTGGCAGCGATCGCCGGCACGTAAATGGCCGACGAGATCTTGCCCATCACGCCGCTCATCTCATCGGCACGGCCTTCTTCTTTCAGCGATTCATATACCAAAGCCTCTTCCGCCCCAGAAAAGAACGTCACCGCCAACCCGCTCAACACATTTGCCAAACAGAATAAGAGCAGGCTGTCTGCGAAAAACAGCACAACCGTACTGCTCATCCCGATCAAAGTGCCGATGAGAAATGACACCTTCGCTCCATAGCGGTCAGCGATCGTTCCTGTCGGCACCTCAAAAATCATGACGGCCAAACACCAGCTCAGCGTCATCCAGAGCACGCCAGCCTCAGATAAACCCCGCTCAAAATAAAACAAGGTCAGGATCGGTTCGAGAAAATTGACACTGCCAAACAACGTAGCCCAAAAGACAATCTTGATATTATGATCTGCTCCTGAGCGCCTCTGCAATTCATTCATACAAAATATTCCTCCTGTTTTCGGAACGATTCACATCAATCCTCCGAAAATCAGGACATGATCTTCAGTTCATCCTGTTTTCGGAGGTTACTTGCCTACTACCTCAAATACCGGATTGTTGATTGTCATATCATAACTCCTCCTTGTTCGTAATAAACTCCATTATAATTCACTTCAATCACAAATGTGAAGCACAAATAAAGCTGTTCGAACCCATAGGCTCGAACAGCTTTTTCACACGGAAGTCGATTTTTTGCATGTTTAGCGCGACTCGACCAACCGCTTGTACAGCTTTTGTTGCGTCCGCGCTTCCAGACCATCTTCCAGTTGATCAAGTCGCACCGACAGATCCTTTCGCCGCAATGCTAACGTGATCAAGTAGTCGGCCAACGTTGGGTTTTTCGCCAACAGCGGACCGTGCAGGTAGGTGCCGAACACTGAGCCTTGGCGCACACCTTCGAACTTATCTTCCCCGCTGTTCCCATAGCCTTTGATCACTTTCATCATCGGTTGTACATTTTTGCCGAGATACGTTTTGCCGGAGTGATTTTCATATCCGATGATGTTCGTCTTCACACCCTCGATCTCCATCTCCGCAACCACATTTCCGACCATTCGCACTTTCGCGCCAACCGTTTCAATGTCGAGCAGGCCAATACCGGGAATGCGTTGACCACCTGCCGTTTCAAAGTAGTTTCCGAGCAGTTGATAGCCGCCGCAAATCGCCAAGATCACCGTGCCTTTCTCGACTGCCTGTTGCAGATTTTCGCGCCGCTTTTGCAAATCTTCGGCCACGATGCCCTGTTCGCGGTCCATTCCGCCGCCCAACACGAGAATATCGTACTCGGAGAGGTCCGGCTCATGGCCTACCGTGATCTCATCGACAGTCGCACGCAGGCCGCGCCACTCGACGCGCTTTTGCAGGATGATCACGTTGCCGCGGTCACTGTATAGGTCGAGCAGGTCAGGATACAGATGCGCGATTTTCAGGTGCATATTCCTTACCTCCTTGGTTCAGCAGATGGTCGCGAATGTTGTACAGCGAGGTATAGGTGGACAGAATGTAGAGCATATGACCGTCTGGCAGATCGCGCAAAGCCTGTTCCACCGAGGCGATATCACCTTCAACCAGCTCGGTGATGTTGCCAAGGTCTGCATAGCGCAGACGAATCGCGAAGTCTTCTGCCCGCGTTCCCGAGCAGTAGATGCGACGCAGGTCGGCCAATTGATGCAGGCGTTCAATATTCGTATCCCAAATCCACGACACATCGGTGCCGTCCGCATAGCGGTCGTTCAAGATGATCACCAGCTCGACGGGGCGCGTTTCATGTTCGACCACTTTCAGCACTTCGTTGAACCCGGTCGGGTTTTTGACCAAGGTCAGCATCAGGTTGCGACCGTTGGCAGCCGTCATGCGTTCCATGCGGCCGAGTTGCGTTTTCATATAGCCCATTTCGCGCACCAACACTTCGTCCTGCACGCCGAACACGGTGGAGGCCGTAATCGCAGATAACGCGTTGTAAACGTTGTATAGCGCAGGCGAGTTGATAAAGCCTGTCACCGAGCCTACATTAAACTGAATCCCTTCCTGAAGCAACTTGACATCCTCCGCCACCACAGCCGGAGTCGGGCGGGTAAACTCACAGGACGGACAGTCATAAAAGCCGAGCTGACCGTAGTGGTACAAGCTGTACTGCAAGTTGCTACCACATTTGCGACAGAACTTGCCGTCGCGCACTTCCGAATGAGATGTGGCATCAAACTGGCTGGACTCGATGCCGTAGTAGACCACCTGTTTGCCCTCGGGTGCGATCGATGTGACCAGCGGGTCGTCCGCGTTGAGGATCACCGTCGTATTGTTCGGAGCTTTTTTCAATGCGCTCCCGACCATCTCGACCACCGTGTCCAGTTCACCATAGCGGTCCATCTGGTCGCGGAAAAAGTTGGTCACTACCACCGCTTTCGGCTGCAGATGAGCGATCACGTTGCCGATCGTCGCTTCATCGACTTCCAGCACAACCGCTTGGTCATGGTAATCGGCCAGATCGACACCTTCTACCAGCGTGCTGGCGATCCCTTGAATGAGGTTCGCCCCTAAGCTATTGGAGATCACGTTCCGTCCGTCTTCGCGCAAGAAATGAACGAGCAGGTTGCTCGTCGTCGTCTTGCCGTTCGTGCCGGTGATAAAAACGGTGCGCTGACCGAGGATTTTGCCGTATACGGCAAGCAGATCAGGACAAATGCGCAGTGCGATCTGCCCTGGCAGCGTCGTCCCTTTGCGGCCCGTGAGCGTAAGTAATTTCTTCGTCATCTTCGCGGCAAATACCGCCGTGTGGAACCGTAGGCCGTACAAAGCGATTCCTCCTATTACGTTAAGTACTCTAGAATCAATCTTTCATCCCTACATGATACACCTGTTCCCCCGAAAAAAAAAGAAGCGAGGCCACCGCTCAGGGCGTCCCTCGCAAGCTCTTCTTGTATTCCCGCACGATTCCTAATACTTCATGAAACCACGGCCCGCCATACGCCACCAACACCCCGGCACACAAATAGTCGATCAGATTGGTCAGCAGTGGCAAATTGCTTTGTGCCCAGATCGGTTGCAGACCCAGATAGGAGAGCGGATGGATGTTTCCTAACGCTGCGAGGATGAAGCCGTTCACCCCGCAGACCAGATGCACGTTGGCGTGCAATTTTCCTTCGGCCACCCGGATCAATTCATTTCCTGAGTCTTCGTCTGTACGCTTGGTGTTTAACCAGTTCAGGCGCTTGCGGAGTTGCTGTGTCATCGTCTGCGCAGAGGCAGACAGTGCGGCCATCACACCGAGAAAGCGAAGCACATCATCCATCGGCTTCCTCTCCTTCATTGGTTGATGCCATGATTTTATGAGCCGATGCTACAAAAAAGACCCCCTTGCAGATGACAGGTAGGTTGTTCGCTTCCTACTGTCTACACAAGAGGGACTCATGCGCTTATGAACTTTGGGGAATGGTGATACCTGCACCGCCCGGCAACACCGTTCCGGGCAACGCCGTGCCCCCTCCGCTCGGCGGGGTTGTTCCTCCACCCGGCTGCGTCGTTCCTCCGCCCGGCGGGGTTGTTCCTCCACCCGGCGTCGTCGTTCCTCCACCCGGCGTCGTCGTTCCTCCGCCTGGTGTGGTCGTTCCTCCGCCCGGTGTGGTCGTTCCTCCGCCCGGCGTCGTCGTTCCTCCGCCCGGCGTCGTAGTTCCTCCACCCGGCGTCGTCGTTCCTCCACCTGGCGTGGTCGTTCCTCCACCCGGTGTGGTCGTTCCTCCGCCCGGCGTCGTCGTTCCTCCGCCCGGCGTGGTTGTACCTCCACCCGGCTGCGTCGTTCCTCCACCCGGCTGCGTCGTTCCGCCAGGCGCATTGCCTCCGTTCGGCAGCGGGTTGATCTTCTCAGGATCGACTGGCACTTCTGGCGTGTCCGGTTGGACATTCGGATTGGCCGGCACCACCGGATCAGGCTGATAGTATTCCTGCGGCTGTGAGTCTGTGTCTTCCTTGAGCTTGGTGACATCAAGTTCTAAGAACTGATAGACCGCTTTGCGCAACTCGTAAACATTAGGCAAGAGCACCGACTGACCGCCCCCAGCCCAACCGCTCTTAAACGTATCGGGCGGCGGCACCTGCAAGGTCTCGATCTTCGACGAATCCACTTCCAACGCCAGTCGTGCCAGTTTCAACATGTCGCCACTGGTGATGTTCGTCTCCAGATACGGTTTGATCGCATCGAGAATTTTCGGGATCTTGAGCAGCGTGGACGGGGTGGCCATCTTATCGGCCAACGCCACCATAAATTTGCGTTGGCGCTCGGTACGGGCAAAGTCGGACAATGCGTCATGCCGGAAACGCACATACATCAGTGCCTTTTTGCCGTCCAGCAATTGCAGTCCCTGATCAAGGTGAATGTCGTAAACACCGTCATCCGCATAATGCAGCGGCTTCTCCACATCGAGCTCCACACCGCCGACCGCATCGACGATGCCGATAAACCCTTGGAAGTCCGTTTTTGCATAATAGTGAATCGGGATCTGAAGCATGTCTTTCAAGGTCCGAATCGTCAGATCAGGCCCACCCAGCGCATGCGCCGCGTTGATCTTTTCATACCCGTAATCGTCGGGAATTTTATACCACAAATCGCGCATGACCGACATGACTTTTGCTTTTTTCGTCTTTGGGTCGATCGTGACCAACACAATGCTGTCCGAGCGTGGGTTCGGATCGTTGTCTCGGTTATCGACACCAAGCAATACGATGTTGACCGGATCGGTTCCGCTCCATGTTTCGACTTCGACTAGCTTTTGCTCCGGATTCTGATGGCCCTGCTGAATATCGTTGATAAAGCTACCGATGTAATACGCGTACACACCGATGATCGTCAACAACAGCACCGCGAGGATCGACGCCGTCCATTTAAACTTCTTCGTTTTCCAAAAACGCGGCTTTTTTCCGTCCGGAGGCGTAGGCGGCTTGACCTTGGTCTTTCGATGCTTGTCTTTTCTGCTCTCCATCTATATCCAAACCTCTCTACTGTGCGAATTGTAAAAAAAAGAAAGATGCAACGATTATATCATACCAATCTATCGTCTTTTGTTACAAAACTCGTACAAGTATAATAAGAACCTGTTCGCAATGCGCTAGATTTCTCTTCTACTTTAGCGAAAGAACCGCGCGGCTGTCTAGCAGAAGTTCAATCGACGATTTCTACTAAGGTGCCAGGATGTACATGGTCGTACAGCCACGTGACGTCTGTGTTTTTCATGCGCACACATCCGGCCGAGACGTGAGAACCGATCAATTCTGGACGATTGGTTCCATGGATGCCATATTTTGAACCGTCCGTACCCGGAACATCCAGTCCGATCCACCGTACACCCAGCGGATTGTCTGGGGAACCGCCGGCGATGTTTGTCTTGAGGTACCACGGGTTTTTGACCATCATCACTACGCCGTAGGTACCGATCGGTGTGTCTTCTTTCAACCTCCCCGTCGCGACAGGAAATGAGCGCAGCGGCACGTTGAAATAATAGTAGGTCAGTTTGTTTTCCGACTTGTCGATCCGTATGTAGGAATCGCTCGCGGGCAGGCTCGTCACTCCGCTCAACAAAAAGAAACCGATCAGGAACGCACTTCGGAGATTCATTCCTCTCACCCCCTGTGTGCATACGCTTCCCGATCGGTTTTCCTTTTATCCGCTACTTGCGAGAAGGCACTTCTTCTATCTGCATCAAGGTAGAAACCAGCGCGCGCAGCTTGTGATCACACTCATTCCATTCTTGCTGTGTATTCGAATCGGCCACGATGCCTGCCCCCGCTTGGAAGTACGACACGTCATCCTGATGAATGATGGTACGGATGACGATCGCCGTGTTCATATTGCCCAGGAAATCGATGAAACCGAGCACTCCACCATACGCCCCACGGTCGAAGTCCTCCAGCTCGTCGATCACTTCCATCGCTCGCACTTTTGGCGTACCCGTCAAGGTCCCAGCTGGGAATGTGGCCAAGAAGATGTCAAACAGGCTGCGCTCCGAATCGACCCGCCCCTCCACCGTCGAAACCATATGGTACACATGTGAATACTCTTCGATCACCATGAAATCTTTCACATAGATCGACCCTGGCACACAGACGCGGCCCAAATCGTTACGGCAAAGATCGATCAGCATCAGATGTTCAGCACGCTCTTTTTCGTCATTGCGCAGCCGTTCGATCAACTGCACATTTTCCTCTGGCCGCTTGCCTTTGCCTTTTGAAGTGCCCGCGATCGGCCGCATCTGGGCCACACCTTGTTCCAAACGAATCTGCATTTCTGGCGAGGTACCAAAGATCTTGTAATCGCCATAATCGACATAATACATATAAGGCGACGGATTGACTTGCTTCAAACGGTAGTAGACCTGCATCGTGTCGATCTTTCCGATGACGCGGTTGCGCTTCGAGAGCACGACTTGGAAGATGTCACCTTCCCGAATGTATTCTTTGCACGCCTCGACGCGCTTGATGTATTCAGCTTCCTGCACATCCTCTTCCACGCGCAAAAACGCTGGATCATATCCTTCAAATTCCGGCTCAGCATACGGTTGCAGAAACGCCTCGATCTCTTCAAACGAAGGGGTAGGTAGCCCCTCAATCTCATTGATGATCACATTGATGATGTCGCGCTCAAACTGCAGGATCACCTGGTGCACCTGCAAGCGAATATCATCCATCCCTCGGTCATCCACCGTCGTCTTTGGGATGTTTTCAAAGTAGCGGATCGCATCGTAGGACAGATGACCGACAAAGCCAAACGCATACTTGCCCATCGTTTCTCGGTCATGCAGATCGAACGACTTGATCACCCCGTCCAGCAGGATGGAAACATTGCCTGTAAAATTGGAAAGCTCAGTTCCATCCGCAGTGAGATTATCCTCGATCAGGTCGGTCAATTGCGAATTTCCTTCAAGTGCAAAGCGGCGTCCCTTCACTTTGACGGTCAGCACGGGGAACAGCGCGATGCTCGACTGGCAGTATCGTGAGTAAATATCTTTGATCGAATCGAGCAAAAAGGCCTGATCTGCTCCATGCGTCTGAGTCAACGCCTGAAACACTTCGAACGATTCACAAATGCGCGGGTAAGTCTTCTGATGAGTCCGTACACCGATCATCCGGCTCATACCAGCACCCCCGTTCTGCCAGTCACGAAGTTTTGCAACATCATCATGCCGCCTTCGGTCAAGATCGATTCCGGGTGAAATTGCAAGCCTGTCACATCGAATCGGCGGTGTCGCAACGCCATGATTTCACCGTCATCCGATTCAGCAATGATCTCCAGATCAGGCGGGAACGAACTTTTTTCCACTACCAACGAATGATAGCGAGTTGCGGTGAACGGGTTCGGAACACCCTCAAAGATCCCTTCCCCGTTGTGGCGAACCTGAGACGTCTTACCGTGCATCATCTTTTCAGCTTTCACGACCTTGCCACCGAACACCTGCCCGATCGACTGATGTCCGAGGCACACGCCAAGCACTGGGATCTTTCCGGCAAAATGGCCGATTGCGGCCAGCGAGATTCCCGCTTCATTCGGGGTGCACGGCCCTGGTGAGATCAACAGATGTGTCGGATTCAACTCCTCGATCTCCTCCACGGTGATCTCATCATTGCGCTTCACGAAAACGTCTGCGCCTAACTCCTGCAAATACTGCACAATGTTATACGTAAATGAATCATAGTTGTCGATCACGACGATCATCTCAGCTCAGCTCCTCTGTCTGTTCATAGGCTCAAAATCAAAAAAACCGGACGCGCGAAGGCGCAGCCGGTTGCAGGTTCCCGTATGGTAGACATACGACACCCATTCTCCGCTCATCTGGCCTCCGCTACTCTCTACTGGTCTTACTCTGCTCTCACTCTGGATGTCTCGTTCTAAAATCACTCTCAACTAAAACTCAGCACTCAACAATTCAAAAATCACTAATCATCTCTATCCCACATGATACATACGCCCGCTTTACTTTGTCAAGAAAGCGTTGTGCGACCATACGCACCGCTTAGCGCAAAAAATCGCAAATTTTTCCGATCACATCTTGCTCCCACGACGTTTTGTTGAACGTGTGGTCAGCCCCTTCGATCAGATGCAACAGTGCCCGCCCGCCATAAGCGACTTCCTGATAATCCAACGAGACTTGGTACGGCACGGTCGGATCTTTGGTGCCGTGGATCATCATCACATCGCCTGAAAAGCCTTTTGCTCGTTGCAACACGTTCAGCGTTTTCACATCTTCTGCAAACGAACGCCCGATCAGGTTGCCGTTATAATCATACAGTTGCAAATCAGGGATCGCCAACACTCCGTCCACGACCTCGCGAACCAGCGCATACATCTCCCCGGCAGGTGCGAGCAGTACAAGTTTGTGCACATCGTGCGGCCGTTCGCCAGCAAGAACGGATGCGACAAGACCCCCCATGCTCATACCAAGCAGGATCACGCGCTCCGGGTCGATGCGCGGGTCCGCTTTGACCGCATCCAAAATCGCCCCTGCTTCGGCAATCTCACCGCTCACCGTCATCTCTTCAAAATTGCCGTCACTCTCCCCGCTGCCCAGAAAATCATAGCGGAAGCAGGCGATACCCAGCGCCTCCAAACGGCGGCAAATTTTCAAAAACATCCGATGAGGCTCCAATTTCGTCCCTGTAAATCCATGGTACAAAATGACCGCTGGGAGGCGCTGGCCCGCTTCCTGTTCCGGCACGTGCTCCATCCCACGCAAAATCTTACCTTGATAGTCCAACGTAATCGCCTGTTGCATCGTAACAACCTCCCTTAGATTCTGAAAAATTGGCCCTCCGAATCCCGACTGCTCACCGAAAGGTGATAGGTCGGAATCACCTGATGTTGCAGAATAAATTCGAGTTGGTCAGCACATTCCTCAATCGGACCGTGCACGATCAGCGCCTGATTTTTATACCCGGCTTCCAGAAACGCACGGCTCTGCGCGTATTGCCCGATGATCAACACGGGCACGACTCGTTTGTACGTTCGGGTCAACAGATGCTTTCTTGCCTTGGCCACTTCCTCAACCACCTCAGCACAAAGCGCTTGAACCTGATACGTCTCGATCGTCTTCACCAGATAGATCACGTCATCTCCCTCGATGTACAGATCTGCTTTTCCGCCCGCTTCCCCCAACCATTTATCCTGCTCAAAGTGACAGTCCTGAGCCTGAAGCATCTTATGTAAAATTCCCTTTAGGGACTGAGACTTGAACGACTCGATCACTTGCGTTAAAAGGCTCATGTCAGGTCACCTCATGATAGTTTCTCATCGATTCATTATAACAACCTTTGCCGTAAAGTGCAGGATTTTACACCACTTTGTCGAATGGGAACTGGGCAGAAAAGGATATGGAGGAATTGGATACCTATGAAACCGAAAAAGCTCTCCGCTCTGCTTGCCGCGCTGCTTGTAACAGCTCCGGTCATGCCGCTGGCAACCACCGAGTCTGCGTTTGCGGCAACCAAGCTAACCGCCCCGACAGACGTCCTGTTACAGCCCGACCGCACCGTCACTTGGAAGACGGTCGCAAATGCATCGGGATATTCTGTAAAAGTGTATGAAGCTGTGACTGACAAACTGATCGGTGAACGCAATGTTTACAACGGAACAGCCAAGTATGCACTAAACGATCTGCTGATGCAAAACGGAACCTACTATGCCCGCGTGACCGCGCTTGGCAACTCGTTCACGTACACCAACTCGGCAGAGTCGGCCCGTTCAAACACGCTGACCGTTTCCATTAAAATGACCTTGCCAGCTCCGGCCCAGCCCACGCTTACTTCTGAAGGTCTGGTCACATGGCCCACAGGTACGAACAACGGTTATCTGCTCAGCGTCTATCATGCGCCGAGCAATACGCTCGTCGGCAGCAGACTGCTGAATAAAGACTCGACCAGCGCCGACATTTCTCCACTGATCCCGGCGCTTGGCAATTACTATGTCAAGTTGCTCGCCAAAGGAGATGCCGCTACGATGGAGGATTCAGCCGAGTCAAACGCCTCCAATGCGGTGGAGCTCAAACCTGCCTTGCGCCTGACCGCTCCGACTACGCTTGCCCTGACCGAAAAACGCATCGCCACTTGGAACGGGGTCGAAGGCAACAACGGCTACCGCATCTCCGTCTATTCCGCAGGCATCAACGCGATCGTCGGTTTTCTGCAAGCACCTAAAGATAGCACACAGGTCGACGTGAGCAGTTTGATTCGCTCGACAGGCAACTATTACATCCGCATTCAAACGCTCGGAGCGAACAACAGCTCCTCCGAAGACTCCGCTTCGTCCGCGTCCATCCAATACTTTATTGAAGACAATCTCTATGTCGTGCCACAGGACAAGTTGACAGCAACCACCGTCACCACCGATTATGCGGTGCATACCGACCTGCAGGTGGAGCGCGATACAGTGCTCGCCGAACTGGTGGCCGACAAGAGCTTTACCAGCATGCTCGTGCCTGTTAAAGTCGATAGCTCTGATCTCTCCGTGCAGGTACAGGGCCAACTCGCTTTGCAATTGCTGTCCAACTCGTCATCGGCCAAACTGCGCATCCACACCAGCATTGGCGAACTGACCTTGCCCGTGCAGGAGATCGCTGACATGGCGCATGCCCGCTCCTTGAACCTCGCCGACTATACGGTACAGGTTGATCTGAAGCAGACGGCAGCCGCCCGTCCGTCCGAGTATGAGACGATTCCGCTCCAACTCTCCTTGAGCCTGGTAGACAAGAACAAACAGGCGGTAAGCATTGTGGACAGCAAGTCCTACCTGACCTTAACCATTCCCGTTCCAGGCGCGAAATCGTCCGATCTGAAAACGCTGTCCGGCGTACGTCTGACCGATACGTTCGAACCTGTACCGACTTTGTTCCGCCAAAACGCGGACGGCAACATCTCAGCATCTTTCCGCTATCGTGGCACCGCAACGTTTGCCGTAAAGAAAAAGCAGATCGGGTTCCCCGACGTGCTTTCCGGTCACTACGCGAAGGAATCGATCGAATCACTGGCTGCCAAATCGGTGATTCAAGGCTTTGAAGACAACACCTTCCGCCCGCAAGCGACGGTGACCCGCGCACAATTTGCTGCGATGCTGGTCAAAGCGCTGGGAATCAAAGAAGACACTTCGGCCGTTTCCGCATTCACCGACGTGACGACCGACAAATGGTACAGCAGTGTCGTCAACACCGCTTATCAAGCCCAGTTGCTAAGCGGGCGCGGCGGCGGCATCTTTGCCCCAGAGGATTTGATCACCGCACAAGAGATGGCGACGATGGTCACCACCGCCCTGCGCTATGCAGAATTCACCAAAACGCTGAGCAGCGAGCAACAGACTGAGCATCTGATGCAGTTGCCCAACAGCGACGGTCTGTTCGCCTACGCGCTGGCTCCGATCGCCCTGTGCATCGAAGAGAACATCCTGACCGGACCTACTTTCAACACATTCAATGCGACAAAACCGGCCGACCGCGCCATGGCGGCCGATATGCTGTACCGCATGCTCAAAACGGTCAAGTTTATCAATTAAATCCACCCAGCGGGTGGCAAGGCAAAAGGGCTGGTCTTCCAGCCTTTTTTGCTTGAATTGCTGGTATAATAGTTATGATTTATGATCTCAATCGAACTGATGATTTTCTTATGAGAAAGGTGATTGGCAGTCATGCGCTTGCGAGAAATCGACTTCATCCGTGCCATCGCAGCATTATCGGTGATTGCGATCCATATCACGGCCAGTTACGTGACCGACACGACACTTGGCCGCGCTTGGAACGAAATCATGCGCTACGCAGTGCCCTTGTTTATCCTCTTGTCAGGATTTGTGCTTTACAAGATCGAGATGGGGCGGCCTCAGCTTAGCTACCTGCAATTTCAACGCAAACGGATGGGCAAAGTGCTGATCCCGTACGTGTTGTGGACCCTGCTCTATGTTCTGTACATCGCCCGCGAGTTTTTGCGCAACAACGGCTTTGAAGGCATCCCGCGCCTGTGGTCGCCGACGCTCGATCATCTCTATTATGGAACGGCCTTTTATCATCTGTACTTTTTGATCATCACCTTCCAGCTCTACCTGTTGTACCCGCTTTTGCGTGACGCGATGAACCGCAAGCCACTCTGGGTGCTCAGCGGCTCCTTCCTGCTCACCCTTTTTGCCCAAGTGGCCGCCTACATGCATTGGGATCTGGGCTGGCGGATCAGCTTTTTCCCGAATTGGCTGTTCTTTTTTGTGTTCGGCATGTACTTCGCCTTGCACAAGCAGAGCTGGGAACCCAAACTGCGCCGCAACAGCCTGCTGGTCGGTGCACTTTGGATCGCATCGCTTGCCATCGTGTTCCTCGACGGCTACTTCACCAAGAAATGGGCGTACTCGGTCAAACCGAGCGTGATGCTGTACACGATTCTGTCATTCTTGTTCTTCTACGTGGTAGCAATGCGTTTCGCAGACACGAAAAGTCGCTTCGGGAAACTCCTCGATTGGCTTTCCGCTCAGTCTTTCCTGATTTTCTTGCTCCACCCTCTAGTCCTGAACCTGTTTGGCAACCAGATGAGAAAATACGGGTACGGCAGTCTGCTCGATGGAAATCTTGGCATGATCATGCTCTATCTGATCGTCACCTTGATCACCTGTGGGCTCACTTGGATCGGCTCCCACCTTCCACTCACCACCTACCTCGGCGGCGTTTACAGCGGCAAAAAAGCCAAACCAGCGCCGCGCAACCAGCAAGCCTAACAAAAAAAGAGACCCCGCGAGGGTCTCTTTTTGATAGGCGGAAGACGGTCGCATACAGCGTCCCCGACACACCAGACTTACAAAGGTACATCCATTTCCAGATCGTAGACAACTTTTCACCTGCAACTACGCATTCGATATTCTTACCATTCTGACGCTTATGCAAAAGAAAGCAAGGGGAGCTAGGACCAACGCGATCCCCTTGATCGCTCTTCCGCACCAGACAGCTGCACGTATCGACGATCCAGATCGCTTGTTCGGTCAAACTTCGGTCCATGTACCGATATGGAACGTCACAGCATGTCTGCCTTTACTTTCTGGCGATGCCTTTTGACACGTCCATCTGACTAAGCGCTTGAGCATCTTCACCGTTGATTTTGAATTTGATGGTGTTGACGTCTGTCAGATTATCAAAGACTGTGCTCGGAAGAGCCTCCATGAAGATCGTTTCCTCCGTGGAACTCATGCTCTGCACATCTTGACTCAGATCGAGCGTCAGCACGTCGCCTGCCAGAACAGCGCTCTTCAATTGCACGCGTTTCGGTACGGAGGGAGCTGAATTCTGGCCGCTTTCCTGAAGCAGGTTGAACAGCACAGTCATCTTTTTCTCCTTGCTCTCCATCTTGGCGATCGAATGTTTCTCCTTGACCACAGCCGTCCCATCTTGGTTGCCGCGATAAACGGTGATCTCCTCTTTGCTAGCGTCTGGAACATCATCGCGGTTGACCGAAGGCGACGACTGCGACCCCGCAGGTTGCTGTTGTTCAGGCGTTTGAGCGGGTTGTTTTGCCGTTTGCGACGATCCGCACGCCGTCATCACAAGGCTTGCACCGATCAGTAGCGCAAACCCGAGCATCCGCTTTTTCATAGTCAATCCCTCCAATCAAGTTGTGTACCAGTATGACGTCAAGCGCGCTGCAGAAGTTACGCCACTTGAGAAAAATGGGACGAATGGCACACTGCCCAGTCTTTTGTCACAGGAGAAAATACATGTTTCACACCTGAGGTTTGTCCCTTTCCAGTATGCGATTTTCTACATATCTTGTAGTACATCTGTAAGAAAGGGGGGAAAGCTCATGATTATTCGTCGCCGTCGTGTGGTTCGTATCAACCTCAACCCTGGTCAAACTGCGACCTTCCGTTGTGGCCGCCGCACAATCATCGTTCGTTGCCGTCGTCATCGTGGCATGTAAGAATCGGGATGAAAGAGGCACCTGCTCATGAGCAGGTGCTTTTTTCTTATGTCAGTATTGCGTGATGGCTAAAAACGGTTTCTTGTTCATACTTATCGGTGACAGTAAACCGTTCAACTCGAATAGTTCCTCTGGTGTCTGCGTTCTCGTCAACAATCGGATCAGTACCGTGATCTGGCGAACCACCACGCCCCATCGGACTACTAAAAACCTCCGTATCATCAAATGACAGCTGGGATTGGGATGCGTTCCTATATTTTAAATTCGGTTCATACTCAAACAGCTCATTTACTAGTCGAAAACTTGCAGCATCCATGCTGTCGGCAAATAATGAGCCCCGTTGCACCTCATTTGCCCCCTCTCCTTTCAAGTGTGGTGGATGAAATCGCCTGAGAGTAAGGCTTTGAACAATCGTAGATCTTTCGGTGATTCATCTCTAATGGAGGCATTTGGACGTATACCATTTTCATTTCGCTGAGGAGTGCTATTTTGCATTTACCTGAAATACATAATATTGTTCTAAACTGAAACTTTTGTTGAAAGCGAGGGTTTATCGATGGCAATCGTCACCAGTCTTATCAATTGGAAAGGTGGGGTTGGAAAAACCACCTTATCCTACCACCTCGCCACAGGTCTCGCTTATAAGCGGAAGCGAGTCCTACTGATTGACCTAGACCCACAATGTAATCTCTCGTACCTTGCGATCGGTGCTGAGTCCTATATGCAAAAAGTGTATGAGGATCACCAGCGGACATTAAACGATGTGTTTGACGGTTACTTCCGGAACATCCCCGTCCTCGCACATGAAATTATTCAAAAGAAAATGGTGAGGTCTTCACCTGGCAATGTCTATAATCATGTCGACATCATCCTCTCTCATCAAGATTTGAGGTTTTTAGATCATAAACTCGCTCAATTCCAAAAGCACGGATTGGAATATGGTGAGTATGCGCAACACGAAATTCAAAAGTTGTCAGTCCTCAAAAATCTGTTGGACCAAGTTGAACATGAGTACGATTATATTTTCCTCGACTGCCCTCCCAGCGTTTCTTATCTTACTCAAAACGCCTTTTACACAAGCCATTTCTACCTCGTTCCTGCATTGCCAGATCATCTGTCCACCATCGGTGTTTCGCTAATTCGAAACTACATGGAGAAGTTCGATCAACAGTTCGCTGGTCTTTGCGCCCACGTACATACGATTGACCCCTATACAGTAACAAAATTTGGCGGAACCATCTTCAATCGTGTTCGTGAATATAGAGGCACTCCTAGACCTTATCACCGCAAATTTATTAACTCACTTCGCAACAAGGGCGTAAATGTTTTCGACAGTTATTTAGTTGAAGGGGATGGTATCACACTGTCTTCCGAACATACTGTCCCTATCTATGCCTATGAATATCTCCCCAAAGAAAAAACAAATGCAGAAAAGCAGGTCATATGCCTCACCAATCTGGTGACCGAGTTTCAAATTCGTATAAAAGAGGTACTTCAAGATGCAAACATCTGATGCAATTCAAATGTTCGAACAAATTAACCAAATACTTAAGCTTGTGCCTGAAGAACAACTCACAGATGCTTTCGACTACATACTAAAAGCTGTCAAACAGTACGTCTCCGAACGAGAACATCAACCGAAAGCACCACAAAAAAGAAAAGTTACCACGCTAGACTTCAAGGTAGCACCTTGTGATCTGGAGCTATTATCAGAAATGGACACTATGAAACTTAGGTCTTTTCTAAAAAGCTCAGACTACTTCACACACAAAATGAAACTCCAGGCCTTGGTCCAACAGATCGGGATTCCGTTTACCAAAAAACAGACAAAGGAAGATCTGCTAAACCTTATCGTTCAGCATTATCAAATGCATCGGATGGATTCGATGATAAAAACTCATCAGACTCATCTTGAACCAATCGAAATAAAAATCGGCTCGGAATGAACACGTGGAAGGAGGGTTGGTCATGGCAAAACCAAGGGCATTCATCAGCTCAACAATCCACGACCTGCAACACGTACGTGAGGTTGTTGCAGACTCCTTACGAAACCTTGGTATTGAAGCTGTCCTATCTGAAAACGGTCATGTCCCTTATGGGAACGGGGAGGCACTTGAGGAAGATTGTTACAAAGAAATCGAACTTTGCGACATTCTCATTTCCATCGTGGGAAAGCGTTATGGATCTGAATCTGCAGAAAAAGGATACTCCATCTCACAAAAAGAATTGCGTCGGGCACTTCTCCACGGGAAACAGACCTATATCTTCATCGACCGCTACGTGTACCAAGATTTCGGAATCTATAAGCTGAACAAAGCAAACAAACCCATAACATACGCATCTGTGGCCGACACAAGAATCTTTAACTTCATCGAAGAGCTGGAACAATTCGCAACCAATCGCCCAATTTTCACTTTTACAACCGCAAACGATATCACGAATATGTTAAACGAGCAATTACTAGGACTCTTTCAGAGATTGCTAAGTGAACATAATGACAGATCCAGAACCTTATGTAAACATACCACACAGCAACTCCCGCCCATGATCCAAGCCCGTCTTCCAGATCAACACCCTGCGTGCGTCAGGATTCAAACACTGCTAAACATTCCCGATCAAATAACTTTCTCGACGGTAACAGAACTTAACGGTCTTCTGCGTCAGAACCAATTCCATTTGGTCAAACCACTCCCATGGGAAAGTCATTTTGAATGGGCAAAAGTCCTAAATGGCATCCAATGGTACTTACGAATCTCCAAAACGATTTTCGATCATGACGAAACTGTAGTATACTCTCCTGTGAAATTATGGGATGACAGTCTAATAACCCTAGATCGGGATGAACTGGAAAGCAAAGAAAGGTAAAATCTAGTGACATCTACATTTGTCGTTTTCGCACAACATCTAAAATACTGAATTGCTTTTCGGTAAACGAACAACTATTGGGCGAAGCTATAGTTGCTTTCTGCTTTCAACATAATGGTTAGAGTCCTAGAATAGGCCTGACAGCGAACCCAAGGACTCTAACCATTTGTGTATAGCGTACTTTCTCTAAGATTTCTTTCAAGTCATATCTTTTGTTTCGGACCAGCTTTCCTTTTTAGAGCTACCAAGAATCATTTTGACTCCAATACTGTAACAGCCGATTCTAAATGACCAAAAGCTGACGCTATTGCCTGTCCAAAGGTTGACGGATATAATGACCACCATACATATCCTAGAACAGGAAAAGGACGCCTCTGAAAGATGTGCCACTGCGCCAACAGTTGCACCAGAGTCGTCCCCCAAAAAAACCATATGGTTATTGTATCTCATTATCAAATTGAAGAAAAGCTTGGTGTTTTTCATACGGAGTGCAGAGAAGCATATTTGCCCAATATGTGAAGATGACTTGTACACAATCGGGAGTCGGAGGCGCGTCGGGCGAAAGCCAACCGGCGATCAGATCACCTACATAATTCGTCGTTTGCGTTGCAAAGGTTGCGAGCGGATTCATCATGAATTACCGGATTTGCTCGTCCCTTACAAACGTTATGAAACCGAATGCCTCGAATCAGTTGTGTCTAATAGACAGGCTCCAGACGTAGCAGCAGATGAATCGACCTTGTACCGCTGGCGCGTTTGGTTCGGGAAGTGTTGGCAGTATTGGGTGAATTGTTTATTAACAATTGCGTCGCGTTCAGGAAATCCGGTGGAGGCATTGTCCGTACCTTCATCATCTGCACTCCAACGGATCGGACATTTTGTCGGACAAGGCGTCGGATGGCTGGCGAGAGTTGTCCGCCCCATCGTTCATTCTCAATTATGGGTACATACCCGTTTTGCCTTCTTGTCCGACATCCCTTGATATATGGTGAATCTACATCCTATTGGAAAGGACTGTAGACTCCTATGAATAACGAAAAAAAGGCGGAAGAAGTCGCCGCAGAGCGCATGCAACTGATCTCTCCGCTAGTAGCCGAAGGGATTGACCCTGGCAAAGCCAAGGAACTGAAGAAAGCCATTTGTGAACAGACGGGCTTATCCGAGCGAACTCTTCGACGCTATTTGTCTGCCTATCGAACCGACGGCTTCGCTGGACTTCGACCTCAAGGAATGGGAAAGCGGCGATCAGCCGAAGCGATCACTCCTTATCTGCTAGAGCAAGCGATTCTGCTTCGTCGAGAAGTACCAAGTCGCAGTGTCGCGCAAATCATTCAGATACTCGAATGGGAAGGTTTGGCCAAGCCCGGTGAGATTAAGCGTAGCACGTTGCAAGAGAAATTGATGGAGCGCGGCTACAGCACTCGCCATATGCGACTTTACTCAACCGCCGGCCTTGCGGCCAGACGCTTTCAACACAAACAGCGCAACCGCTTGTGGCAAAGCGATATCAAGTTCGGGCCCTATCTACCGATTGGTGAAGGCGGAGCTAACAAGCAGGTGTACCTCGTTGCATTCATCGACGATGCGACACGTTATGTGTTACATGCCGCATTCTATCCGACACTCGATCAAACGATTGTGGAAGACTGTTTCCGTTACGCAATCCAAACAAGTGGCGTTCCTGAATCTGTCTACTTTGATAACGGCAAGCAATTTCGAACCAAAAGCATGACTCGCACATGCGCCAAACTAGGTATTCGCCTTCGCTTTACGAGACCATATGCAGCCGAATCCAAGGGGAAGATCGAGCGTTTCAACCGAGTCATAGACAGTTTCCTTGCGGAAGTGATGTTGGAAAAGCCGCAAACACTCGACCAACTCAATGAATTGTTTCAAGTTTGGCTCACCGAATGTTACCAGACCAAGCCCCACTCCGCACTTGATGACAGTTCAAGCCCTCAGGTAGCGTTCCGTAGCGACTCGACACCGCTCCGACTCGTCGAAGAATCAATTATCGCGGATGCGTTCCTACACAGCGAATCCCGAAAAGTGGACAAGGCTGGTTGTATCAGCTTTATGGGTAAAAAATACGAGGTTGGGCTCCCGTTCATCGGGCATAGAGTGGAAGTCGTCTACGACCCGCGTGACATCTCAACAATTACCATTGAATATGGCAATCACACGCCGTGGCAGGCGAAAGAGCTGACCATCGGTGAATGGGCAGGACAACGCCCCTCGTTGCCATCGACAATTGAAACAGTTTCAGCAAATGGTTCGCGGTTATTGGTCGCTGCAGAGAAGAAGAATCAAGTTCGAAAAGAACGTCAGACACGCGCTGTCTCGTTCCGTAAGATGCGGGAGGAGGCACAGCCGGATGTTTGAAGCGTTTTACGAAATGACGAGAACACCTTTTTCACGCGACATGCCGACTCATGAGTTGTATGCTTCAGATGTTTTGGAAGAAACGCTGGAGAGGTTGGCATATACCGCCGAAAGGCAATGGTTTTCAGTTGTGACAGGTGACTGCGGAACGGGTAAAACAACGACGATCCGCCGGTTTGCAGATGTACTTGACTCATCGAGATTCAAATTGCTCTATTTATCTGATTCGAAGCTAACGCCACGCCATTTTTACAAAGGATTGCTCGAACAATTGGGGTGTGAAGCGAAGTTTTATCGAGGAGACAGTAAGCGACAATTGCATCGGGAAATTGAATTGATGCGAGGAGTTCATCGCTTACAGCCTGTAGTGGTGGTTGACGAGGCGCATTTGTTGGACAAGGAGATGTTCGAAGAAGTGCGATTTTTGCTCAACTTCAGAATGGACGCTCAGAGTCCTATGGCCTTGATCCTGGTCGGGCAAAATGAGTTGTGGGAACGTCTGCAACTGCAGACGTTCACGGCTATTCGCCAAAGAATTGATCTGCAATGCAAACTTGTTCACTACGACCGCTCACAAGTGGGAGCATATATCTCACGTCATTTGGAATATGCCGGCGTTAGCCGGGATCTTTTTACGGACGGTGCGATCGATGAGATTTACCGTTATTCGAGCGGTACAGTTCGCTTGGTGAACAAAGCGGCGACACATAGTCTGATCTACGGTGCAGCGAACAAGCACCGGATCATTGACGACCACATGATAAAACGGGTGATCGAGGGAGAATTGACTTAATTCTCCCGCTTTTCCTTTCAGGGGTGGCACCGCTAACGCGGTCATCATTTCCGTCAACTCTTGGACAGCAAAGCCTGTCAGTTTACGGACATTATAGGGCAGTAGTAACACAATACCACACCTCGTTTTTTCCAGCCTCTAAAAGTTGAGCTTAGAAAACGAGCACCCACCAATGATTCACACCGTTCACTCCACATTCAACGCTGTTGTCACCGTCTTCGCCCTTCCTCACATTTCGAACTTCCAACACCGGGTTCATCGTCCATCCCTCCTGAATCTCTTGTGATGGAAACATCATAAATAATCGGTTTCCAAAATGATTCAAGAAAATATCAAGAAGTTATGGAGAAATCTTTCTTGGGTACAAAGGATTTTCGAAAGTAAAATGGAATTTATCTCTAGGAATGCTTATTCACGAATCAAATAGGGGGTCGATTATGATGGCAGAAACGAAGGTAAGCCCAACCATCGCCCATCTCGAAAGAGAATTGCAGGCCGGAAATACAGATGCGCTTTCAGCATTTTGGGACTATATCGCGCAAGAAGGCGCTCCCCTGATTGAAGAGACGGACAACGAAGAAGAAGTGCTGTTGACCTTCCTCTGGCAATCTGAATCAGAGTCAACCGAGAACGTTTATACGCTGGGCGGTCCGGCTGGCTGGCGTTTAGAAGAAGCTCAGCTGACACGCCTGCTCGATACAGATTTGTATTATCGAACACTGCAAACGAAGCTGCGTTCGGTTGCCGAATACTATGTCTCGCCAAATGATACATTCGAAGATGATTGGGTTGCGCGCTTAGCCAATTTACAGGAAGATCCGCTGAACCGAAACTTCCTCGTCCACCCCGCCAACCCAGATAAACCAGCGACGAAAGATACGACCGTAGCGGTGTTGAACTACCCAGGCTTTGAGCCCAATCTTTACCGCGCCGTGCGCCAACATGCGCCGCAAGGAGAGATCACCCAGCATCGTTTACAAAGCGCAGTCTTAGAGAACGAGCGCAGTGTCTGGGTTTACACACCGCCGGGCTATTCGGCTGATAGCGAGCCTTATCGCGTGCTGGTGCTGTTTGACGGGTTTGAGTATGACAAGATCGTTTCTGCACCAACCATCTTGGATAATTTAGTGGCCGACGGGAAAATTTCTCCGGTCGTCGCCGTATTCGTCAACGCCAATGATCGCCGCAACGAAGAGATGCGTGGGACTGCACTGTTTGCCAAATTTGCAGCAGAAGAGGTCACCGCATTTGTTCGCCAACACTACAACGTCAGCACCGACCCGAAGCATGCTGCCATCGGCGGATGCTCCAACGGCGGGTTGATGGGGATGATCGTAGCGATGCAAAACCCGAACGTGTACGGCAATGTGCTTTCCCAGTCCGGTTCCTTCGCCTGGGGATATGACGGAGAGCCGGAATGGTTCATGAAGCAGTTGGAAAAGGCCGTCTCTGTGCATCTGAACGTCTACATGGATGTTGGCAACTGTGAACAGGCAGATGTGCTCGAGTCCAACTACAGCATTCGCGACCAACTCCGCCAAAAAGGGGCCAACGTGCACTTCACCGAATTTAAAGGTGGTCACGACTGGGTCTGCTGGCGTGAAACGTTTGCCGACGCGGTTGTCGCATTATTTGGTAACTAAGAACCGCCTATTTCTCTATCTGGCACCGCACACCCCCTATCCGGATCGGTGATGCGTTGCGAATCAGACTCATCTCTTTTATAGCAGTGTTGATCCAATTACAAATTGACGACATGTTAAAAATAGTAGATCATGATCTGAAAACAGGGACTGTTGATAGCAACATCTAGTAGTACTGCACCGATCGTACGCAAGGGACGCCTTTGTTCCAGCTTTTGAGCACCAGCTACGCACCGTATAAGCTGGCAACCCTTCATCATAGGTAAACAGACGAATGGAGTAGGGCTTCCACACCGTCGCGTTTTACACGCTCGAATCGCTTCAAATTACAAAGGTACGACTTGGAAACGGCATCCCTTGGATGCTGTTTCTTTTCTTTTGGCGATGATTTTTAACAAGCCTCTCAAGTTCCTCCCAATCGCCTCTGGCCAGCGCACAGAATTCAGCTTGTATAGACGTCAGGAAGTGAGACAGACTATGTGCGGTGAACCAAGTAAACTAGCTTTTGGAGGTGTTTTGACATGCCATTTGGAGCTCATGAATCGATGCAGGTCCATGAAGTGTTAAACGAGCAGGTTTGCCTGATCGACCATCTTGCCATGTGTGCCAAGATGTGCAGCGACCCGGCACTATTAGATCTGATGCACCGTCACCACTCCCATGCCATGCATCACTACAACCAGTTGGTGTCCTACACGCACGATTATCGTGCGGTCGTGCCGACAGAAGTGCAGTTTTCGCAAGTGACCTCACCTCGCCATGTCCAATACGGTCTGCGCAACCCAGCTCCTGTCACTCCAATGGGGCAGGGCCAGTTTTCTGACCTGCAGATCGCACGCTCTTTGTTGCTCGCTCACAAAAATTCTGCCAAAAATCAGATGTGCGCTTCGCTGGAATGTGCCGATCCGTACGTTCGTCAACTCCTGCTAAACGGTGCCAATTCCTGCAACTATCAGGCTTATGAAGTGTTCGAATACCTCAATGCGCGCGGTCAGTATCAAGTGCCGACGATGAACGAACATACAGCCAAGACGTATTTGCATGCGTTCCAAACGCGCTAAAACGAAAAGCTGACAAGGCGTAACGCCTGTCAGCTTTTTTCTCGCTTGTCCCGATCGACTTCCAAAACTCTCTTGCTGTTTGCCCTTAGCGCTGATCATGTACACAAAAACACACCACCGCTCTACAAAAGCGGTGGTGTGTTTTTGCTACACGTTGCTACACGTTGCTACTCGTTGCTACTCGTTGCTACTCGTTCAGCTTCCCTGCTTCTTGGCTCGCGACCGTTCATTCCACTCGTTGGTCGCCGCCTCCACTTCTTCGATCAAAGCGTTTAATTGCTGAGCGTACGCCGCTTGATCGGTGGCAATACTCAAAGTAGAGGCCGTTTGCTCGTTCATCTGCGCGACTTGGTTGATGATACGCACCACAGAGCTTTGGATGTCTTTCGAAGATCGTTTGACCTCTTCGGACAGCTTGCGTACTTCGTTGGCCACGATGCCAAAGCCACGTCCATGCTCGCCCGCACGGGCCGATTCGATCTGAGCGTTCAGACCGAGCAGATGCGTCTGGTTGGCAATGCCCATGACCAATTGGATCACCGCTTCGATTTCTTCGCTGTACGAGGTCAGCTTTTTCATCGAATCCGAAATGTTCTCCTGCGCACTGGACAGCGACTCTGCGGACAGCGCATAGTGCATCGCAATCGTCGAAACATGATTCATCGAGGTCCCAATGTCTTGCGAGATCTGCTCCATGTTCTTGCGATACGTATTGTCATACTGTTGCAAGATGATCGAGGAGTCGAACAGCAGGCGCTTGGTAAACGCCCGAACCAAAGCGACTTCCTGCTCATGCCCTCGCACCAGATCGGAAAACAGGCTCACATACACATTGGTCGCGCTCATAAACCAGTCAGGAGTCAGCCCGATGCGGGCGTGAACGAGACCGATGCGCTCCCTGGTCTGCACGTACTCATCATTGATCACACCATTAGCAAGCGATACATAATAATCATACTGCGTATTTTTCAGTCGTTCGATCGTGCTATGATCATTGACAATCTCTTGTAACGCCGGATGCTTTTGAAGTTCGACATAGAAGCCGTCCACAATCTCATCTTTGCTCGCTTCGAATAGAGCTTGATGATCTCGCAAGAGCTGCAAATCCTCTTCTTGCAACCCGCTATATTTAAACATTCGTGCCCATTGCTGACTCAAATGAACCGCCAACCCTATCAGCCCTTTCTACTTCCTGCTTATTTTTTATTATATCATTCAAACCAGAGCAGGAACACCGACAGAACACCGCGAAATTTCCAATCAATGACTAGAAAATGAAGGAGAATGCCTATAATGGTATCAATTGACAAGACACGAGAATTTGTTTTCAAACACGGTGCACTTTGGGAGCGCAGCTTGTTTTCCTATCTGTTCGACGGCGGCTCCCTTCAACATTTGCACCACAGCCTGCTCGCTTATAAAAATGAGGACGGTGGTTTCGGGCACGGTATGGAGCATGACATCAAATGCCCAGATTCCAATCCGCTGGCCTTAGAATTCTTGTTGACCGTTGTGCGGGAGACTGGCATTCCGGCCGGGAATCTGTTCGACAACAGCTCAGCATGGGTTGAACGCAACCGTGCCGAAGATGGCTCCTTGAAAAATCCTCCCACGCTGCACAACTTTCCATATGCACCGTGGTGGAGCGAAAATGGTCAAACCGTCCCCGCATCCACCGTCGGCAATTTGCGCCGCCTCGGGCTCAGCACGCCCGTTTTAGAAGAATCGACAGCGAAATGGGCAGCAGAACATCTCAACGTCGAGCAGATTGCCAACAACGACTGGCTGTTCATGGCTTTCCAAGCCTTTGACTATTACCTAACCCTAGAAGACACGGCGGACACTCGTCCTTTGCGGGAGGCGACGATCCAAAACATCATCAAATTGGCGGAGAAAGCGCCAGAGAAAAGTTTCTTTACCCTGTGCCATTACATATCCGATCCCCATTCAGAAATGACGCAGGCCGTACCGCCCGCCCTGCTCGACAGACTGCTCACCCATCTGAGCACCACACAGCGCGAAGATGGCGGCTGGAACGATGAACACGACCTGCTGTACTGGCAGCCGTACATGTCCACCTTGATCCTGCTCACGCTCAAAAACCATAACCGACTGTAGTAACTCAAGAAAAGGCAGGGCTGACCCTGCCTTTTCTTGTTCCACTGAGCAATTCGGCCAGTATTCCACACCTTCCCTCCTGCCCGAGCCTAGTTGGCACGACCTCCGCGGTCGGTGTGCAACGCATCACCACACGCTGAACATCGGTTGGCTAACAACAAAAGACGCTCATGCTGAGTGCCCCGTTGACACCAGTACGAAAACTAGTTATAATTTATATCTACTACTGCTGATAGATTCATTCCCGCAAGCACAACGACGATCATTAGAGAATCGGATTGATAGAGAAGAATTTTGTGAGGTCCTGTTCATCAGGAGTCTCATTCGTTGCTCGAAATGCTTCAACACAAGTGAACGAGGATTCAAACAGGCATGGTCTTCGGAGCCATATGGTCGCAAGAGAGGTAGGGCTTGCGATGTTTCCAGATCGTTGAATCTGGTTCTCCTAAGTTTGATCGAAACGCTAAGAGCTTGGTATCGAAATGATACCAAGCTCTTTCTATTTCTCATCCATGCGACTCCGCCTATCCATCAAGCAAACACTGCCCTTCACAAAGGGTGTACGGTGCTCGATTTTGTTGCCAATCTTCTGCTGACCGCTCTGCCTGCTCCTCGTTCGGTAGGATGACAGAAGATCAAAAAACGCCACAGATCGGTTTCTGTAGCGTTCTTTCCTTACAGCATCGAGCCCGTTTGTAGATAGCGTGCATGCCAAGCCAGCGCATCTTCCAACAGATGCGGCGTGTGGCCGCCGCGCTTGAGCGCTTCGTTATAATAGTCGAGCAGGGCGTCCTTGTAAAGTGGATGGGCACAGTTGTTGATCACGACTTTGGCCCGTTCACGAGGCGCAAGACCGCGCAGATCGGCCAGTCCTTGCTCGGTTACGATGATGTCCACATCATGCTCGGTGTGGTCGATATGCGAGACGAATGGCACGATGCTTGAGATCTTGCCATCTTTTGCAGTCGATTTGGTGACAAAGATACCGAGCAAAGCGTTGCGAGCAAAGTCACCAGAACCCCCGATCCCGTTCATCATATTGCTCCCCATGATATGCGTCGAATTCACGTTGCCATAAATGTCGCATTCGATCGCTGTGTTGATGCCAATCAGCCCGAGACGGCGAATGATCTCCGGGTGGTTGGAGATTTCCTGAGGACGTAAGACGATCTTGTCCCGATACTTGTCAATATTCGGAATCACCTCGGCCGCACGCTCCGGCGAAAGTGTGATCGAGCAGGCTGACGCAAATTTCACCTTCCCCGCATCCATCAAATCAAAGACCGCATCTTGCAACACTTCAGAATACACTTCAAGGTCGGTGCAATCCGACTTTAAAAAACCATGCAAAACGGCGTTGGCCACCGAACCGATCCCCGACTGCAACGGCGCCAAATTATATGGCAATCGGCCTTGTTTCACTTCCTGATCAAAAAAATCGATCAGGTGTCCAGCCATCACTTCCGTTTCAGCATCTGGCGCTTTGATCGCAGAAGTCGAGTCCGATTTTTCAGTAATTACAACGGCTACCACTTTTTCTGGGTCGATCGCAATATACGGTGTCCCGATGCGCTGTTCGACAGACGTCAGCGGAATCGGTTGCCGCTTACCGCGCATCCCTGGCTCATAAATATCATGCAGCCCTTCCAAGCCCAGCGGCTGCGCTACATTCAATTCCAAAATAATCTGACTTGCCAGCTCCGCAAAAATCGAAGAGTTACCCACCGATGTAGTCGGAATGATATAGCCCTCTTCTGTGATCGCTACAATTTCGATGAGTGCCACATCGATCGGCGGCAAGAATCCGTTACGCACTTGTTCGGCCGTATGTGACAAGTGCTGGTCGATAAAAAGCAGCTCACCTTGGTTGATCTTGTTCCGCATTTTACGTTCGTTCTGAAACGGCAGTCGCTTATTCACAATCCCTGCTTCCGCCAAGATGCCGTCCACCTCATCACCGATCGACGCACCTGTGAACAGGTTGATCTTAAGCTCTTCTCCGCTTTTCATCACACGCTCTGCGAGCGCCAGCGGCACAATTTTTGCATCACCGGAGCGCGTAAAGCCACTCATTCCTACGGTCATCCCGTCTTTGATCAGGAGCGCCGCTTGGTCAGAATTCATTATTTTATCAAAATAGGCACGGTTTCTAATTCGTTGTTCGATCATGATCGTACCCCCAATTATCTGTATGATAACGCTTTCATCATCTTATCATCGCCGACAAGACCCCGCATCACTTTTGGCGCAGAACAGAAGATCCCACGCTGAACCAGAAAAAAGGGGGCTGAATAACAGTCTTAGAAACCTAACAACGTTCGAAAGGAACTGGCATACTTTTGGCTGACTGGAATTTTCGACCCATTCTCATCTTTCATCACCAACATAAAAGTGGAGTGAAAATGGCGCTCAATTTGGCGAATCCAACCGATATTGACGAGGAACGCCCGATGGCATCGGACAAACTGATGGCTCGGCAACGCCCACTCTAATGCCTGAAGCGTCTGCTTGATTTTGTACGTCTTCATTGCGGTATGCATGTAGGTCGTGCTATCTGCACTGGAAAAATAGGCGATCTCGCTCTCGTGCACCGGGACGAACAGATTGTCGTACTGTCCAGTGATGTAGGCGGTGCGAGGCACGCTCGGCAACAAGTGCATTCTTTCCGGCGGCATGATCAGCGTGATCGCGCCGACCACTTGCTCGTCCCCATCATACAGCGGCGTTCCTAAACCGTAGTACGGAATGCCGAACAGTTCGGGCGAAACAAAGTGCTCCACTTTGTTTCGTTCGACAAGCGTTTGTTTGGCGATCGAACCCTGCCGCAGTGGATCGCCCGGTTGAATGTTCAAATCGATCGCACCGCTCGGGCGGTACAACACATATTGTGATTGGTCGGACAACGCAATCGCCGCTTCCTGCGGCACCAAGGCGCTGAGCGAGCGTATCAGTTGCTGGTAGGCTTGTAGATTCATAGTCCTCACCCTTTGACTCATTATGCGCACCCGCCTATTGTACCATGCAGAGACACTGGCGGAACTTGCAACCACCTCACGATTGCTCGCCAAGACGACCACCGCCTCCGCGAATAGCCCGCAGATTTCCTACCCTTGGCGATGCAACATCTGTCAGCACGATCCCATCCTCGACAAGAGCAGTGCTCCCCTCCGAACCGTCATGTTCAGATGCCCCCTTGCCGCTCACGATTCCCTTCAAAATAAAGACGCCCTCCTCAGGGCGCCATCACTTGTTTCACGAGCCGCTTCGGTGCGCTTCGCAAATATCCTTCGATCATCAATTCTTCCAGCTCTGTCCAATCCACATCATCTGTGCTATCCAGCGTCACCCAGCCATGGTGACCGATGTAATTCGTCTTCGTAAATCCTCCGCGTTGCAACAGCACCTCTTGTGTCGTAAGCAACGTCTTGATCGACAAAGAGAGTTCCCCTTTTCCTTCGCCCATCATCACAAATGGCTTGTCATTGACCCGAAACGATGTGTGACCAAACTTGTCCACCGCCTCTGTCACCTCCGGCAAGCGTTGGCAAATCACGCGTACTTTTTGTAGAACGTCGATGCCTCGTTCTGATCTCACCTGCTTCTCGCTCATCCGTGTGCCTCCTTGACTCCATTTACCTTTGCTGCCTTGATTTTACCTGCTTTGAACTTCCACGGAAACCATGTGTTCGATCGACTTTAGCGCAGCATACACGTGGGTAGTGTAGCGCTCTTTTGGCGAGATGAGGATCATCTCCAACGATTGGCGATTCTGTTCATAATCTTTGATTTTCACGCGTCTGACCTGCATGTCAAGGTGCTTGATCTCTTTAAAAATCTGGTCGAGTTGCTCTTCGTTTTCCACATCGACGATCATTTTGACAAACAACTCCCGTTCCCGAAGTGAGCTGGGTCCGATTTTTTTGATGAAAGAAGGGAAGATGTTGATCGCCAGAATGATCAGCAACATCGCGGTAATCGATTCCAGATAGAAGCCAGCTCCCACCGCAATGCCCAATCCGGAAGCGGCCCAGACCATCGATGCGGTGGTGAGGCCGGAGATCACATCATCCCCTCTGCGCAAGATCACGCCCGCCCCTAAGAAACCAACACCGCTCACAATCTGAGCAGCCAGACGCATCGGGTCCATCGTGGTATGCCCCGGCTCCGAATAGCGATGCACCGACTCGATCGAGACGATGGTGATCAAACAGCTCGCTACCGAGATCACCATGCTGGTCTTCACACCGAGCGGCTTGTTGCGCAGCTGTCTATCGATTCCGATGAGCAGTCCCAGAAACAGAGCGAGGCCCAATTTGATAAAAAAATGATAGGTCATGATCGCTAACTCCTTTGCCTGAACCTGATGTACGTGTATCGCTTTCCATCAACTCTCTTCTGTAGTGTACGTTTTCTCAGGCAAATCATCAAAACCTTCTCCATGCAACAGCCAACTTGACAAGCGTAAGGAAGCGCTTTCGCTACGTGCGATCCATAAAAACAAAACCAATCGCCCATTCGGGAGACTGGTTTTGTGTGGTCGTATGACGCGCCTACCAGCACCTGATGTAGCGTTACAACTGCAAGAAACGTGCAGGTGACTCCAGATCTTCTCTGCAAAGATCTGGAATTGGATTGGCTCAGTATGGTACGATAAAAAACAATTCATTCAAAAAATTCAAAGGGGTTGTCGCACAGTGTCCAATAAAAGGAGCGGTTGCTCATGGGTTCTCATCATCGCAGGCGGTATTGTTCTTGGTTTCGTAATCATTTCCTTCTGTTAAATGTAGCACTACCTACCTTTGCATTCGCCCTGTTTTTGCTCAATGAGAACGTATTCAAAAAATTGACAAGCAATTTGTTTATCCACGGATATTTTAACGATGCGCTTTCCATGTGGCTCTATCTACCCTATATCAATCTCTTGCTATCCCTGTATCCGCACCGTCAGTTGCGCATTACGTCCTTGCCCGCTTGCATCACCGTGACGCTGATTTCCGGTCTGGGGTGGGAGTACCTCACACCGCTTTATCGAACGGGCAGTGTCAGTGACCCGCTTGATCTCGTGATGTATACAATTGGCGGCATCACCTATTCCCTGTTCGCACAGCGGATAAAAAAGTCACGGACTCAGGAGAGTTCGTGACTTTTTTCAGGATCTTCAAGCTCCATGTCTAGATTTTTAAACTGATTCACGAACATGTTGTAGTAACGACCCTGCTTGGCGATCAACGCATCATGACTGCCCTGTTCGACAATCTGACCTTGGTCAACCACCATGATCGTATCGGCGTCGCGAATCGTATTCAAGCGGTGCGCGATAATGAAACTGGTGCGCCCTTTCAAAATTTGGAGCAAAGCCTCCTGAATATGCAGTTCGGTTCGCGTGTCGATGCTGCTCGTCGCTTCATCCAAAATCAACAGCGCAGGCTTGGCGAGTATCACCCGAGTGATCGCCAGCAACTGACGCTGTCCTTGACTGAGATTGCTGCCATTTTCGGTCAACATCGTGTCATACTGCTTCGGCAAGCGCCTGATGAAAACGTCAGCATTGGCCAACTTCGCCGCCGCCTGCACTTCCTCATCTGTCGCATCCGGACGGCCATACTTAATATTTTCCTTGATCGTCCCCGAAAACAGGTACGTGTCCTGTAGCACAATCCCAAAACTCCTGCGCAACGAGTCCCGCGTATAATCGCGAATATCCCGCCCATCCAGATAGATCGTCCCGCCCGTCACATCATAAAAACGGGTCAGGAGATTGACCACCGTAGTCTTCCCGGCTCCCGTAGGGCCGACGAGAGCGGTACTGCTGCCCGGCACCGATTCGAAGCTGACCTCTTTTAGAATCGGCACATCGGGACGATAGCCAAAGCTCACCTTGTCAAACACCACATGACCTTTCGGATCGGTTAACTCGATCGCACCTGGTCGATCGGCTGGCTCCTCCTGTTCGTCGAGCACTTCAAACACTCGCTCCGCTCCGGCAACACCAGACTGCAAGACGTTAAACGTATTGGCCAAATCGTTGAGCGGTCGGACAAACTGTCGCGAATAGGTCAAGAAGCTGGCGATCACCCCGATCGTCACATCTCCTTGAATCGCCAACACCGCACCGACAACGGCGACTACCGCAAAGCCAAGGTTGTTGATCACGTTCATGATCGGCATCAAAAAGCCCGACCAAATCTGCGCCTTTAACCCGACTTCCCGCAGCGCTTGGTTGACTTCCTCAAACTCTGCAATGACTTTCTCCTCATGATTGAACGCTTTGACCA
Source organism: Tumebacillus algifaecis (assembly GCF_002243515.1). NCBI lineage: Bacteria > Bacillati > Bacillota > Bacilli > Caryophanales > Alicyclobacillaceae > Tumebacillus > Tumebacillus algifaecis. The sequence goes on from NZ_CP022657.1 coordinate 3,304,991, forward strand.
CCTGCAGCCCGGTCACCGTTTCCTCGATATGACCATTCAGTTTACCAAGATGCATCTGCTGACTCTTAAACAATACGCTGGTTCGCTTGGCGATGCTGCGCGTTAGCCAAAAGACGAGCGGGATCGTGATCAGCGTCGCCAAGGTCAAAATCGGGCTGAGCACGATCATCATCACCAGCGTGCCTAAAATCAGGATCGAACCTGACATCAACTGCGTCGTCGATTGCGAGATCGTGTTGCTCACATTCTCAATGTCATTGGACAGTCGGCTCATCAATTCTCCGTGCGTCCGCGTATCAAAAAAGGAGACTGGGAGCTTCTGCAGTTTGGCAAACAGCGCCCCGCGCAAATTTTTCACGATTCGCTGGGCGATGCCCGCCATCAGCCAACCCTGCAAAAAGGTCAAAGCTCCATCGGCCAGATAGGCGACCAGCAAGGCGAGCACGGCGATCTCCAGCATTCCAAAATCGACCAACCCTTGTTGCGCTGACATCGCATCGACCGATTTCCCGATCAGATACGGGGTCGAGAACATGATCACTGCGTCGATCATGATCAATATGAAAACCAGCGACAAACGCTTCCGTTCCTTCCCGAAATAATGCCACAGTCGTTGCAAAGTGACTTTAAAGTTTTTTGGCTTCACGACAGGCCCTCTCGCCTGTCCGCCAAATCCCGGTCGCGGACCACCCGCCATCACCTGCGCCTGCTGTGTTGCTCGTCCCTCCTTGTTAGACCGATTCGCCATGCTGCTGCACCTCCTTGCCGATTTGAGATTGGTAGATCTGTTGATAGATCTCACAGTTGTTGATCAGTTCATCATGTGTCCCGCAACCTACGATCTCTCCTTGATCCAACACCACAATCTTGTCCGCATCGAGCACCGAAGTGATCCGCTGGGCGATCAATATGCACGTGAGTCCCTCGGCATACGTTTTCAGCGATTCTTTGATCTTCGCTTCGGTCGCCACGTCCACTGCGCTGGTGCTGTCATCCAAAATGAGAATCTGCGGTTTGCGCACCAAGGCCCTCGCGATCGACAGACGCTGCTTTTGTCCGCCCGACAGATTGACGCCACCCTGCCCCAGACGAGTCTGGTAGCCTTCTGGTGTGCTAGCAATAAAGTCATGCGCCTCCGCCATGCGGGCGGCCTGCTCGATCTCCTCAAGCGTCGCGTTTTCATTGCCCCATTTGATGTTGTCCAGAATCGTCCCGGTGAACAGCGTGGTTTTCTGCGGAACGATGGCGATCTGTTCGCGCAGCTTTTTCGGATTGAGATCGATGATGTTGTGACCATCCACTTTGATCGTGCCCGCGTCAGCATCGTAGAACCGCAGCAACAAGGAGACCAAACTGCTTTTCCCCGAACCTGTGGAACCGATCAAGCCGATCGTCTCGCCTGGCAAGCAGGTCAGCGTGATCTCTTTTAGCACAGGTTCCCCGTCATACGAAAAAGTCACGTTTTCAAAATCGATCCGCCCTTGCTGTTTTGCGCCACTTGTCGGTTGCTCCTCACGCCACGTCATCGCGTTCTCCTCTGCGAACACTTCGCCGATCCGACCAGCAGAAGCACGCGCGCGCACAAACATGTTGAATACCATCGAGATCAGCATCAGCGAGAACAAAATCTGTGTCATGTAGTTGGTAAACGCGATGATATGTCCAACCTGCATTTCACCGTCACTGACGCGTACGCCACCGATCCACAGCACCGCTACAATCCCGATGTTCAGCGTCAGCATGATCAGTGGACTGAATACCGCGATCACACGTGCCGCCGCCACCGAGCGCTGTTGGAACTCTTCATTGGCGCCATTGAACTTCGCTACTTCATAATCGAAGCGATTGAACGCTTTAACGACTCGCACGCCCGACAGGTACTCCCGCATCACACCATTGACTCGGTCGAGCGACTTTTGCACCTTTTTGAAAAAAGGGAATCCGATCTTCATGTTCACAACGATCAGCACGGCGACGATCGGCACGACGATCGCCAGCACGACAGCCAATTCCTGATTCAAGCGAGTTGCCATGATCAAACCGCCAATGCAGAGCAAGGGGCTTTGACAAAAATCCGCATCATCCCGTTGACAAACGCTTGCACCTGCGTCACATCGTTGGTCACCCGCGTGATGAGCGAGGCCTGATCGAACTTGTCAAGATTGCGCGCAGGAAGTGATTGAATTTTCCGATATAAGTCCGAGCGCAGTTCCGTTCCAAAATTTTGTGAAACTACGCTTGCCGCCACGTTGCGCACCGACGCGGCAATAGCACCGAGCGCCGTGATCAACAGCATCAATCCGCCCATCTTGAAGACATAGCTCAAGTCCCGATTGGCGATCCCTTCATCGATGATCATCGACATGATCGTCGGCTGCATCAAGTCGCAAAATGCTTCAAATGTCAAAAACAACACGGCGACACTAAAAGGCCACGCATATTTACGTAGATAAGGTCTCAAAAAGTTCATCCTGTGCCCCCCTTACCTGTCCCTTTTCGAGATTGTGCAAGCCACTTCCTGTTGTAATCGAAAATCGACATGTTCATTCGCCTGATGACGTTTCGACCGCGCTACAGCTTCTGAAGCATCTTTTCCAACTGCTTCACAGCCGGAGTGACGACCGTGAGAAAAAGCGACTCGCGCAGTCGGCGCGATGTGGAGCTCCCAGCGACATATCCTGCCGCTCCGGCGTGCATCATCTCGCTTTGTGCGGCATCGAGCGCCAGGTAAGCACCATCCAGCCGAGCTTTGACGACTTCTTTGAAGTATTCTTTTGTTGCCATCGGATGTTCGGCCAACCGTTCGACCCGCTCCGTCAGCCGCTCGAGGCGCGATTGAAGTCCTTCCGGCTGATGATTCAGGAAGGAGTTCGCCCCTTTTTGTTTCGCTTGCAGAGCAAACATGCTATTCAGACTAGCCTGGGTCACGCCAAGCGCCACCCCGGTCTGCGTCAGCAGAAAGCTTGGACGAATTTTCGCAATCAATTCATCTGCGTTGTCGGTCAGGATGTAGGACTCTGGAATCTCAACATGCTGAAACTGACAGCTGAAAGTAGCCGTCCCGTTCAAGCCGAGGAAGCCATCGACCTCTTTTCGCGTAAGGCCGACCAGACCACTTGCTGCCATCGCCATTCCACGCTGCGTTTCACCGTTTTGAAACAAGACGCCAAACCATGCGTCCGGCCCGAGGTTCGAAACGAATGGCAACGTCCCCTCGATTCGATAGCCTGACGACGTCCGCTCCCCGTTCAATCTCAAATTTTCCATGCCTGCGTAAAACTTCATCGCATTTGAAATGCCCGTCCCGCCTGCAACCTCACCACTCAATAGGGCAGGTAAGAGCTCCCTTTTCAACAACTCGCTGTTCCCGTGATATACGAAGCTGATCGCCGCCGCTTGGCACCACACGACAAAAGCTGTGGACCCACAGACGGTGGCCACGTCACGAATCAGCTTTAGATTTTCTGCTGGACCTACCGAAAAGTACCCTGCTTGCCCCAATAGTTTGACCAAGTCGCCCGGGTATTTGCCCTGTTCATCGATGTCTTTCACCAGCGGGCGAAGATGCTGGTGTAGCAGTTCCTGCAACCGATTTCCTTGGTTTGTTGTCATCCTAAGCACACCTCTCCGATTCGTAAATCTACGACCCAAGTACCCTGTCTAACGAGAACTTTCTATTGCCAACGATACCATCATGGTAGTGCGGTCTCCCTGCGCGATCTGAACGCCTCGTCCCCTTTCCGGCTCGTTGCAATAGTGGATCGCGCCGAGCGCATCGGCCCATCTTGTCAGTCACCATGCACCTCGCCGTCGCTCCCACAGTGATTCACGTTGAGGATGAGCGAGCACATTCCGATCCATTGATCGTAGCTACAATTCTCCCAGAACCTGTGTCATAATGGAAGCGAGGATTCCGTTACGTAATCCTCACCCGAGGACGCGATACCATCCGTTCTGTCCAATGGAACGAAGTTAATTTTGCGATTGGGCAGGCTCGCTTGCTTCGTAAACTGGGAGAGTAGACAGAATCGACCAGCACTTGGCAGGTAATCATACACGTAATGCTTTACAGCATCCATTCAAGGAGTGATCATCATTACAAACCTCATCACTACATACACAGCCGAACATCTCGGCCCGTTTTTGAGAAGCAAAGAAGTTAGCGAAAACACGGTAGCCGCAGTTACGCATGACATTGATAATCGTTTGGCTTCCCTCCTCTCGCGCTGGAACGATGACAAGTTTCGCTCCACGTTGCTCCTGACCGCATTGGAAGAGGGGACGTTTTATATGCCTTTTCATCCTGAGATCAACGGGTTGGTGGTGCTTGCCGTACGCAACAGCCCGCAACTGGACAACCTCCACCACACCGAAGGAATTCTTGACAACACGGACATCCGAAAGGTGACCAGCCAAGCGATTCAATATTTTGCGGAAGTCGATCTGACTCAGGCAGCCGATCAAGTGACGGCAAGACCTGACGATGTGTTCGCAACTCTGCCAACAACCTATCCGCTCGCTTGGGAAGCGTTTCATCAACTGGCTGGAGCCACCCGTTTACCCAAAACGTATGAGCCTCAACCCGCAGACCTCGCAGACTTGCCCGATCTCGATCAGGTTGTGGACGGCGAGCTTTTACAGGATTTGACTCAGATCCAACATGGCGAGATCAGTTTTCTGTTCCGTGACTCTTTCAAAATGCTCTCTCGCAACCTCGATCAACTGTTCTATGTGATCGAGTACGTCCTTCGGGCCAACAAGACGCTGATCACACATAACTTCTACCTTAGCAATGGTATGGTTTCCCGTCGCAATCCTGTGTTGAAACCAGCCCAAAAGCCGATCGAGATCGCCAAGAAATTTGAAAATAAAAAAGGGCTCGTCTCTCGTCACAAAGACAGCCTGCGACTGATCAAAAAATTTATCGTTCCGCCTGCATCTGAAATCACGCCAGAAATCCCATCTGAAACAGCTTCGGAATAGTAAACGCATAGTTCAAAACGCCGCCACCTAAGCGTTGGCGGCGTTTTTCATTTCCTTCGCTCCTATATCCTCACATTCAGTAGCGGCCCTTCTCAGTAGCCAGATGTAATCCTATACAGCACACAGTCGGCCTGCTCTGCGATCTGATCCCTAGACACTTGCCGCTCAAATCCTCTCTGCTGAGCACTTTCAAATGTAAAAGAGTGATTGTACAAAGTCATATCTTCATGTTAAATAAGGGGATATAGAATCGACGCAAGCTAGCAAATCGAGAGCATCTGGGCTGGGAATCACATCTAGACTGAACGCATCGCAGTTCTCCTCTGTGTAGACTCCTATCACGCTGGCAAGGATGCAACCAACTTCGCTCTGCAACCGGATGCTTGTTATTTCTACGGGAGGTTATCTACATGTTATTACTGGCGAGTGCGGCCATCGGAAGCGGATTGATCGACCTGTTGGCCATCGCGCGGGGCTGGACGAAAGCAAGGTATTTGTGGAAGCCACTGACGGTGGTTGTGATCATCGCGCTGGCGCTGTTCGGTGTCGATTTTGGGGACGTTAGCGAGCGCTGGCTGTTGGCAGGTTTGGTCTTCTCCTTGGCGGGAGATGTGTTTCTCGTGTTGCCAAGCGATCGGTTTTTGGCGGGGCTGGTCTCCTTTTTGATCGCCCATCTGTGCTACATCGCGGCATTTACAGCACAGGAAACAGCTCATCCAGCAGTGGCTGCATTATCAGAATCACCGATCGGTGTGACAATCGTTTTGGCAATGATCGGACTCCTATACCTTGCGATCTTACGTCGCGGCGTGATCACTTCCGGGGGCCAAGGCATGTTTATCGCCGTCGCTTGCTACACGCTCGTGATTCTGATCATGGTATGGCGCGCCGTCATGACAGGCGATGTGTGGGTATTGGCAGGTTCGGTGCTGTTTATGATTTCCGACTGTATCCTCGCTTGGAATCGATTTCTCAAATCTTCACTCCTCGCAGAACTGGCCGTCATGGTGACCTATTATGCGGCGCAGCTCTTGCTGGCACTCTCCGTTTTTTAAGAAATGGCAAAGCTCTCTACGACCTTCGTGGAGAGCTTTTTTCTTTTTGGTGCGTGCTTAGACAGGAGTGACAGCCGCACAAATTTCTCCGAACTAGTCAAATGCCGTTCCTTGTACCCCGTCATTTTAATAACTTGCAGTAGTACAACAGAAGCGTCAGTTTGACAGTTGCTACTTGTTCACGACCATCTTTCTTTGCGACAAAACGAGAAAGGAGGGTTTGTAACAGAATGGATTTGAGACAGCATGCCATGCGGTACGTTGGGCAGCCGATAGTGGCACATCACAATGGGAGTGTCCACCGCGGTATCTTGCACTCGGTAACTCCCCAAGGGATGTACATCCGTTATGGAGCGGGTTACGCTTCAGCGGATCAAGTCGGTACCAGCTTCCAACACCTTGACCTTCACAACAAAGAGGATGGGATGAATGCAGATCCCGTGTTCTTTGGACTCGGTCTTGGTTTCCTACCTTGGTTTGGCCTCGCCGGTTTCTGGGGTGGTGGACTTTGGTGGTAATAACGTTTCCTAACTGGATTGAGAGGGGGTGGGAATATGGACGGTTATGGCGTATTTGGCGGCTACACTCGTTGGGCGGTCGTCTTCCTGATCATTTTCGTACTGTTTATCCTGGTTGTACCGACCTGCTATCCGGTTACAACGACCACGACACAGTGCCACTAACTTTTTTCTAAGATCTTAACGGGGGGTGAAATCTATGTACGGTACTTTTGGCGGCTACACTCGTTGGGCGGTAGTATTTCTGATCATCTTCGTCCTGTTCTTCCTGCTCGTTCCTGGTTACGGCGGCGGTGCAGGCTACTAATCTGAATACGTTCATCGATTGCAAAAGCTCTCTATGAGATTCATAGAGAGCTTTTGCCATGAAGCGTGCGCACATCATCACTACGTTGTGTTTTGCACATACCTCATCTTAAAGTTCCCAAGCAATGCTTCCGTTCCACCTGCACCGCTCCTCACCCGATTGAACACGCAATCCTCGTCAGTATCGAGCGGGCATGCACGTATCAGATATGGGCTGTTCACACCCAAATCACATTTTTCATGATAGTTGTCCGTGACCAGCGTGTCCTCAACTTCATAAGGTACTGTATAACAAATTCATGAGGGAGGAAGATTCGCTTGGAAAAGTGCCCACCAATTGTTTGCCCGCCGATCTACGAATACAAAGATTGCTATATCACACGCGAAGTACCGATCATTCAGCCCGTCATCCGAGTAAACAGACAGATCATCGTGAACGTTCCGAAGTATTATACGCAACCTGAAAGCAGAACCGAAGTCATCGATCCTGGCTGCCCTGCTCCTCGGCCGATGACCCGGCCCATCAGATAATTTGATCCAAGATGGCGACTCCTAGGCTGTGGAGTCGCTTTTTTTATTTAAAGCTCCTTCATCGTAGCGAACAGTTCACCCGCACAGGAATTGCAGATATGAAGCGATCAGTATTCCATCGATGAGCATGCGGAATTGATGCTGATCGTCAGCTCGTCACTTCCAGCCATCTGACCACGACTTCGGCAAGCCTGTCTTTCTTAGCCTCCACATCGTTCCGATCGGTAAATTTTATGATCGCTCTGTCGTCCGCGACCCATTCAAGTAATCCTGTACTGTCTTGGAACAAACGCCCCGCTGTGGCTTGTGCTTTCTTCTTTGCTCCACAATGAAAGACCAGTCGAAAGAAACCCTTCCCTTGCAAATTGAACGTCACTCGATCCTCATTCTGAAAACAGAAACTCGGTGCGTTCCATTTTATTTGCTCAGTAATGCCTTCCTTTGCCTGTAACACGATTGATCGGACTTCCTCGATCTCCGCCTTGAGCGGATGTTCAAGCTGTTTCAAAAATTCAACGACTTGTTGATGACCATCCAACTTTGCGGATTGCTTGCCGACTGTTCGCTTCGACGCCATGTGAGGTTTTCAACACTCCATTCTTTTAGATTGGTTCTTTTATGTTTGTTGTATTGATTCACATTTTTATTCGACCTGCTCCCGCGGTAATCCTGTAGCGCCTCTTTCGATCTGTTGCAAAGCACGCTGAAACTGTCCCTGCATCCACTCGAAAAAACGTCGGGAAGTTTCCTTACTGATGCACGTCGCGTACAGCAGTATAAACGGGATCAAGACGGATAAGCCTACTCAAGAAATAGAGTGCAAGGTGATGACAATCACTCCATCCTCACAAAAAAACGCCAAGGACAACAGTCCCTGACGTAATCGTCGATCTTTCACTTATTATTGAGTTCTGCCTCTGGTACATAACGACTAAATTGACGGAGCGGACCCATTCGTGATCGTGACCAACCATCACCCATCCTGTCCGCTCCGTCATAAAAAAAATGATTGCGGCGCTCAATTTGAGCGTTCGTTACCTACATAACTCCACATCCCAGAGGACAAAACTGCCCGATTGAACGGTTTGCCCCCTATGACACACGCGGCACATTCGCCTTCCTCCAAATTTGCTCTAGGCAGATGGCCACGACTGTGCCGAACAACAATCCATTGCCTAAAACATACTGAAACGGTGCAGGAAGCGCTTGAAACGCAGCTCCTGGTAGTGCCATCAGCCCTACACCGGTGACCAGCGAGATTCCCAAAATGCTCATACTGCGCTGATCGAGTGGCTCTCGCGTGATGCCCTGCATGGCGATCCCGACCATCTGAACGAAGGTCGTCAACAATGCGGCGCTGGCGATCGGTCCAGGTAGCAAGGCCAGTCCTTTCACAACAAAAGGAAAGAACGAAAGGCCTGCAAACAAAATGCCTGCCCAAAGGAACGGCTTGACATTTCGCTGCTCGGTCATGCGGATGAAGCCTGCAGAAACGGGTAACTGGACGACGGCGATCGTCGAGAATACGGAGGCAAGTCCATGCGAGATGCCACCGATGATACCTCCGCGGTTTAAACGCTTGGGTCGATCGGCTGGGGAAGCCGTTGTCGCTTCCTCCACAGCGGTGACAGCTGCAACCGAGTTGGAAACCAGCATGAACGTGAACAATACGACTGCGATCACAATATTGAGATCCACTTTTGGTATGCCCCAGACGAAAACGCCAGGCACTTGCAGCCAAGCCTCACCCGTATTGAATGGAATGCCTGCCGTCCGCAGCCCCAACAACTCATAGAGGAGCCATCCGGTGAGTAGCCCGATCATGACCGCATATTGTTTGAAGACCCCTTTTCCAAGCAAGGAGAGCAACAGGACGAATACAAAGACTCCTCCGGCCAAACCGGTGACAGCATAATTGGTCGCAACCTGTCCAGTCGTAAGTCCGAACATCCCTTTCATAAAAACTCCGCTCAATTGGATCGCCAAGATGAGCAGAAACGTTCCCGTGACGAGCGGTGTAAACAAAAACGCCAGCCTGTGGGTCACTTTGGCCAAGCCAAGGACGAACAGCAACACACCAGCAATCAAAACAGCGCCCGACAGCGCTGGCAGTGTATCATGCGGATTCTGACCTTGCCTGATCGCAATGTCGGCCAACACAGCGAACAAACTAACCCACGTGCCAGCCGGTCCATCGGCAATCGGTAGCCGGTGACCGATCCAGCCTTGCAAAAATGAACTGATTCCGACGATGAAAAACGTTCGCTGGATCAGCGACGAGATTTCCTCCAACGACAATTGAAACAGCCCACCGAACACGATGGGCATCGCAACGGAGTTGGCCAAAAGAAACATGAACCACTGCACCGTGCCAAATGATTGTTTGAGCTTCACGCAGACGACCCTCAACTTTCAGACGGATATGTTGTACGATCATACTATCACGGGATATACTATATGAAAAATATTTGGTTTATCCGTTCACCATATGAAAATCATATAGTAGAAAAGGAGCTTACGATGGATCTACGTCAGCTTCGCTATTTTATCGCCATCGCCGAAGAACGAAATATAACTGCCGCCGCCCGCAAGCTGCACATGGCTCAACCTCCGCTCAGCCAGCAGCTCAAGCTGATGGAACAAGAGCTCAACCTACCACTAGTCGTGCGTAGCGGGAAAACACTTGAGTTGACCGAGGCTGGGCAGCTTCTGTACAACCGGGCGGTCGCCCTCATCAAGCAGTTTGACGATACGCTTATCGAGGTGAAAGAAACAGGCCACGGGCTGGCGGGCAAACTGACGATCGGTGTGAATACATTTTCTGATGACCAGTTGCCACAGCTCTTGTCTGCCTTTCGTTTGAAATTCCCAAAGATCACCTATTCCATTCGTCAAAACGAATCGGCCCAACTGGTTAAAATGGTGCGCGAACGGGCTGTCGAACTGGCCATTGTCCGAATGCCCATCGATCTGTCCGACTTCTCGTTCCTCCCGTTACAGACGGAGCGCTATTGCTTTGTCACTGCCAAACAGGACACCGCTTTCTCACGCCATTCAAACGTCACATTGGCTGCGATCAGCACAACGCCGCTCATTTTGCCGAGTGCAGAAGGGTTGGGCGTCTACCGAATGATATCCGAGTCATTTGCCCAAGTTGGACTCACCCCCAATCTCATCTGCGAATGCTCAGATATTCCGACGCTGTTCGAACTTGTCGCGTCCGGCTTCGGTGCGACCGTCGTGCCACAATCGGTTCTTAAGTTCCACAAAAAACACGCTGTTCATGCCTACGAGATCGCAGAAGCCGATCTCTTCACCTCGTCTGCGCTGATCTGGCTGAAAGACCACTTCATATCGAAAACGGCACAGAACTTCATCGCGCTTTGTTCAGGTTCGACGTAGAGAGTGCTCATCGCGGCTACTGAAGCATTAGAGACAAGAAAAAGGGTCCATGCGCTCGCTCCACATGCTGTGGAAATCTGCCATGGACCCTTCCTATTTTCTACTTGTGGTGGAGCGAACAGATGCGAGCCTGCATGGTGTTGCCGGACCGCCAGTGCCATCACTCCATAAATCTTCCCATCATGACCGTGTTATAGTAGTTACCGTCCGAAAGGATTTTGTCTTTTTTTAAGATACCTTCGATCTCGAAGCCAAGATCTTGATAGAGCTTGATGGCTTTCTCATTTGTCTCCAGAACATTCAAGGTAATCTTCTTAATGCCGTTGGCATCGGCCCAAGAAATCGATTCCTGTAACAGATTTTTCCCGATCCCATATCCCCAGAAATCTTTGACTACACATACCCCAAACTCCACTTTATGAGCAAACCTAGATAAATAGATTCCTTCACATCTTGAGAACCCCACGATCTGATTCTCGACGACAGCGACTAAAAATAAGTTTCGCGTACTCACCGTGTCCGTTTGGATAATCTGTGTAAAACCTGATTCATCGATGAATGCCTCACCTCGTTCTCGATCCATATTTTCCGTCTCTCCATCGATCTGAACTCTTACTTCGGACAGTTCTTTGGCATCCTCTTCCCGCGCGGATCGAATCACGTATTGTTGGCCCTTCACGAAAAATTCCTGTTCGTTTATGATCATAAGAAACTCCTGTCATTCTTGGATTTTGGTAGCTGACTGTCACTTGACTGCAAGTACATCGTTCGTTGCTATGTTAAACGTGTGGAACAGAAGAAGGGTACGAACCCTTTGATAGCCTGCTCCGTTAGATTAGCACGCAAGGATTTTCTTTGTCGCCTGATCAAAGTGTAAAAGTTACTACTTGGACAGTCAATTCGTAGAGAGCTGATCCCTCTCTTTTTTGGAGGTGGATTTGATCTATGATGAACATCGAATTTGTTATTTTGGGGTATATTGGCTTTGTATTTATTAGAAACCTATCTGCAAAGCGACGTGAGAAAAACATTTTCTTAAACTCTATACTCGAGATAATTTTCTTTGCGATTTTTGTCTACCTGTTAAAAATATTTTTGCATACAGGGTGAACTCAGGAAAGGCTCTTTAGTGTTGGTTTGAAAAAGGTACGTTACGCCTTTCCAACACGAACATTTGCCCTACAGCCGTGTTACGGAACCATACAACAAAAAATCCTCCAACTGTGCCCGATTTATCACATGAATATCAGGCTCCTTTTGGAGGATTGGTAACATTATTTCCGGAAAAATAAAAAAATAGCCATGATAAGGTAGATAAGCGGGACATAAATCGCCCACGGAAACGGCGGGTATAGACTCATGAACCAAGCAAGGGGAAGTACAATAAGTCCGCCTATCAGCATCCCTACCCAAGACCTTTTGAGAAAGGCAAGCGTGAAAGAAATTGCGGTTAAAAACAACAAAAGTAGTAAGAAAAAACCCATCAACACCACTGTTTACCTCCTTTTCCTATTTCCAATCTTTTACTTCTTCGTCACAGTTGCAACAATTTCCTACATTCAAGGCATGCAACCAGTTTCTGACTCCCTTTCAAAAGATGCGTGCATTCCACTGACTTCTGTTTTCGTCAAGACTCCGGTAATAATCTTACGCTCCCAGAGCCTCCAGTAAATTCATGCTCCGCTTTGAGACGGTGGAAGATCCGAACGGTGTGGTGCTGTTTGCGGGGAAACTATTTCTGCAATCAAATTACAAGTTACTCAATTACCAGTTCTCTAATATGAATCAATTCTTCAAGCTCATTGAGGAGTTCTTCCGCAGTTTTTTTGTTTTCATTAAAATCACGTTCAATCCGTTCGATGGTTTTGAATTTCATCATCAAAATTCCGTACGCTCTTTCGTAAGCCTTTCCGTGCACTGGGTCATTGACCAAGTCTTTATAATATGTATGCGTGTGCATAATTCCCTTGTATACTTCCAGATCTTCTTGAAGCTTTTTCTTTGTGTCCTTCTTTGTGATCTGATCAGCCAATGTTGATTGGCTAATTACTATACCTGTAAGAAGTAAGGATGCAGCAGTTATCGATACAATCTTCCATTTATTACTGATCGCCATTTTAATACACCTCCGGTTTGTAAATAATGTTGTACTCAATTTTTTTAGATAAGCCCATCCGTTCTCGTTTACTCGTTTCTCAAGTTCCGATTCAATCCTCGATCGAGTCCCCAATAGCCATCATTCGTGGAATATTGAGCAACATTCATGGTTCTCGTGGCGCTGTCTTATAACCACACAATTCGATTATGTCAGACCACCTGCATTCAACTCCATCTTACACAAGTAAACCAGTTCCTGAAACTCTACCAAGTAATGAATTCCTGCGAATAAGGAGCATACATGAGCAAAACCCTAATCACCAAAGGAACGACAGAAGTTCCCTGTCACGTTACTAGTCGGCTCTGCTTGACACGACACCAATTAGTGTCCTATTATGAACCAGACACCAATCGGTGTCTTTTCATAACGTGAAAGTAAGGGGAAGGGTGATCTTGACCGATACCAATCAAATGAGGGATGTGTACGTTGCTGTTGCCGACCCGACTCGACGTGAACTGATTCGTCTATTGGCAGATGTAGAAGAGTTACCTCTTCACAAATTGACATCACAGTTTCAAATGGGCCGTACAGCAGTTTCCAAACATTTGACAATTCTTAAAGATGCCGGACTGGTACTTGACCGAAAAGTCGGCAGAGAAACGCTATTTAGGCTTGATCCCACTCCACTCCGAGAAATTCAAGATTGGGTTGCTTTCTACAGCAAATTCTGGACTACAAATATGTTGCGCTTGAACCAACTATTAGAGGAGGAAGAAGAATGAGTTTCACATTATCCTTGGATTTTCAATACACGACATCGATCGAGAAGCTTTGGTCCGCTTTAACCGATTCAAGCAAACTTGCCAAATGGGTCATGGAAAATGATTTTAAACCTGTCGTTGGACACCGTTTTCAGTTTCGCGCGCAGCCGATCGGAGGCTGGGACGGAATTATTGAGAGCGAAGTGCTTATCGTGGACGAACCACACAAATTGTCCTATACGTGGAACAGCGCAGGGCAGGAAAACACGGTCACCTGGACACTGAAGGATTTAGGGGATGGAAAGGTTAACCTTCATCTCGAACAAACTGGAATCTCAAACGCACAGGCAAACGAAGGCGCTAAGTATGGCTGGATGAGAATGGGCGGAGAGCTTGAAAAAGTGTTGGAACAATAACCTTATTCGGTACTACAACATCTCCCCTCCCAAGGCGAAATGAAGGGGAATGAGGGAGCCGAACATCATAAAACAGATCACATCATGGTATCGATTGCCCATCACGTGATCTGTTTTTACACGTATGTCGGCTGGATCTGATTTCGGGAATGGAGACACCACGAAACTCCATCTGCTTTGCGGGCGACTCCCCTTTTTCCAAAAAAGGCAACCAATTTCCTTGAGCACGGAGCAAGCGCTCTGTCTAACCGCTCTCTTGCGGCGCTTCAACAGATCAGGATCTGAATACGAGTAAAGGAAGATATCTCATGACCCAAGAATATATCGAAATCCGCGGCGCTAGGGAAAATAACCTTCAAGATGTATCTTTGCGCATTCCCAAACGCAAAATCACCATTTTTACAGGTGTGTCCGGTTCCGGCAAATCATCGATCGTTTTTGATACCATAGCCGCCGAATCCCAGCGTCTGCTGAACGAAAACTTCAGCATGTTCGTCCGCACCTTTCTGCCGCGTTTTCCGCAACCGGATGCAGACGCGATCGAAAATCTTAGCATGGCGGTTATCGTCGATCAAAAACGCTTGGGTGGCGGCTCTCATTCGACCGTAGGCACGATCACCGATCTTGCACCTTTACTGAGGTTGCTGTTCTCGCGTGTAGGTCAGCCATACGCTGGTAACGCCAACGCCTTTTCCTTCAACGACCAGCAAGGCATGTGCCCGGAATGTAACGGCGTGGGCCGCAAGCTTGGTGTTGATATGGAGAAAGCATTGGACCTATCCAAATCACTCAACGAAGGCGCCATCTTGCTTCCCGAGTATAGCGTTGACAGCTGGGATTGGAACATTTGTACCCAGACAGGTTTGTTTGATAACGACAAAAAGCTTGCCGATTACACCGAGGAAGAAATGGCACAGCTGCTGTACAGCAAACCACATAAAGTTGAAATGAATGTCGGAGGGAAAGCTGTAAACTTTACCTTCGAGGGCATCATTGAGAAATTCAGCGGCAAATACATCAAGCGAGATCTCAAAACGAAGTCGGAGCGCACCCAGAAGATGGTGAAGCCGTTTATTATCGAAGGCCCATGCCACCTTTGCCGTGGCGCTCGTCTCAACCAAGCGGCTCTCAGCTGTAAAATCAACGGCAACAATATTGCCGAACTATCTTCTATGGAGGTAGGTCGGCTGATTGAGGTCATCAAGGAAATCGAAGATCCGACCGCGGCTCCTATGGTAAAAGCATTGACGGAAAGACTGCAGCACCTGGCCGATATCGGTCTGGAATATCTCAGCCTCGACCGTGAGACTGACACGTTATCCGGTGGAGAATCACAACGTGTCAAAATGGTCAAACACCTGAGCGGCAGTCTCGTGGATGTGGTCTACATTTTTGATGAGCCGAGCGTTGGTTTGCATCCCCGCGATGTACACCGACTCAATGAATTGCTGCAAAAACTGCGCGATAAAGGCAATACTGTCATTGTTGTCGAACACGACCCCGATGTGATTCAAGTAGCCGATCATATCGTAGATGTCGGCCCTTTTGCTGGCAGCCGCGGCGGTACCATTGTTTACGAAGGCAGCTTTACCGGCCTGCTTCAGGCCGATACTCTGACCGGCAACCATATGAAACAGTCGATTCCGCTCAAGGACCAGTTTCGTCCGGCTACGGGCAAGCTGTCTGTCGTCGGCGCTACTCTGCACAACTTGAACAATGTTAGCGTCGATATTCCAACGGGAGTATTAACCGTCGTGACAGGCGTTGCAGGTTCCGGCAAAAGCACATTGATCAACGAAGTGTTTTTGCAACAGCATCCCGATGCGATCGTGATCGACCAGGCGGCTGTCGGTGTCTCTACCCGTTCGAATCCGGCCACCTACACAGGCATCTTGGACGATGTGCGCAAGGCCTTTGCATCAGCCAACAAAGTGAAACCCGGTTTGTTCAGCTTTAATTCCAAGGGTGCCTGTGAAAACTGCCAAGGCCTTGGTGTTGTTTATACGGACGTGGCATTTTTGGACGACGTGAAAACAACCTGCGAAGTATGCGGTGGCAAACGCTTCAAAGAAGAGGTGCTGGCCTACAAACTGGGCGATAAATCGATCGCCGATGTGCTAGCGATGACCGTTGAACAAGCCCTCGCTTTCTTTGACATCAAAGAAGTCAATCGCAAGCTACAGGCCATGAGTGACGTCGGTCTGGATTATCTGACACTCGGCCAGCCGCTCAGCACACTGTCGGGCGGTGAGTGCCAACGCATCAAGTTGGCGAGCGAATTGCATAAAAAGGGCAGTATTTACGTCATGGACGAGCCCACGACCGGACTGCATATGTCGGATATCACCCATCTACTGGCAATCATGAATCGCCTAGTGGATACTGGAAATACGGTCATCGTGATCGAACATAACCTGGATGTCATCAGAAACGCCGATTGGATCATCGATATGGGGCCCGAAGGCGGCAAAAATGGCGGAAAAGTCATATTCGAAGGCACCCCACAACAGCTTTTAAGCGCAAAAAATTCTCTTACCAGCAAGTATCTGAGCAGATGATAGAGATCCACCTTTGCGGCATTCATGTGACCAAATCTGTAGGCGACAACTTCGTTGTCGAACGTGTTATGGATCACCTGTTTCGCTAAACGAAAAGCTGAGTACTTCGGCTATGATGAAAACACTCAAAAAACACCCGCTTTCTTTGCGTTCAAAAGGGCGGGTGTTCCAATTTTATCTCCAGCTACGGTTTCAAGCTATTAAAGATTCTGGCTAACTTGGTCACAAATTCTAAGGGGCACATCAACGCAACGCAATCGACAAAGGTACGTTACTGCAAATCAGAAACCGACACAAAATCATAACCCTCCGATTTTAAATAGTTCAGAATCAGTGCTACCGCTTCTACACTTGTATCATGAATATCATGCATGAGAATGATCGAACCGTCACGAACGTTTGCTTTCACAATGCCTAAGATTTCATCGGGGTTATGTGATTTCCAGTCTAATGTATCGATTGTCCACAAAACAGCAGGGCTGTTCGTAGCGGTTTGGACTTTTTCGTTTACTGCTCCATACGGCGGACGGAACACAGTTGCTGCTTTCCCCGTCGTCTTTTGGATGATCGCATTGGTCTTTTCGACTTCCAGAATCCCTTCTTCTAGATTGATTCTCGAAAGGTCCTTATGATTCCATGTGTGATTACCTATCTCATGTCCTTTTTCCGCGACTTTCCGAGCGATCTCCGGATAGAAATCTACCCTGTTTCCGAGCATGAAAAAGCTTGCTTTCGCATCATATTGATCCAATAAATCGAGGATCTTCAACGTGTTTTTCGGATGCGGCCCATCGTCAAAAGTAATGGCAACTCGTTTACCGCCTGCAGGTTTGTGATCGACCGTTTTTCCTACTTCTTTGGTCGGCTCATCTTTCGAAGGAACTTTCCCTTCTTCTTTCGGCGGATTCACCTTTAATTTATCTTTCCATTCATCGGTCAGCATGCTTTGCATCTTTTCTAAAGGGATCGAGATTTCGGGCATGCCAGCTGCACCAGCCGTTACTTCGTACTTATCATATTTAAATACGACAGCTTTATCTGTTAGATACAGGTTGGAGAATTGATTGTGCATTGCCCATTCTTTTAAATATTCTTCAAACAAGAAGCTCTCATAATCGGTTTGCCTGAACATTTCACGTAAGAGCGTATATAGTTGTTCTCGATTTTCTTTTGTATCTTTTATGATTTGTGTCTGAGGAATAAAGGTTTCATCTTTTAAATCTACCACATACACTTTTGCTTTTTGCATCCCATTCGCGCCCGCCACATAACTTTCTTCTGAAAAAACGATGGAATACGTATCTTGAGTCGTTTGGAAAATTTCCATCGTCAAGTTCAAAGTAGCAGCATAATCCTTGATGAACTCCTGATTCTCGTCAACCGATGTTAAAAATCTTTTTTTAATGGCCGAGATGTATCCCTCGATTTCGGCGTTCAATGTTTTACTTGTAAACTGCGGATAGTGTATAGCAATTTTATATTTTTCTTTCTCTGATATATCTGTAATGAGGTCAAGACCTGGGTATTTCGAATACTCCACTGTCAATTTCTCTGTTTGATTTACATTTTTCCCTTCACTCTTCGAGTCCGCTCTCAAGCTTAGTCCACCAAAAGCGAGTAGTAAGAGGATACATAGCACAGTTACAGTCATATACGTGATTTTTTTAGGTTTCATCTATCAAATCTCCTGCGGTTCCTTGGTCGTTATTGAACGAAATGTCATTAATAAATTTTCAAACAAAGCTAGTATAACATACCCTGTGGATGATAGAGGATGGGCATTTGTAATCAAATTTTTCCATGAAAAAAACCTTTCGAACGGTGCCCGTGAGGCATCACTGTTACTACCGATGCGACTGAACCAAAAGATGGCGCAACTACCTGTCCAAAAGATGACCAAATGGTCAACTACAACACAAAAAACCGACAGGATCGATCCTATCGGCGCGAGTGACAGTTTCCAAGTGTAGTAACTTTTTTGCTATCTACTAGTAGCCATCATAAGCATTGCCTGCCCCGTCCATTCCAGTTGAAGAGTTGGGGGACATCTTGATGTAGTAATCCTTGGTTGTATTGGCACCAGAAAAAGTATAAGAATACCATGTACCATTTTTAGGATATATCCCTCTGATATTTGTTCTTCCGACCTGAGTGTCAATGAATGTTTCCACCCTCATTAGATCGTAATAGACATTTGGAGTGCCCGCGAACGGAGTGTCTTGCCAGCCTTTTATGGTGACGACGGCGTTAGAGTTGGTAACTTTAAACTTAGGACTTGTAATTGGACTGGTTAACGACCCCGCACCCCATGGTGAGTTGAACGAGTAGTAGCACAAGGTAGGAGCTGCAAACGTTGTGTTCGCAGTTAATGCCAATACTCCGACAGCTACTGCGACCATACTGATTCTTTTTAACATTCCGATGAATCTCCCTTTACTGTTTTTCAATTACAACCTTCCACTCATCGCCTGCTTTCACAACCGGCATTTCGATTTGGTGCACACCAGAGTACTTTGATTTGAAACGAACTGAAGCAATCATGTGTGTGCCATCAATTTTTTTAAAGTTAAGGACTTCCAGTTCTTGTACGTCCTTATCATTTGCCAAACTTTCGTATGCGATTTCTTTACTAGATTCGTCAAGGAAACGCTGATCATCAGTATACTTGATCATATCTTCGGCGTTGCCATCCATGACCGCAGCAATATACTTGTCAAACGTTAATCGTGCGTCCTGTTCTGCTGTTGATGACGCTTGCGAATTGATACTACCGAAAGTCAGACCGCCAGCAACTGCTAGAGCAATAAATGATGCTACGAATACAGTTTTCTTTTTCAAATGTATCACTCCTTTAGATTTATGTAGGAGGGTAGCTGCTGTGTGAGATTGTGCAGGTCTATGTAGCTCCCGCGTATACCTTATTGAACAAAAATTTTTTTACATAAAAATGTTCTTTTTATCATTATAGCATGGCGAGTATTTTCTTCAACATGAAAATCTTATCAAGCTTACGGGTTTAGATCAGTACCACTAATTATCCTTGATAAATTGTGACATTTGCAAAATCTTCAACACAGTGAAGCCTATGGGACATTCCACAATCTGCGCGAACTCGATAACAAAAATGGGCCCATGCGGAACTTCCACAAGCTGTGAAACACCTCATGACCCCTTGCAGTTCATCGTATGGCGGAGTAATTGGAGACAGGCTTGTCCCCGGCCATGCCATACTTTACGAAATACCCGTGTGCCCCCGCACCTCCGATACATGTCCTTCACCCATTCGATCTTCAGCTCCCCTCTCATGCATAGATTCCTGCCTCTCGATCTATTCTATACAAAATAAGGAACTGAACGGAGTGGGGGATTGTAATTCATGTTCTTTTTCTCCAAAATCCTCAATCGAAATCGATATCAACAAAAGGAAGAACAATCAAAATCTAAACGGCCACAAAATCAGTTTGCGAATCAAAACTCGCTCTCCAAGGATCTGTCTCAAAATATCGAGGAAGCCAAACGGTTATTCCCGCTTTCTCCCGATTTGGTCATCTACCGCTTTGTTGCAGGTGCTCAGAAAGCGCCAGTTGCTCTGCTTTATTTGGACGGTTTAACCGATAAAAATTCGATCAACAACCACATCTTGGGTCCGATGATGCAAAATCTACCCGATGCGAAACAAGGGATGCCTGTCCCATCGATCAGCGGCGTTCGTACAGTTTCGACATGGGACGATGTGGTAGCTGCAATTTACGAGGGCGAAAGTGCGCTGCTCCTCGAAGGACAACAGCAAGCATGGATTTATGATACGAAAGGTTGGCCACAGCGCGCGATCGAAGACCCTCAACTGGAAAGTTCACTAAAAGGTGCTCATCAAGGATTTGTGGAAACCGGCATGCAAAATATCGCGCTCCTCCGCCGGTATCTTCCCAACAAAGCATTTCGAATCAAGGAACAAACGGTCGGTGAGCGCGGAAGATCGAAAGTCTGGATCTTATACTTGGAGGATATCGCCAATTCGGAAATTCTTCAGGAATTGGAGACGAGAATCTCAAAAGTGGATGTGGATGCTTTGATCAATACGGGGGAATTGGCCCAGTATATTGAAGACAATCCGCATTCGCCGTTCCCTCAGTTTATCATGACCGAGCGCCCCGATTCGGCTGTATCCCAGATGTTGCAAGGGCGTTTCGTTGTGATCGTAGACCGTTCTCCCGGCGTGATCATCGCTCCCGCCACCTTTACATCCTTTTTTCAAAGTGTGGATGATTACAGCACGCGCTGGCAGATCGCATCGTTTATTCGACTGCTCCGCTTCACTGCTTTTATGATCGCCATGCTGCTGCCAGCTCTCTACATTGCGGTTATTTCCTTTAACTATGAAATAATCCCGCTTCAATTGTTACTGTCGATCGCCGAATCGAGAGCAAGTGTCCCCTTTCCACCGCTTTTGGAAGCGGTGCTGATGGAGATCACATTGGAAATGATGCGCGAGGCTGGAATTCGGCTTCCTGCGCCGGTCGGACAGACGATCGGCATCGTCGGGGGCATCGTTGTGGGCCAAGCGGCTGTGCAGGCTGGTATTGTCAGCAACATCATGGTGATCATCGTGGCCTCGACTGCGATCGCTTCCTTCATTCTTCCCAGTTACGACATGGGGATGGCCGTCAGGTTGTTGCGCTTCCCGATGATGTTGATGGCTTCGCTGTTTGGTTTTATCGGAATGGTGATCGGATTCATGACCTTGGTTGCCCATCTGATCGCTTTGGAATCGCTCGGGACCCCTTACGGAAGTCCGTTGGCTCCTTTCCGGTGGTCGGATATGAAAGATACGTTCGTCCGACTCCCACTTTGGCAGATGACCGATCGCCCCAAAAGCGCCAGACCGGCTCAGGACAAACGGATGCGCACAAAGCGGCCGAAAGGGGACGAATCATGAACAAATATGCGATGAATGATATCACCTTGATGCAGTACATTTTTCTGATCCAAGGAGCTCAAGTGGGGACCGGGATTTTATCGCTCCCGAGGGTGCTCGCCGAAAAGAGTGGAACGGATGGATGGGTGAACCTTCTCATCGCTTGGGGGATCAATTGCTTGGCCGGCTGGGTCATCTTGCTAACGCTTAGAAAGTACCCAGACTTTGCATTGCCCGACCTGTTCAATTACCTGTTTGGAAAATGGCTAGGAAAGTTGCTTCTTCTTCCTTTGATCGCCTATTTCGCCTTTTTTGGCTGGATCATCATGATCAATTCGATGCTCTTCATCAAAGCATGGTTTTTGCCCAAAACGCCTGGATATTTGATTTTGCTTCTATTTGCGATTCCAGGTTATCTTGTCGTGCGGCATGGACTACGCATTCAAGCCCGATATGCAGAGTTCATTTTTTACTTGATGATGTGGGTGCCCTTAATTTTTCTAGCGACGCTTGAGCATGGACACTGGGTTCATCTGCTTCCCGTGTTAAAAGAAGGTTGGGAGCCCATCCTATTCGGCTTGCCAAAGACGGTGTTCGCTTTTGCTGGACATGAAGTTCTCTTGTTTGTTTACCCGTTCCTGAAGAAAAAACAATATGCTGTTCACGGAATGTTGATTGCGAACACCATTACGATGTTTTTATATCTGTACGTCACCATCATCTGTTTCGTTTTTTACTCACCGGACGAGATCACGTCTTTGAACCAACCTGTGTTGAGCTTGCTCAAGTCGATCGAATTTCGGTTTGTGGAACGGGTTGATATGATCTTTCTGGCGATCTATCTGATCGTGGTGTCAAGGGCATGGAACGCTTACATTTACTGTACCGTTTTTTCCACATGCTTTCTTTTCAAGAAGCAGGATCACAGCTCGCACACCTTTGTCTATTTTGTGTTGGCCATCGTGTGTGTTTATTTGGTGAAGCCGACGTGGATTCAGGCGGAGCATTGGACGACGCTGTTAGGCAATGCTGGGATGGGCATCATGTACGCCTTGCCTGTTCTTCTACTCGTCTATACCTCAGGATTTGAAAAGTACAGGAGGTGGAAAGCCGGATGAGGAGGTTGCTGATCCTATTTGCTGCACTATTATTGTTGACAAAGGGATACAAGGACAAAATCGATATCGAAGACATCTCAATGTCACTGCTGGTCGGAATTGATCTCGATGAAGAAAACAACTTGGTATTTTCATCATCCAGTCCGGTATTCAGCAAAGAATCAAAGGAGAAGGAGGAAGAGTATACAACACAAGCGATCACGCTGCGAGAATCGAGGGATGAAGACGACAAAACAGTGATGGCTTTAACCACCGGAGGAAAAACACAAGTTCTGCTGATCGGAAAACGCGTGATGCAGCAAAAGGACTGGTTTAAATTGCTCTCGACCTATTTGCGGGATCCCAAAAACACGCTGAATGTGCGGATCGTGATGGTGGACGGGCTTTCCTCCGAAGTCCTACAATATGCGCCAAAGGATAAACCGCGTCTCCCGCTCTATCTGTTAAAGCTGATCGATACAGCTACGAAACGCAATATTAGCGTGAAAACAACGCTCCAAGATCTCCGACGCGTCACTCTTGAAAAGGGGATGACCGCAACCGTCGCCGAAATGCGCAAAGAGGGGAGGTTATTCGTTATCGGCTCTGCTCTGCTCGATGAGGAGGGAAAGTACAAGCTTTCAATCGGGGAAGAAGAGAACCGATTGCTTCGAATCCTGCAACATCAGACGAAAGGGGAATTTCAATTTACATATAGAGCTGCCGATCGACCGCGTGGAGAGATTTTCCCTGCAAATGCATACAGTTTTTCTACCGAGAACATAAGTGTGAAGACGAAGACAAATTATGCGGACAACAAGTTCAAATTCGACATCCATGTAAAAATGCGAGTGGTGTTGGCGGAACTGATGTTTCCGATCGATGTGAGGAAAGAGGAAACAAAGCTGACGCGGGAGATCGAACAGCAGTTTGAAAAAAAGTTCGACATGTTCATCGATAAAGTTCTAAAAGCGAAGATCGATCCGATCGGACTTGGACTATATGCGCGCGCATTTGAATATGAGCACTGGAAACCTGTACAGAAGCGCTGGGGAGAAACTCTCGCGAAGGCGGATGTGAACGTGAAGGTTAAAGTGGAGATTGCCGCGATGGGGACTACAAAATAGGAGGAAAAGAGATTTGGAATTCACCCTCGACCACTAGGTGAGCGATGGTCGGATGTGCAAGCATTTGAGATCAAGTGAGGGGTTCACTCAGGAGACTTTCATGCCGGTGCAAAGAGGAGCAATCGATGATTCCGCCAACTTTCGATTGATGTCGGCGGAACCATCGATTCTTCAAGCATTGTTACACCTCTAGCACCTCTATAGAGTCAATTACCTGAAGCAAAGGTGCAGCTTCTGAGTCATCACTGCCAAATATTTTCTCACCATAGTAAATGACTCTGATTGCAATCCACCGTAAGATTGACATCGCTAAATTGAGAACACCGATTCGCCAAAGAATAAAGAGAAAAATGCAAAAAAGAATCAATTTGAACGGGTTTATGCCGAACCAAAGAGAAATAAGAAGTATCAAAATTCCACCACCAATAAGATAAAGCACAATTCCACCTCCCCATAAACATATATATTATCATAATTTTTAAATAAAACCAATTAAGTAATTGTTGAACAGATCACCTGTCCTTGCGTGACCATATTCCGACTACGCATAGTATCGCAAATAATAAAATTCGCCAACTATACCAACTAAAAGCAATGCAAGAATAAGTAAGAACAATTTTTTCGATGTATAGTAATATGCAAAAACGACAACAAAGTAGGACACTAGAATTGGTATCCCAAAAATATAAAGATTATAAAGAAGCAGAATTCCCGTCTCTTCGACAGTATACGCAGTGTAGCCTACGATTGCCCCATAAATCACCAGCAAAATAAAACCTAGTTTCAACTCTTCTTTCATACTACCACCCCCCTGATTAACTCTGGATAGACCCCAAACGACGCAAAAAACCGACAGGATTGCTCCTATCGGCGTGAGTAACGGTTTCCAAGTAAGACAGCAGTGAGACGAAAAGTGCCTCGATCCTTGCTATGTAAGAGATGGCGGAGAGGACAGGATTCGAACCTGCGTGGGGTTGCCCCCTAACGGTTTTCAAGACCGCCCCGTTATGACCACTTCGGTACCTCTCCATGTGTGTGAAAATAGAAAATGGTGCGGTCGAGAAGACTCGAACTTCCACGGGTTGCCCCACACGCCCCTCAAGCGTGCGTGTCTGCCATTCCACCACGACCGCATATCGAAAGTATACTATAAAATTGAATGGAGCGGAAGACGGGATTCGAACCCGCGACCCTCGCCTTGGCAAGGCGATGCTCTACCCCTGAGCCACTTCCGCATGTAAGGTGCTGACTAAGGTGTCAGCTTCCCTGAAGATGAGTGGTGAGCCATGAAGGACTTGAACCTTCGACCCACTGATTAAAAGTCAGTTGCTCTACCAACTGAGCTAATGGCTCCTGTCGTGCTACTATATATCATGGAAACCTGAACCGCGTCGTGAAGCGAGCATGTCGCCTCCGACAAAAGCTAATATATCACTTTGACTTTTCTTATGCAATACTTTTCGCTAAAAAAATTGCGTCCAATTTTTGCTGGTGAAGAAAAAGAGCCCCGCACGGGTCGGGGCCCCAATTCTTACCTCACCTGCACCTTACACCGTAATTTCTTGCACACCTTCTGCCGGAATGATCAGGGTCGGTTCGGTTTTCGATTGAATTTCTTCAGCGGTGTGGCCCGGTGCCACTTCGCGCAGAACGAGACCTGCGTCGGTCACGTCAAGCACGGCGAGGTCGGTGATGATCCGATGCACGACACCACGGCCCGTCAGCGGGAGTTTGCACTCGTTTAAGATCTTCGCTTCGCCATGTTTGTTCGTATGCTCCATCGTCACGATCAGACGCTTCGCTCCGTGGACGAGGTCCATCGCACCGCCCATGCCTTTGACCATTTTGCCTGGGATCATCCAGTTGGCCAGATCCCCATTTTCCGATACTTCCATCGCGCCAAGGATCGCGATGTCGATGTGTCCGCCACGGATCATTGCAAACGACTCGGCGGAAGAGAAGAATGCAGAGCCCGGAATGGTCGTCACAGTCTCTTTCCCTGCGTTGATCAGGTCCGCATCCACTTCATCTTCGGTCGGATACGGGCCGATGCCAAGCAAGCCGTTTTCCGATTGCAAAACGACGTTCAGACCCTCTGGAATATGATTGGCCACCAAGGTCGGAATGCCGATGCCGAGGTTGACATAGAAGCCATCTTGAATTTCTTGCGCTGCACGTTGAACGATTTGGTCACGAGTCAATGCCATTTGTAAGCTCCCCTTTCAGATCCGTTTGATTACCCTTGACGTGTGGTGCGGCGCTCAATGCGCTTCTCGTGCTTCCCGAGCACGACACGCTGAACATAGACGCTCGGGGTATGGATTTGATCCGGGTCCAGTTCGCCTACTTCGACGATCTCTTCCACTTCCGCGATGGTGATCTTGCCTGCCGTTGCCATCATCGGGTTGAAGTTCTGCGTGGATTTGCGATAGATCAAGTTGCCCATCTTATCGGCCTTCCACGCTTTGACGATCGCAAAATCAGCGTGGAGCGGGTACTCGAGGATGTATTCTTTGCCGTCGATCACGCGCGTTTCTTTGCCTTCTGCGATCGGCGTACCAACGCCCGCCGGGGTGAAGAAGGCACCGATGCCTGCACCGCCAGCACGGCAACGTTCGGCCAGCGTCCCCTGCGGCACCAGTTCCACTTCCAATTCGCCCGAGAGGAATTGGCGCTCGAACTCTTTATTTTCACCGACGTAGGAGGCGATCATCTTTTTGATCTGCTTGTTTTGCAACATCAAACCGAGGCCCCACTCATCGACGCCGCAGTTGTTGGAGATGACGGTGAGGTCTTTTACGCCTTTATCGCGCAGTGCAAGGATCAAATTCTCCGGGATGCCGCACAGACCAAAACCGCCTGCCATGATGGTGGCGCCGTCTTGGATATCTGCAATGGCTTCTTGTACACTGTCATAGACTTTGTTAATCACGGTTGTTACCTCCTTTATGTATGTCCCTTCTTGCTCATAACTTTAGGGCTAGTAAGCTTTTTGACACATGTGATGTATGAATTCGCTTTCACATCTAGCACTTCCTTCCCTATCATAGCGGAATTTGGCGGGAAAAGCCAAAGAAACTGCCCCTTTTCGGAGCAGTTTCACTCGATTTCCACCTCGTCTTCATCGATCGGTGCCGTGATTCCGATATTCATCGTGCCACTCATTTCTTGAATGTGCAGGGCATGAACGTGGTAGACGAGCTTTTTAATGTTCGTCGGGCGCTGTTTTTGCTTGATCTGCTTTTGTAGGCTTTGGTTTTCCCGCTCCAGCGCTTCGATTCTTCGCTGCAGCTGAAGAATCGCTTCCCAGGTGTTCCACTCCACCGTCTTCACCACGCTTTTTCGGCTTCTGCCGAACGACTTGGTTTTTTCCGATGTTAAGCATGGCATGCTCCATACTGGTGATGTTCAATTCTTTGAGATCAAAGATGACTTTTAGCTTCATCGGGGCAGGACCACGATTTTTTGGTAAGGCATATCCACACCATCACGATCATCAACCTGTGTCTTCGTTTCGATCTGGTTGTCTTCGCCGATCGATTGACCATACCCTTGATTAAACGACGCTTTGGAACGCACGATCGTTTTAACGCTAGGACCGATGTTCACAAAGGAGTTCATGACATGATTGACTTTTACCATACTCATGTTGATCTGGATTGGCATTTGCGTCACCTCAATAACGACGGTAGCTTCGTGATCGTCGTATCACGGCTTGGCGCGTCGATTTTGTCACGGTCGTCCAGCTTGGCTCGGAGCTCTTTTTGCGTGTTGCCGTCGCCGATCAACTGGCCGTACCCCATATTGTGTTTGGAGTTGTTTTTAAAATCGCTCAGCAAGTTTTGGCCGACATTCATCGCCGACGCATTTTCGATATTGTGCACTTTTATGTTGAAAATGTTGATCGTAAAGGACATCGCTACCACCTCTTTTTCCCGTACTGTTACGGTATGAACTAGCTCGAAAACTGGTGCCCGTCTATAAAAAAACTACGTGATTTTGTCGGAAGTGGTTGATGTATTCGCAACAGAAAAAGAAAACGGTCGTCACCATGGACGACCGTTTTCATGAGGCTTTAAATGAAGAACCTGCGCCGTCTGATGGACAGGAGACAGTATCGAGATAGATGATCAGCAAAAAACAGGTATCACATCGAGACCGAAACGCGCAACACAGCAACGGTAGCTCTATTTGATCTGAATTTGAGTTACCTAGCACACAAGCCTTTCCAAATAGAAGGGATTTCGCATAATTTATTGGAGCAACAAAAAAGGGGGTAACAACGTGTACGGACAATTTGGTGGGTTTACTCGATGGGCAGTTGTCTTTCTGATCATCTTTGTGCTGTTCATCCTGATCATTCCGGTCGATGGTGGCGCATACTAAGGCTTCACAGGAGTAGAGTCGAAGTATCATTGCAGGAGTCTTGATGTGTATCGCAATCGAACTGCTCGCTGAAGTAACAGAGCGACAAGAAAATGAAAGGCAGAGCACCGCGCTCTGCCTTTTTCATCGTTCGAATGGGTGATACAAGGTACTAGGAAGCGCAAAGAATCGACTGTTAATGTATGCTCTCACGTTCTCACTACCAGTCGGGAATTATAAAAAATTTACTTGCTTGGGTTCGAAAACAAATAAACACATATTGTTACGCGATGTACGCTGGGCGCATATGGTGAACCAAAGAGACGCATGGGGAGGGACAGCGATGAAGAAGAACGCCCGCTCGTTTTCTAGGTGGGAATCTCATGCGCGGCAGTTCTTCGGGAATGACTTTTGGGAGGATATCCTATCTGTCATTCCAGATGGCGAAGAGGCCGCCGAAGTTCCGCTCCAGTCGGAGCAGCAGGCTGCACATCCTGCGCGCCAACGCCCTGCTGTCGATGTGTATCGCCTGGAAGGCAAGCTGATTGTGCATGTCGAGTTGCCTGGGCTTGTGAATACGGACGGCATCGATCTCTATGTCCAAAATGGAGAATTGGTCGTGAGTGGGCAATTGCCGCGGCGATTTCGGCGCGAGCAAACGCTGCTGTCGGAGCGGAGCACCGGCGAGTTCCGACGCACGATTGCGCTGTCAGAAAAAGTGGTCGAAGATGGCGTGCAGGCCAGGTATCTGAACGGACTCTTAGAGATCACCTTGCCGATTGTGCAACAGCGGCATGAGGAGCCCAAAAAGCGGATTTCCATTCAACGCGATCCTCGTAACTAAAAAATCGCCGGGGCAGATTGCCCGACGATTTTTTAGTTAGACGAGGCTTTGTCTGGAAAGTGGAAGTTCTACAGCATCCGAATCTTGAACGAGAGTCGCGCCTGTAAACATCGCGTTGCCATCACCGTTTGCTTCACCTGTGCCAAAGTTTTGTTTGGATAGGCCGTTCCAGTCCGCCACAAGCAGAGGACCGATGTTGACGTAGCCTTTGTCGATCATATTGACCTTGAAAGCAAAAATATTGATTCCGCCAATTGGCATCAACGCCTCCTCCTCTCCGCTAGTAGCAATGTATGCCAAAATAAAAAAGCGGTGTCAGGAGACACCGCTTTCGCGCATACTGAGTTTATAGGCTTGAACCCTTGTTTGCGTTTATTGAATGGTGGGCCCAAGAAGATTCGAACTTCCGACCTCACGATTATCAGTCGTGCGCTCTAGCCAACTGAGCTATGGGCCCATATCCAAAAATGGTGGCTCGGGACGGAATCGAACCGCCGACACGAGGATTTTCAGTCCTCTGCTCTACCGACTGAGCTACCGAGCCTTGTGTAGTTAGAAAAAATGGTGACTCGTACGGGATTCGAACCCGTGAATGCCGCCTTGAAAGGGCGGTGAGTTAAGCCGCTTCTCCAACGAGCCATGCGATGGTGCCTTTTACCGGAATCGAACCGATGACCTCATCCTTACCATGGATGCGCTCTACCTACTGAGCTAAAAAGGCAAAGATGGTGGAGATAAGCGGATTCGAACCGCTGACCCCCTGCTTGCAAGGCAGGTGCTCTACCAACTGAGCTATACCCCCGAAAAAGATGGTGCGGTCGAGAAGACTCGAACTTCCACGGGTTGCCCCACACGCCCCTCAAGCGTGCGTGTCTGCCATTCCACCACGACCGCATCTTTTGTTGTAAAAATGGAGCGGAAGACGGGATTCGAACCCGCGACCCTCGCCTTGGCAAGGCGATGCTCTACCCCTGAGCCACTTCCGCATATAGGATATATGCGTCCCGCGTGCGACAGGACGTCGCGTTCCTAGCGGGGCTACCTCTGTCCCGCGTGCGACAGGACGTCGCGTTCCTAGCGGGGCTACCTCTGTCCCGCGTGCGACAGGACGTCGCGTTCCTAGCGGGGCTACCTCTGTCCCACGTTGCGACAGGACGTCGCGTTCTTAGCGGGGCTACCTCAAAACAAGTGGTGAGCCATGAAGGACTCGAACCTTCGACCCACTGATTAAAAGTCAGTTGCTCTACCAACTGAGCTAATGGCTCACATCGAGGATGTTGCCACATCTACCACCGCGACCGACTTGCTCGCAATGAGATGGGCTACATTCGCGACGATCTCTCGTGGCGACAAGAGATAATATATCACGTGTATTGCTAGAGTGCAAGAGGTATTCTACGTTTTTTAAGATGAGATTTTTCTCCATTTTTCAAGGAGCTGTCGTGTCACCGGGCCGATCGTTCCGTCTCCGAACGGTCTGCCTTCTAGTGAAGTGGCGGGGAGAATCCCGATGACCGATGACGTGGTGAACGCTTCGGAAGCATGGGCAATGTCCGAAGGCGTAAAGCGCTTTTCCAAAACGGGCAGTTGCCCCAACACCCATTCGCGGATGATCCCCGGCAGAATGCCTGTGTCGAGGGATGGGGTCCAGATTTCACCGTCCACGACGAAAAAGAGGTTGCTGACCGCCCCTTCTGCGACGTACCCTTCTGCGGTCAGTTGCATGCCTTCTGCTGCCCCTCTCATTTCGAGCTCCCGATAGGCGAGCAGGCTGTTGAGGTAGTTGAGCGTTTTGGCGCGCACTGGCGTTTCTGGGGTGCTGCGCACCGTCTCGAAAACGATCAAGTTGCGCTCAGCGATTGGCGGCAGGACGAGTTCCTTGACGTAGATGATCAGCGTCGGCTCGATGCAGGTAGCTCCGCTTGGTCCAAGAGCGCCTTCTCCGCGCGAAATGGTCAGCCGGACATACGCATCTTCAAGTGCGTTCGCTCGCACCGTCTCAATGACCGCGCGTTCCAACTCTTCGTCGCTCCACCGAATCGGAATGCCCAACCACTCCGCAGATGTGCGCAGGCGGCGGACATGCTCCGGCCAGAACATCGGAGACCCGCCGACGGTGCGCATCGTTTCAAAAAGCCCCGCGCCGTACAAAAAACCGTGGTCAAAAACGGACAGAGTCGCCTCCCCTGCTGGGAGAATGCGACCATTTAGGTAGACGTGCATCGGAGCCCCTGCCTTTCCAGAAAGTTGCGAAGCATCTCCTTGCCATGCTCTGTCAAAATCGCTTCGGGGTGGAACTGCACACCTTCGACGGCCAGCTCTTTGTGGCGGATCGCCATGATCTCGCCCGCTTCTGTCCATGCCGAGATTTCAAAGCAGTCGGGCAGCGACTCGCGCTCGACGAGCAGCGAGTGGTAGCGACAAACGGTCAATGGCGAAGGAAGATCTGCGAAGATCGTGCGACCATCATGCTCGATCCGCGACGTTTTGCCATGCATGAGGCGCTCCGCACGGACGACCTTACCGCCAAACGCCTGTGCGATCGACTGATGACCGAGGCAGACGCCGAGCAAAGGAATTTTGCCTGCGAACGTGCGGATCACTTCGAGTGATACGCCCGCTTCGTTCGGCGAGCAAGGTCCAGGCGAGATGACGATCACACGCGGGTTCAGGTCAGCGATCTCCTGCACGGTGATGCTATCATTGCGACGGATCACCAGTTCGTGCCCCATCTCCCCGAGGTATTGCACGAGGTTGTACACGAAAGAATCATAGTTGTCGATCATCAAAATCATGCTGGCTCTCCCCCTTCCTGCGCCGCCTGCTCCGCTTTTTCGATCGCGACCCACAGCGCTTTCGCTTTGCGCATCGATTCCTTGTATTCCCGCTCCGGCACGGAATCGATCACGATGCCCGCCCCTGCTTGGACGTAGCCGATCCCATTTTGTACCTGCAAGGTGCGGATGACGATGTTCAGTTCCATATCGCCGTCAAAATCGATCCAGCCGATCGAACCGGTATACAGACCACGGCGGGTCGGCTCCAACTCTTCGATGATCTCCATCGTGCGGATCTTCGGCGCTCCCGTGATCGTACCACCGGGGAAGGTAGCGCGGATCACATCGAAGGCATCTTGCCCTGCCCCCAACTGTCCGCGGACATTGGAAACGAGGTGAAAGACGTGCGAGTATTCTTCGACCACCATCAGTTCATTGACTTCGACAGAGCCATAGCGACAGACGCGCCCGAGATCGTTGCGCTCCAAATCGACGAGCATGATATGTTCCGCATTTTCTTTTTCGTTGCTACGTAACTCTTCCACCGCCTGTCGATCCAGTTCGGAGTCGCCTGTGCGTGGACGCGTTCCAGCGATTGGGCGCGTGTTGCATTCACCTTGCAAAACGTTGACCAAAAGCTCGGGCGAACAGGAGACGATCTGCAGTTCCGGAAAGTGCAGGTAGCTCGAGAAGGGAGACGGATTGATTTCGCGCAAATGCTTGTAGATTTCATAGGGCGCGGCCCCCAAGGTGCGACCTTGTCGGACGGAGAGGTTGACTTGGAACACATCGCCTTGGCCGATATACTCCTGGATGCGGACGACTGCCGCCTCGAAGGCCGCTTTGGAAAACGAAAACTGCCAGTCTGCTTGGGCCATGCGGGCCGGAAATGCTGGCACCTGCGAACTCCCGTGAAACAGTTGTTGTTCCATCACGTCCAAATCCGCGTCTGCCTGCACCAGCCCGTCTTCTTCCTGCAAATCGGCGTGGGCGATCAGATGCAGCAACCCGTTTCGATGGTCGATCACGCAGAGCTTGTCCACGAAGACAAAATAGAGGTCGGGCGTCCCGAGGTCGTCGGTGCTCAACTGCGGAAGGCGCTCGATGGAACGCGCCGTGTCATAGGAAAGAAACCCGACAGCGCCGCCGCGAAATTTGGGCAATCCCTCAATATAAGGTGCGCGAAACTGTGCCATTTTTTCACGCAGAATTTCCAAGGGGTCACCGAACAGCTCTTCCTGCCGCTCGCCGTGGATAAAGTGCGCTTGACCGTTTTTGGCGGTCAGCGTGGCGAAGGGTGCTCCGCCGACAAAAGAGTAGTCGCCCATCTTCCCCGATTCCAGCAAAAAATGGTGCGGGCCTTGCCAGCCTACTCGCTCATAGATTTCGGAAGTGTCGAGCGTAACCCCGTTGTATGTACGGACGACAGGCATCAGACGATACCCCTGATTCCTGTAGCTTTGCATCATTTGTTTGTTCAAGCGCTTGTTCCCCCTGATCAGGTGCAACTGGTCTATCTACGCGAATTGTAGTATATGTTTCCCGCTGTTGCAACGCACATGGTAAGATATAAGTTCGGAAACTATATTCGGCAGGGAGATGATGTCCTTGGCAGAAGAGCGGACTTATTATCCAGAGGCATTTTTGACCCGCATGCAGGAGCTGTTAGGTGCGGAGTACGCCCCTTTTCACGATGCGCTCACCCAGCCTGCGGTACAGGGACTGCGGGTGAACACGCTGAAGACAAACCCGGAGCGCTTTTTGGAAATCGCCCCGTTTCATTTGACGGCAGTGCCTTGGGTGGCTGACGGGTTTTATTATGAAGCGCCCGACCGGCCAGGGAAGCATCCGTATCATGCGGCCGGTGTTTACTACATACAGGAGCCGTCGGCGATGTCCGCCGCGGAGGTACTACAGCCGAAGCGAGGTGACCGCGTGCTCGATCTGTGCGCGGCACCGGGCGGAAAATCGACCCATCTGGCTGCGTTGCTGCAAGGGACGGGACTGCTCGTCGCTAACGAGCCCCACCCGCAGCGGGCGAAGATTTTGTCAGAGAACATCGAGCGTTGTGGCGTGACCAATGCTCTTGTGACCAACGAGATGCCCGATCGGTTGGCCGAACGCTTTCCCGCCTTTTTTGATAAAATTCTGGTCGATGCGCCGTGTTCAGGAGAAGGGATGTTCCGCAAAGACCCCGATGCGTGCGAGGAGTGGAGTCCAGGGCATGTGACAGCTTGCGCGGTTCGCCAGCTCGATATTTTAGATGTCGCCTCCCAGATGCTTCGGGCGGGCGGAACGCTGGTGTATTCGACCTGTACGTTTGCGCCTGCTGAAAATGAAGGATTGATCGAGTCGTTTTTGCAAAAGTATCCGGTTTTTGAACTTGTGGAGATTCATACGTTCGACCACTTTTCGCCAGGGCAGCCACAATGGGCAGCAGGCGGACGGCCAGAATTGGCAAAAACAGCACGGCTGTGGCCGCACCGACTACGCGGCGAAGGTCATTTTGTCGCACATCTGCGCAAAACGGACGGTGAACCTGCTCGGCGACAGAAAGAGTCGAAGCCGATCAAGCTTCCAGCCGAAGCACTGAAAAGTTATCAACAGTTTGCGGAACAAGCTCTGCGCAACATGCCGAGCGGCGAGTTTCTTCTGTTTGGGGACAACCTGTATCTGGTGCCGAGTGGGCTGCCCGATCTGAAAGGACTGAAAGTGGTCCGGCCCGGTTGGCATCTGGGGACCTTGAAGAAGAACCGTTTCGAACCCAGTCATGCGCTGGCTCTCGGACTCCGTGTGGACCACATCCAGCACACCGTACCGCTGACCGCCGCTCATCCAGATGTCGTGCACTACCTGCGCGGTGAGACATTAAACGCCGAGAGTGCCAAAGGATGGGTCGTCGTGACGGTAGACGGCTTTCCTCTCGGTTGGGGGAAACAAGCGAGCGGCATGATCAAAAACCACTATCCGAAAGGTCTGCGTTGGCCCTGATCGGAGAAAGGCCGTCTTCCCGGCGATGGGAAGACGGCCTTTTTATCTTCATCTTGGGCGGAACTACAACAGCACTTTAAACTCGCCGCCCGCGAGCTCTGACGGCAATGACTCGATGCGCACCAAATCGGAATATTTGCGAGCCATGCCGCGCAAGATTCCCAAATTAAAGTGGACGGGATACAGATTGAAGCATCTGATCTGGAACTGCTTGGTGGTGAGTTGAACACATTCATAGACGACTTTGTCGGTGACTCCCCGATGATTCAGGAGGTAGATTTCGTTTAACGAGCGCAGTGCCTGTTCAAATGTTTCCACGCCCTCTATATGGTTCGTCCGCAAGGCGACCGATTTGCCGATTTCACAAATGATCTCTTTGCCGATCGTCCGCTTCAGCTCGGCCAGCGTCTCCAGCACAGCTAAGAGTGGGAACCAGCCGTGTTCATCCATCTCGACAATCCCCTTCTCGCGCAAGATCATGCGGGCGCGGTTCTCAAAGATCCCGCTTCCGGCGACAATGCTTTGCACGATCAATCCGTTTGCTTCTGCGTTCCCGATGATGTGCATCGGCTTACCCCCCTTCACAAATAAGAAAGATGATAGAGCCAATACAAACATTTTAACACGATAAAGCGCACAGTCAATCAGTTTACCTCGGATTAAATCAGGTGCCAATTTAAAAAAGAAGCTGATCCGCAGATCAGCTTCTCCATCGAATGTTGCGATTACCCTCTCGTCACACCCGTCTTGTTCAACTGCCCGCGGGTGACACCCAATTGGTTGGTGGCGTTTAATGTGCGCCAGACGTGCGTGCCTGTCACTTCGTTTTGCAGTGCTTGGCGGTAGAGTTTCAACACCTCTTGGACACGACCACCGTCCTCTTCGAGGAACTCAACACGGTAGGTGCACACACCGTATTGCAAGAATTCACTCAGGAATTCGGCCCCCGATTGATCCACCGCGTTGTAGACGGTGTTGCGGCATCCGGTGTCCACGCGAACCGGGTGTTCAAAATCGACGCGGTCGCGCAGCGATACGCGATGCTGTTCACAAACTTGTCCGCAGTTCGTATAGTCATTGCCTTCCGACAAGAACGTCGCATACACGCAATGCTCGGTGTGGAACATCGGCATGTGCTGGTGGATGACCACCTCGATCTTGCTGGCATCCGATTGGGACAGCAGATCAACCATCTGCTCAGTGTTCAAGTCGTAGGACGCGGTGACCCTCTTGAGACCGCGCTCAAGGAACAGGTTGGCCGCTTTGTGGTTGGCGATGTTCAAGGAGAAGTCGCCGATCAGTTCGATGCCTTCCGGACGCTCTTGCTCAAAGAAGTACGCCGCTCCGGTGTTGCGAATCAGGATTCCGTCCGGCTTTGCTTTGATGATGTTCAGCAAAATGCCGCGTTCGCCCGGCATCAGGATGCGCGGAGTGGCAAGTGCGATCTTTTTACCTGCTTGACGCGCCAACTCGACCGCTTTCGGATAGTCGCGGACAAATTCGAAATCGGCGTAGATGTAATCGACATCCGTCTTTCCTGCCGCTTCAATCTGCTCCAACGAACGGCACAGCGCGATCAGGTTCGCCGTACTGCCATCAGCCGGCTCGGCTGCCAGCGTATCCTCGTAGACATCGACATCGCGCTTTTGATACTGGCGCGGTGCGATGCGCAAAGCCAGCAACTGCTCGCTTGCTTCGCGGCGCATCCGATTTAGCTCAGACATCGGTACGATGATCTCGCCTTCGAGATCCAGTGTGAGCTCACCCAGATGGTAGACAGTACCGCCTAGTCGTCCGAGTTGGTCGCGCAGCACTTCGTCGCTCAGCGGTCGTTTCAGCGCCGCTTCAGCCGCTTTGTCCGATTTGATCGTCACCGTTTGCTCGGTCTTGACATCGGTCCAGATCGTCACCAGCGGCTGGCCGATCGTGCCATGTACGGAGACGTTGACTGGGAAGGTACGATAGGGCTTTTCCGTATCGAACGTCTTGCGCAGTCTGCGATCCAGTTCCGGGTCGGATGTACGCCATACTTTGTCGCCGACGTTGATGCGACCGAGGTTGACGTCGTTGCGGCCCATGACGATTTCGTACATGCCCGCTTCGACCTTACCTTCAATCTTCTGCCCTTTGATGCGTAGATCGTAGACGCGGCCTCCCTCTTCGTCTTGCGTCGGATCTCCTGCGTCGAACACGATGCCATCGCCGCGCTTGAGCGGTGCTTGCAGATCGATCAGGATCGCGTCGCGAAACACTTTTTTCACATGGCCGAGAAAGACACCGCGCTTTTTCGGGAAGGTGCCGTCAACCAGCTCCTGATGGTTAGTGCCCGACAAAAAACCGTGTGTAAAGCCACGCGAGAAGCTTTGCTCCAGTTCGGCGATGTCGATCACGTTCGGGTCATACGCTTCGCCAGCAAAATATGCATCGATCGCACGGCTGTATTTGGAGACGACGTTGGCCACATACTCGGCCGATTTGAGTCGGCCTTCAATTTTGAAGGAGGTCACACCCGCTTCGATCAGCTCCGGCACCAGTTCGAGTGCGGCCAGGTCTTTCGGGGAAAGGACGTAGGCGATGTTGCCCATGTCTTTCAACTCGTTGTCTACGATCATGTCATACGGCAGACGGCAAGCCTGGGCACATTCGCCGCGGTTGGCTGAGCGACCGCCCCACATTTCGGAAGTTAGGCATTGGCCGGAATAGGAGACGCACAACGCGCCGTGGACGAACACTTCCAGTTCGCTTTTCGTATCGGCTGCAATTTTTTGAATGTGTTTGAGTGAGTTTTCACGACCGAGGACGACCCGCTCCATGTCATACGGTTTGGTAAACTCCACCGCTTCCGAGGAGGTGATCGTCATCTGCGTCGATCCGTGGATCGGAAAATCGGGGGAGATCTCACGGATCATGCGGACCAATCCGAGGTCTTGGACGATCACCGCGTCCACTCCAGCATCGATGCAGGCGTCGATTAGCTCTTTGGCATCTTCCAACTCGTTTTCAAACACGAGAATGTTGAAGGTCAAAAAGCCTTTGACTCCGTACATATGAAGGAACTCCATAATATCCGGCAGTTCGGCCATCAAGAAGTTGTGGGCCCGAGCTCGGGCATTAAATTTTTCGACACCAAAATAGACGGCGTTCGCTCCGTTAGCAACGGCTGCGCGCATCGCCTCCCAGTTTCCCGCAGGCGCGAGCAGTTCGATATCTTCACGTCTCAGGTCTGTTCTCATCTATGGTCACCATCCGTTTCACCTAATTCAGTCTAACTTGTTTATTGTACATGTTTTCCCGAAATGACGAAAGAATTGCTGGGAAAAAGAATACCTATTGTCATTTCGTAGCATCCTACCTTATAATAGAGCCAATTAAAATCGAGAGCGGAATCATGCCGGTGAAGAGCATCCAACTCAGAGGCGTCTGTGACGAATAGACCGGGTACTGCCCGTTACAGCAGTGCTAAGAGGGTCAGATTTTCTTTTTCCAAAAGAGATCTGGTCAAATTGGGTGGCACCGCGAGAAAGCGCTCCTCGTCCCAAAAGGATGAGGGCGCTTTTTGTGTTCAATTAGATAAATTTTACTGAAGGAGTGAAGGATAATGTTGGACATTCGTTACATCCGTGAGCATCCGGAAATCGTGCAACAGGTCGCGAAGCAAAAGGGGATTGACGTATCGATCGACGATCTTTTGTCGCATGACGTGGAGCGCCGCCGCATCTTGCAGGAACTGGAGCAGTACCGCATGCAGCGCAACCAACTGTCGCAAATGATGCCGCAGTTAGCCAAACAAGGCAAAAAAGAAGAGATGGAGCAGACCAAAGAGCAAGTGCGCCAGATCAATGCGAGCATCGCTGCGTTGGAAAGCTCGCTTCACGATGTGGAAGGCAAACTGCGTGACTTGATGCTGCGCGTGCCGAACATCATCTCGCCTGACACGCCGATCGGTGAGTCGGATGCTGACAACGTGGAAGTGCGCCGTGTCGGCGACGTTCCGGTATTCGATTTTGAGCCGCTCGATCATGTCGCGCTCGGCGAAAAATTTGACCTGTTTGACATCGCGCGCGGCGTAAAAGTGGCCGGGACGCGCAACTATTATTTGAAAGGCGTCGGCGCCTACCTGCATCGTGCAGTCCAGTCGCTGGCCATCGATCTGCTGACTGACCGCGGGTTTACGGTGATGGATGTCCCGGTGATGCTGCGTGAGGAAATGTTCACAAACACCGGCTTCTTCCCGCTCGGTCTGGATCAGACCTATGCGCTTGAAGATCAAAAATATCTCGTCGGCACCTCGGAAGTTCCCCTCGTCTCCTATTACAGCAACGAAGTGGTTGACGTTGAGCAACCTGTGAAGTTCGCTGGCGTCTCGAACTGCTTCCGCAGCGAAGCGGGTTCGGCAGGTCGCGATGTGCGTGGCTTGTACCGCGTACACCAATTTGCGAAGGTGGAACAAGTTGTCATCTGCAAAAATGATCCCGAAGTTTCGGAGCAAATTTTGCAGACGATCACGAAAAATGCGGAAGACCTGCTCCAACTGTTGGAGCTTCCCTACCGTGTGGTCAGCGTTTGCACCGGAGATATTGGCCAAGGCGTGTACAAGAAATATGACATTGAAACGTGGATGCCTAGCCGTGAGAGCTACGGGGAAACGCAATCGGCTTCCAACCTGCACGAGTTCCAAGCGCGCCGCTCGAACATCCGCTATCGTGATGAAAACGGGCAGTTGCAGTTCTGCCATACGCTGAATAACACAGCGGTGGCAACACCTCGTATCTTGATCCCGCTGCTTGAGAACCACCAGCGCAAAGATGGCTCGATCTACATTCCGAAAGCGCTGCGCAAGTACATGAATGGCGTGGAAGAGATCAAACCGAACTAAACAAGACGATCAGACCGCAGGTTGCTAACCTGCGGTCTTTCTTTTGAAAATAGGCACGAAAAGAGCATCCCTTTACCGCCAGCGGAAGGGATGCTCTTTTATGACCAAGCGATTCAAGAATTAGCTATTGTTTCACGACAGCTCGCAAAGCATCGGGCAGACCCTCGTAAATGCGTTCCGCCATCTTCTCATAGCCTTGATTGTTCGGATGGAAATGGTCGAAGGAAAGCAAGGAGCTGTTGTTCCATTGGAACAGGTCGAACATCGGTACCACTTTCACCTGCGGGAACGCTTGAGTGACTTTTCTCAAGTGGTCATTCCAGTCGAGCAGAAGTTGGTTGGACAGCCCCTTGTCATCGGTCAGACCGTCGAAAGGATTGTACAGCCCAAGCACGATGATCGGCGCTTGCCCATTGCTTTTGCGAATGGTGGTCAAGATTTCCTGGATGTTGCTGAGATACTTCTCTTGGGCAGACAGAATCGCCGCTTGGTCGATGCCTGCGCTGCCGAGAATTTTATCCACTCCGCCGATGGAGTGTGTGATATCATTGCCTCCGATCGAGACCATGATCAGGTTCGCATCTTCGAAATATTGTTGCACACCCGGATTTTGCACCGACTTGACGAGTTCGGACGACTCAAGTCCGCTGATGCCGAGGTTGTGAACATTGACTTTCTGTCCCGTCTCTTCCAGACGTGTTTTCAAGTTGCCGACGTAGCCTTTGCCTGACGTATCACCAATGCCTTTGGTCAGCGAGTCGCCGATGGCGACGATCAGAGCGGGTTCGCCTGCCTTCTGATCAACTGCAACGGCCGGTGTGGCTGCTTCCTGCTCCGTTTTTTCCGAGGTGGTCGAAAGCGATGACGTATCATCACCTGGCTCGATCAGCGCGAGCGTAAAGCCTGTTGTGAGGACCGCTGCACTGGCCAGTGCCAAAAATAAGACGCTGCCCCAGAGAAAAGATCGTTTTTTCTTCATCGTGTGTAGGGCACCTCCTTCACTTTAGTCTATCATAGATAGTCCTGTGCTTGCATGCAAATCAGACCTCTTTCTTCGATTTGGCAAGAAGAAGGGGATTTTTGTTGATCAATTTTCGAAAGGCGACAATTTCTATGAGAACATGCAACATTCTGCTACACTAGTAGATACCAGCACAACTTATCGCAAGCAAGGAGGACCATCGCTTGACTGACCAAAATCGTCCGATCGCCTTGTCCGTACGTCATTTGCAAAAGACGATCAAACGCCGCACGATCGTGCAGGATATCACGTTTGACGTGTTCGAAGGCGAAGTGTTCGGCTTCCTCGGCCCCAATGGGGCTGGCAAGACCACGACCATTCGCATGATTGTCGGGTTGATCAAACCGACCGCAGGCCATGTGTTGATCGGTGGCCATGATGTGCAAAAAAACTTTTTGGACGCGATGCGCTGTGTCGGCTGTATCGTGGAAAATCCTGAACTGTATAAATACATGACCGGCTGGCAGAACCTTGAACATTTTGCCCGCATGCTCGATCTGCCCGATGAGCGAATCGAGGAAGTGGTGAAACTGGTGCGGATGGACAACCGCATTCATGACAAAGTCAAAACCTATTCGCTCGGGATGCGCCAACGCCTCGGCATTGCCCAAGCCCTGCTCGCTTCCCCCAAGCTGTTGATTTTGGACGAACCGACCAACGGGCTCGACCCGGCGGGGATTCGTGAACTGCGCGAGTTTATCCGGCGCTTGGCACGGGAA
The DNA here is from genome assembly GCF_002243515.1 of Tumebacillus algifaecis. Classification (NCBI taxonomy): domain Bacteria; kingdom Bacillati; phylum Bacillota; class Bacilli; order Caryophanales; family Alicyclobacillaceae; genus Tumebacillus; species Tumebacillus algifaecis. The sequence goes on from NZ_CP022657.1 coordinate 3,346,351, forward strand.
GAAGGCTTGGCGGTGTTTGTCTCCTCGCACATGCTGGCCGAAGTGCAGATGATGTGCGATCGGGTTGCCATCTTGTCAAATGGTCAGATTTTGAAGGTTGCCACCGTTGAAGAGATCGTGCACACGGGCACCAATCGCGTGGAGTGGACGGTCGATGCACGCGAGACCGCTTATGCGTTGATCGCCGCTGAGATCGGAGACGAGCATGTCGAGTTGCTCGGCGAAAACAAAATTGTCGGGATTCTGACGGCCGATCAGACCGCACGGGTCAACGAGAAATTGATCTCAGCGGGCATCAAATTGTACGGCGTACAGGTACAAGGGCAGTTGGAAGAGCTGTTCCTGGAAATCACCGGAGGAGGTGACACGATTGCGTAACCTCTATCAATTGACGCGCAACGAGACGTTGAAAGTGCTACGGAAAAAACGTTTTCTCGTCGTGTTGCTGATTCTTGCCGTACTGATTCCGCTGTTCGCTTACGGGCAGCATAACCAGCAGGAGAAACAACAAGCGCAGAGCGGTATCACCGACTGGCGAGCCGATGTAGGCAAACAGATCACCGAGACCGAACGCCGTCTGGCCAATCCGACGCTCGATGAGTCGCGCAGAAAAGCGTTGCAGTTGCAACTTGAGCAAAACAAATATTACCTCGAGCGGGACATCAACCCCGCTGAGCCTGGTGCCACCTCGTTCACCCGCATCTTTATGCAGTTCGGCATTTCCTTATTTTTGCCGCTGCTCGTCATCGTCGTGGCGACCGACATCGTGTCGTCAGAGCATCAGGATGGGACGATCAAGTTGCTTTTGACCAGACCTGTGAAGCGCTGGAAGATTTTGATGAGCAAATATTTGACGCTGTTGATCTTCACCACGCTGACCGTGCTCGCGATGGGCGTGCTCTCCTACACCATATCCGGCCTATTCTTTGGTTACAAAGGTTGGGATGCGCCCATGTTGACCGGATTTCAGATCGTCAATGGAACGCTCGACGCCGACAACGTGCGGGTAATTCCCCATTGGCAGTTGATGCTGATGAACTACGGACTGGGCTGGATCGCTGCGATTGCAGTGGCGACTTTGTCGTTCATGGTCTCGGTGCTGGTGCGCGGCACGGCGACTGGCATGGGCGTGATGCTGGCCGTCCTGATCGGTGGGAGCATCATGGTACAGCTCGCGACCGATTTCCCGCTGACCAAATATGTGTTCACCACACATCTCAACCTCGCCGGATATATCAATGGCATGCCCCCGGCGGTGGACGGGTTGACGCTTGGCTATTCGCTTTGCGTGCTGGCGATCTGGGCCGCTGCGTCGCTTGTGATCTCCTTTACTTCTTTCACGAAGCGAGATGTGTTGGCCTAAGTTCATGGCAACGCAAAAACCACTCTCAGACGAGAGTGGTTTTTGTGTACCTTGCCGTAAGGGCGGGGCATGATGTTGCACGGCTTGGTTCAACAGGCAGGTGGGAGTAAATGCCAAACGTTGTTCTTGATCTGGCAAGGTCCTGACCTTCCGCCGTGCCCGGTCGTCAAACAGCCTGTCCTACGAACTTTTCTTGTCTTTCGCTACGTGCAGGACATGGCGCAAAACCGCCTCGGCGACTTCCGCGTCAGGATCGCTCGTCAAGCGCTGTGCATCGGCAGGCACTACCCAGTCTGCCGCCGCTCTCACCGCTTCTGACGCCCAGCTCATCGCGACACCGAACCCAGCCCAAGCGATCATCCCGAGGTCATTTTTGCTGTCGCCAAGCGCCATCACCTGCTCCTGTGGCACATCGAGTGCGGCGCACAAGCCGGCCAGTGCATCGTGCTTGGTGCTTTTCGGGTGCAGGATGTTCAGTTCCGAAATACCATCCGAATAGACGTGATGACGGCAACAGTAGCCTTCCCCAGCCTCGCCAAACTGCGCTAAGATCAGTTCAGACTCCCGATTCCCTTTTACAAAAATCTGAAAAGGCGCTTCGACCAGCGCCTCCGCCATTTGCTCCACCTGTTTTTCGACCGTGCGCTGGCGGCCATTGGACGGATCATAGTCGAGATTGTTCCACACTTCGTTCCCGACATAGACGCGAAGTGCGATCTGGTGCGCTTGTGCAAACGCAACTACCTCCCGGGCAAACGGCAATGGCAGGAAACGACGCCGCAACACCTCACCGCTTCGTCCCTCGATCACATTCGAACCGGACGAGACGATCAGCGGGGTGGTCAGACCCAGTTGGTCATGGAATCGCTTGGTACCCGCATATCCGCGAGCGGTGGCGATCACCACCTGCACGCCAGCCTCCTGCGCTTGGGCGAGAGCGGTCACATTCTCCTCCGGCAGATGTCCATCCGGTGCGATCAGCGTGTCATCAAGATCGATTGCAATCAGTTTGATCATCTCAGGGCCGCCTCCTCATTGTTTTTTCCTATTTATTTGGTTACACTACAATCGGACAAAAACCTGCCAAATTTTCACGAAAAAAGTGATTTCCGTCCTCAAATCATTGTGTTATACTTATAGCAAATAGTATGACACAATCGAGAAAAACGGGTAACAAAGTGTCAGAATGTGTTGCACCATTTTCGACTTTTGATTACTATAATAATAACAGTAATCCCCAAAGGAAAGGAACTGAACTTTTCCCATGACAACGAACATGATGACCGCTGAGCTCCAAGAGATCCTGAACAATACGACTGTTCACCGCAATCTTTCCGTACCTACACTTGTGGAAACTGCTGTGAAGTACGGCGAAGGGATCACCACCTCTACGGGTGCACTCAGCGTAACCACTGGCAAATACACGGGGCGTTCCCCGAAAGACAAATTTATCGTGGAAGACTCCCTCTCCAAAGACAAAGTCCATTGGGGCCCGGTCAACCAACCATTCTCACAGGAAAAGTTCGATGCACTTTATTCGAAAGTCTTGAACCACCTGAAAACAAAAGATGAGCTGTTCGTCTTTGACGGGTTTGCAGGGGCTGACCAAACGTACCGCTTGCCGATTCGCATCATCAACGAATACTCTTGGCAAAACCTGTTTGTTCACCAGCTCTTTATTCGTCCGACCGCAGAGGAACTGGCAGAGCACAGCGCACAATTTACCGTCATCGCAGTGCCGAGCTTTTCGGCCGACCCGGAAGTGGACGGCACCAATTCGGAGACGTTCATCCTCGTCTCGTTCGAAAAGCGCGTCATCCTGATTGGCGGCACGCACTATGCTGGTGAGATGAAAAAGTCGATCTTCTCCGTGATGAACTTCCTCTTGCCGCTACAAGGCGTCATGCCGATGCACTGCTCGGCAAACGTTGGCAAGTCGGGCGACGTCGCGCTGTTCTTCGGTCTGTCCGGCACGGGGAAAACAACCCTGTCTGCAGACCCGAACCGCAACCTGATCGGTGACGATGAGCATGGTTGGTCTGATAACGGCGTCTTCAATTTCGAAGGCGGCTGCTATGCCAAGTGCATCCGACTTACCGAAGCGAACGAGCCGGAGATCTGGAACGCGATCACATTCGGTTCGGTGCTGGAAAACGTGGTGGTCGATCATGAAACCCGCCTGCCCGATTACGACAGCGACCAACTGACCGAAAACACGCGTGCTGCCTACCCGCTGACCAGCATCCCCGGTGCTGTATTGCCGAGCGTCGGCGGTCATCCCAACGTGATCGTCTTCCTGACAGCAGATGCATTTGGCGTGTTGCCTCCGATCGCTAAGCTGACGAAAGAACAAGCGATGTACTACTTCCTGTCCGGCTACACTTCCAAGCTCGCAGGCACCGAACGCGGTGTCACCGAGCCGGAAGCGACCTTCTCGACCTGCTTTGGCGCACCGTTCCTGCCGCTGGCACCGACCGTGTACGCAGAGTTGCTTGGTGAGAAGATCACCAAGCACGATGCAAAAGTCTACTTGGTCAACACCGGCTGGACCGGCGGCGGCTACGGCACAGGTTCTCGCATGAAGCTGTCCTACACCCGCGCGATGGTCACCGCGGCGATCGAAGGACAGCTGGACGTTGCCACCTATGAAACGGACCCGATCTTCGGCCTCGACATCCCGACCAGCGTCGAAGGTGTGCCGACCGAAGTTCTCAACCCGCGCAACACGTGGGAAAATAAAGAAGCGTACGACACCCAAGCGAAAGACCTCGCTTCTCGCTTCATCAAGAACTTCAACAAGTTTGAAAGCGTTTCGGAAGCGATCAAATCGGCTGCACCGAAAGCGTAAGTGCTTGCCCGCGATGTATGTAAAAACGCCCTGTTCCGTCAAGGAACAGGGCGTTTTACGTTCACTTCTCAGTGAGAGCGAACAATCGCTCCGGCATCGTCAAATCTTTGAGCAGCAAATCGGGTTGTGCCGCTGCGAGATGCCTATTTTACTCGGGTCACAGAAAGGCCGTCCCCGATCGGCAACAACATCGAATCGACACGATCATCGGTCGCGATCGTCTCGTTAAATGCACGAATCGCCAGCGTGCTTTCATCGTTGTTCTCAGGGTCGAACACGCGACCGCCTTGCAAGACGTTATCGCCTACGATCAGCGCGCCTGGATTGGCCAGTTTCAGCGCCCAGTTGTAGTAGTTGATGTAATTCACTTTGTCCGCATCGATAAAGAAGACGTCAAATTTCGCCCCTTCTTCCCCCAACTTCTCCAAGCTGGTCAACGCTTCGCCAAGGCGGTAGTCAACTTGCTCACCAAAGCCCGCTTTTTTCATATTCTCATGTGCCAACTCAGCGTACTCCGCTTCCAGTTCGAGCGAAGTCAAAGTGCCACCCTCAGCCAAACCGCGCGCCAAGCAAATGCCGCTGTATCCGCCAAGTGCCCCGATCTCCAGCACCTTTTTGGCACCGTTCGTTTTGACAAGCTGTGTCAAATAACGACCGACTTCTGGCGATACCGAAATGGCCGGCATCTCACGGTCGACGATCGATTGGCGCACATCGAGCAAAAGTTGATCTTCGTTCCCAAACAAACCACGTACATACTCAATCGCTGACATATGTATCCCCACCTTCTAAAAAGTCTGATGCTCTTGACTACTTCCCTACGCGACAGCTGTTTCCTTTCCTTAGGTGACAGTCGAACGATCAGAACTGAAGCGAATAACAGCAAGTGCTCAACGCTTCAACAGTCCGAGCATTCCGTTCCCGCCTGCGCAACAGGAGGAACAGGATTTCTGCCCGCTCCTCATACTTATGCACATTTCTATCCTGTCACCCCAAGGAAATCTCAAGGGCAACAGATCGCGCCTTACATCGTTATAAGATTCCTCTTCCCTGCTTCATGCTCTTCAATTCCTGTAGCGAGTAAAAAGTCCCGCGCCAATATATCCCACCCTGACGCAGCGTCAAGTAGGTGGAGCGAACGATGATGTACACAAACAAGAGCACCGTCAGCGGAAGTGCGAATACTTCCTCCCCTTGATAGGGGCTGAGCGTCCGCGTGTAGCGCAGATACAGATTGGCCATCATCAACACCGAGGCCAGATAGAGCAGGCCTGTCCAGCCGAACAGCGTCCACCCGACAAAGGGCAGGAAAAAAGCAAGCAACTGCCCGCTCACCGCGAGGAGCACCAGCAGGAGCGAGTAGTTCAACCCGGCAAACGTGTTTTTCTCCAATCCGCGAATCGCTTCCCCAAGCGACGGGTACCACTCCACAGTCAACAGTTTCGTCCCCGTCACCAGCCGCTGCCTCAACCCGGCTTTTTTCACCATCATTCCCAGCTGCAAATCATCGTCCGGCCGCATTGCCAACTCCCGATGTGTTCCGATCTGCTCATACGCCTGGCGCGAGATCAAATTGAATGCCCCGATGCCAAAACCGATCTTGTTTTGCTCATCCACGTTCGGGAGCCACGGACGAATCACCAAACATAGCGAAAACAAAAAATAGTGCACGAACGCACGCAACCAAAAACTGCTCGCCTCCATCGTCGGCGTCATCGTCACATGGTCGGCCTGCTCGCGAATCGCAAATGCCATCGCGGCCTGTAGCGCATTGCTCTCAAAGCGCACATCCGCATCGGTAAACAACAAGTAGTCGCCGCGCGCCCGCAAGTACCCCTGATGCAGCGCGTGGTTCTTACCGAGCCACCCCTCGGGCAGTTCCGCAATTTGAATCGTCTCAAACCGAACTTTTGAGCCAGTTTCGGCTGCCCTCTTCTGCAGGGCCTCCACAATGTCTCCCGTCAGATCTTCCGAGCGGTCATTCACCACGATCAGCTCATAGTTCTGATAATCGAGCGCCAACAGGCCCTCTACGGTCCGCTCGATCGCCGCTTCCTCATCCTTCCCGGCCACGATCACCGAGACGAACGGTTGTTGTCCGTCGATGCGCTCCCCTGACAGCTCCGGGATTTTCTTGAGTCCCCGCGCATTCATCACCATCATCAATACCCAAAAGGCAAACACGCATACGGCAATCACCTGCCAGACAACCATGCTTCACACTTCCCCTTCAATCCTCATCCACGCAACCAACACGTTGGATTGGATCTCCTTTCTTTTCATGCAATCATCAAGATCGGGTCGCCAAGCAAATGGGAGCATTCCAACCCCACACGCTAGGTTGGGTGTTACTCCCAGTATAGCACGAAAGCCAAATGTACCGCCTGCTGGCGCTACATTTGGCTTTGTTTCCTACCCTATTCGACCTTTTCCTCGACAACCGTTTCGAGCGCCTGTTGCACCACCGTTTTGGTGTCGCCACGTTGGGTGAGCCCTTTGATCATCGCTTCAATATCGAGCCCCGACACGTCTTTTAGCATTTGCGGTGCGGTGGCCATCAGTTCGGTGACGTAATTGCTCACTCGTGCCGCCCCTTCACCTTTGCCCGTATCGACGACGGTCAGCTTATCAATCTTGCCGATCGGCTCGGAGATCTTACCAGCCAGCTCAGGCAGCATTTTCACAATGATGTCCAAGATCGCCGCCTGACCAAATTTTTCAAACGCCTCGGCCAGCTTTTCTTTCGCTTCCGCTTCGGCCAGACCGCGCAGACGAATGACTTCCGCATCGGCGGTACCTTTCGCCCGTTCCGCTTCTGCGATCGCCAGACCGTCTAAACGCTTCTGTTCAGCGTTCGCTTTTGCTTCTGCCTCGATCTTATATTGCATCGCGTCTGCTTCCCGCATGCGCTTCGCTTTGTCAGCTTCTGCCGACTGCTCCACCGCATAGCGATCCGCATCCGCCTTTTTCTTCACTTCCGCATCGTATTGACGCTCACGACGCACGATCTCTTTGGTTTCCAGGTCGATCTCACGCTCTTTGCGCACCAGTTCGACCTTCATCTGTTCTTCCACAACCTGCTGCTTCGCGCGGGCCTCTTGAATGTGATACGCTTGGTCCGCTTCTGCTTTCGCCGTATCCTGATCCTTTTTAAAGGACGCCACTTTCAGCTCTTTTTCCTTAGCAGCTTCAGCGATCTTCGTATCGCGTACCAGCTCGGCCTTCTGTCCATGCTCTTCTGCAAGCGCCTTTTGAATCCGCGCATCGCGAACCGCTTCTGCTTCGGCAATTTCTGCGTCACGCTTTACCGCCGCGATACGCGGCTTCCCGAGCGCTTCCAGATACCCATGCTTATCGCGCACGTCTTTGATCGTAAACGAGACGATCTGCAGACCCATCTTTTTCAAATCACGCGCAGCCACGCCTTGCACTTCTTGCGCAAACTTATCACGGTTGCGGTACACTTCTTCCACCGTCATCGTACCCAAAATCGCACGCAGATGACCTTCCAAAACTTCCTGCGCCTCCGATTTCAGCTCCTCGACCGGCTTGCCCATAAACTGCTCAGCCGCGGTCGCCACATCTTCTACCGAGCCGCCGATCTTGATGATCGCCACCCCGTCTGCCAGTACCGGAACGCCCTGCTCCGTGTAGACCTCAGGCGTTGATACGTCCAGTTTGAGCGACAACAGCGACAAAAACTCCGCTTGTTGGAAAATCGGCAAGATGAACGCCCCGCCGCCGCGCACAATCTTGATCTTGCGCCCCGACTCATCGGTGGTCACATTTTTCGCGCCCAAGAACGAACCGGTCACGATCATCGCTTCGTCCGGACCAACCGTCTTATAACGCGCCCAGAAAGCCAACGCCAGCAACAACAACACTCCGACGACAATCGCCGGAATCATAAGAAAACTCGGCATCTCCATTCCCCTTCCTGCTGTCTAGTTCGATAGATCATAGCGTGAAACATATAATACATCTTCTTTCACTTCCACAACGACTACCTTGTTTCCTGTCGAGATGTTCTCCCGATCAAAGCTCGCCGCGATCTGATTCGTATTCCCGGCCCCCACTTTGACGATCACTTCCCCAAATCCTTGCTCGGGGATTGCGACCGACACCTCGCCAATTTTACCTTCCAAGTCCCGCACCGAAAATCCGGTCGAATTCTCCGACTTCTTCATCGGCTTGACATAGAAAAAATAGAGCAAAAAGGACAACACGATCCCAACCATGGCAGCCATCATCACGATCGTACCTGTGTCAAGCGACGTATAGGTCGAAAGCAGCACTCCTGACCCGCCGAAAGCGGTAACCCAACCGACAATCACTGTCGGATCTAAAAAATCAGGTCCGTGGATATGAAACAGATCGCCGAAAATCACCACGCACACCGCGAATAGAACTCCGCCGATCAAACACCCGTAATAAAGCTCAAGCAACTCAGATTCCTCCTTAACCACTTCATCATTCGCGGCTTGAACACCCAAACAACTAACTATACGAACCAAGTTTAGAAAAGTTTCACAAAAAAGCATCCGGCCGCAATCAATCGGCAGGATGCTAGTAGATGAGTTTATTTTTTTCCTGTTTCAAAGGATGGTGTCAAAAACGCCTGGCCCAGTTCGATTTGCTCTTGTTTGGTCAATTTCCCACTTCGTGCTTTGCGGTCAAGCCATTCAAGACGCTTTTTCAACGAGCGTTCAGTCATCGAATCAGCACCTCCTGCACCTATTGTGTGCAACTTCGGCGAGACTAGGCGTGACGCTTTTTGGCTGGCCGACCATCGACTAAAGAGAAGCCACTCCATCCATACTTACGTCAGGGGGGTGTTCTCTTATGTCTATCGCACACATCATGATCAAAAAAGCATCGCCAGACGAATACCGCAGTGTCTCCACTTCGCTCAACGCCCTATTTGGCGTCGAGCGCGCCTTGGCCGACCCCGGCAACCACATCATCACCGTGGAGTTCGAAGACCATCTGGTCAACGTCAACCAACTGCGCAAAACGGTGCAGGCATCCGGCATTCAAGTGCTGTCCGACTGGAAAGAGCCCTTCTGATTTCCAAAACCCCGTGGCGATCGATCGCCACGGGGTTTTTGTTTCACTGCTAGAAGTTTTTCTTCCCAAAATACTCGGTCCAGCGCTCCGACACCTTTTGATCGATGTCCGGGCGGGTGACCACTTCATCGGGATAACCTGGCTTCATGCGCGCATCGATCACCAGCGGCAGTTTGTAGCCGATGTGATGGCGATGCAGTTCAGACTCGGCATAGATGTCATGAGCCGGATCGAAACGTGTAAACGTCGTCCATAGGAACGACGACTGCGACTTGGCCACCGATGCATCGTCCACCAAAAAGACCACCGGCCACTCGCGCAGCTTGTCGGCAGCCAAGTCCACCAGACGTGGTGCCAACTCCGGATCTTCCTCAAAAGACGCCCCCTCGACGACGAGACAGCCTTTGCAATATGCCTCAATCCTTCGAATCCCTGGCAGATCAGACCCTTGATACGTGTCAGGCAAGGAACGAATCGGATCGCCTCCCCCGAGCATGATCGCCTTCGAACCGTGGTTCAGGCGACGCCCCGTGTAGTCCAACGTATCCATCGACGTATTGCCCATCACATAGAGATCCTGCGCCGGATCAAATCGCTCCAGCACCTGTTCAAACAGCGCCGTAAAGTTCTCCAGTTGAACCGGCTTGTCGGTCAAGATCAAGAACTTGGTCAAGGTCAGCTGGCCTTCGCCCAAGATACGGAACGCATTGACCAGTGACTCGCGCTTGTAGCTTTCGCGCACGACCGCCGCAGCCAGCGCATGGAAACCTGTCTCCGCATAGGTCCACAGATCGCGCACACCAGGCATCGCCAGCGGAAAGGCAGGCGACAGCAGACGCTGTAAAAATTCACCTAAATAATAGTCTTCCTGAACCGGCTTGCCGACGACGGTCGCCGGATAGATCGCATCTTTGCGGTGATAGACGCGGTCAACATTGAGCACCGGGAACTCATGCTCCAGAGAATAGTACCCGTAATGGTCACCAAACGGACCTTCCACGCGACGCTCATGCGGCGGCACATGGCCGACAATCGCAAATTCCGCTTCGGCGATCAGTGGATATTTTCCGCCGTGCGGATCTTTTGCAACGGGTAGTTTTTCTCCCATGATCAGCGAGGTCAGCAACAGCTCTGGCAACATTTCCGGCACGGGTGCGATCGCAGAGGCGATCAAAGCGGGCGGTCCGCCGAGGAATACGGTGACAGGGAAATTTTGGTTCAACTTCTCCGCCTCATGATAGTGGAAGCCGCCGCCTTTATGAATCTGCCAATGCATCCCAGTGGTTTGATCATCATAGATCTGCACGCGGTACATCCCCAAGTTGTGATCGTTCTTCGACGGATGCTCGGTGTACACGAGCGGCAACGTCACAAAGGGACCTCCATCCTCATGCCAAGACGTCAGCACCGGCAGTTCCGATAGCTTAGCAGGTGAATCGACCCGATCTAAGATCGGGGCTTGTCCGGCACTGACCGTCTTCGTGCCGGTCTTCGCCACGTCGAGCAGAAGATTGCGCTCCCCCCAGATCTTGCCGAGCGTCGGCGGTACCAATTTATGAGTCAAACTGACGATATCTTTCATCAACTGCTCCGGTCGCGGGCCAAACGCCAAATCGACGCGGCGCGACGTCCCGAACATGTTGGAGAATACCGGGTAGCTACTGCCTTTTACATTGGTGAACAGCAGGGCCGGTCCCCCGTCTTGAATGACGCGGCGATGAATCTCCGCCAGTTCCAGATAGGGATCGACCTCGGCCGTAATTTCAACGATGTCACGCTCTTGGCGCAATGTATGGATAAAACTTCGTAAGTTTCGATGCAAAACAAATCTCTCCTTCCATCCCCTATTGTACCATAACGCCCAAATTTCCAAGAACTATTCCTTTCAACCCACATCAAATAGATTACGAAGGGATATTTATTGAAATTCATTATAAAATATCATTTTATTTGTCATTTTTTCAATTATTCGTTCGATTCGCGAAGGAGTTTTCTGTTTTTTGTTGAACTACGTTCTACTAGAGGTAAATTTTCCACATAAAAAAAGGGGGATTACAATGAAGAAAAAGGCAATCGGCATCGGCCTTTCGTCCGTGTTGGTCACAGGTTCATTGTTTGCTACCGTCCCGGTACAAGCTGCTGCCGTACCGGTACAGGTTGATGCAAACGTTGCGACTGAGCATCAAAACACGCCGGCAGACCTGAACATCATCAACACCGACCGCTACATCGATTATTTGGTGAAGCGCGGCATCATCAACAAAAATCTCAGCCAAGATGCAAAAGAAGCGGCGATGAAAGATTACATCAACGGCAAAGGCAAGAAGCCGAACGTATCGATCGCCCAAAGCAATTCCTACAAAGATCGTGCTCAAGCGGTCAACAAGGCTGCAAAAGGCAACAAAAAAGGAAAGAAAGTCGAACCGGCCAAAGCCCAACCGTGGACAGGCGAAGTTCGCGAAGACAAGCTGCTCGTTCTGCTTGTTGAGTTCGCTGACTACGAACACAACAACATCACCTCAGGTGAAACCGATATGTACTACTCGGATTACACCACCGAACATTATCAAAAAATGATGTTCTCCCCGAACGGCTATACCGGTCCGAACGGTGAAAATTTTGTTTCGATGGCTCAATACTATCAGCAACAATCCGGCGGCTCCTATACGGTTGACGGCGATGTGATCGGCTGGCTGAAACTGCCGCACACTGCAAGCTACTATGGTGGCAACGTTGGCGGCACCGGTGGCAACGACAAAAATCCGCGACAATTGGTCCGCGACGCGCTGGCAGCAGCTGCTGCAGCTGGCATCAATCTGTCAGATTATGACCAAGAGGACATCTATGACCTCAACGGCGACGGCAACTACCGTGAGCCGGACGGCATCGTTGACCATCTCGCGATCATCCATGCCGGCGTAGGTGAAGAAGCTGGCGGGGGTAGCCTCGGAGGCGATGCGATCTGGTCTCACCGTTGGGATCTGTCCTCTCCGTACGCAGTGCCGGGCAGCTCGACTACCGTTCCGTACTGGGGCGGTCAAATGACCGGCTTCGACTACATCATCATGCCGGAAGACGGCGCAACTGGCGTCTTTGCGCATGAGTACGGTCATGACCTCGGTCTACCGGATGAATATGACACGCAATACTCTGGCAATGGTGAACCGATTGAATACTGGTCGCTCATGTCGGCAGGTTCTTGGGCAGGTAAGATCGGCGGCACCGAGCCGACCGGCTTCTCCCCGTTTGCGAAGGAATACTTCCAAGAGTCGATCGGTGGCAACTGGCTGCATGGCCAAACCATCTCGCTCTCCGACATCCCGAAAAAGGGCCTGACCTTCACGCTTGACCAAGCGACTACGAAAGGCAAAAACGAAGATGTTGTCCGCATCGACCTGCCGGAAAACGAAGTGGTCGTCAACAAACCTGCTTCCGGCACCTACTCGTACTGGGGCGGCAAAAGCGATCAACACGACAACGTGATGACGCGCTCCGTCGATCTGACCGGCGCTACGTCCGCAACGCTCGACTTCGACACTTGGTACAACATCGAAGAAACGTGGGACTACGCGTTTGCTCAAGTTTCCACCGACAACGGTGCTACCTGGACCTCGCTGTCCACCCCGCATACTTCGTCGGAGCTGGCGAATGGCGCATACCCGACGATCGAAGAGAACCTGCCGGGCTACACCGGAAACTCCGGCGGCTGGATCCATGAAACGATCGACCTGTCTGCTTATGCAGGCCAAGAGATTCTGTTGCAATTCCGCTCCATCACCGACTGGGGTGCTAGCCTCGAAGGATTCTTTGTCGATAACGTAACCGTGTCCAAAGACGGGGCAGTCCTGTTTACTGACGGCGCAGAAGGAACTCCGACCTTCACCTTGGACGGCTTTAGCAAGAATACGGGCATTTCCTTCACCAACCACTACTATCTGGTAGAATGGCGTACTCATGATGGCGTGGACAAAGGTCTGTCCCACATCAAGCGCGGCAACTCGATCATGTCTTACGATCCGGGCATGCTGATCTGGTACGTGAACGAAGCGTATGACAACAACTGGGTTGGCCTCCACCCGGGTTATGGCTTCCTTGGCGTGGTTGACGCCCACCAAAACGTTGTTCGCTGGAACGACGGTGAAGTGGCAGCGAGCCGTTTCCAACTGAAGGATGCCACCTTCTCGCGTGAAAAAGGAACCGACCTCAACATCTCCTACGCAAGCGGCGACTCCATCCGCAGCAAAGCACAATCTGCTGAGAAGAGCTTCGATGACAAAAAATCGTTCTGGACGGCTACGAGCCCGGATTCCGGTCTCAAGCTGAAAAAATACGGTCTGAAGATCGAAGTGGTTGCAGAAGCGAAAGACCGCTCCGCAGCAACCATCAAAATCTCCAAGTAATATCCAAAAGCGCACCCTCTAAAAAAGGGTGCGCTTTTCCTGTGTACAGCTATCGATCTTAAGAAGAATACTTTACCGCATACTTGCGCAGATCGCCTTTGACCGGAGAGTTCGGGTTCGCGCCTTGGTGAGCACGGTTGAACGCTTCGCTCTGTGTCCAAGCGTTGAAAGCGTCCTCCGATTCCCATTTGGTGTAGACGATCAATTCGTCGCCTTCGCTCGGGATCAGAAATTGATATTCGAGGCAGCCCGGCACGTCTTTCATGCGTGCTCCTGCACCAGCAAAGCGTTCTTCAAGGTGCGAGCGGTAATCGGCTGGAACGCTCAAACGGTTCATTGCGATAAACATGTACAACACCCTTTCCTGCGATATGTAGTCTCACCCCTTCATCGTATCACAAGCAGGTACCTCTTGCAGGGCAGGAATTTGCATTGTATCTAGACAATATTTTGAACAAAGGGAGATGATCACATGAAAATCGCCATCCTCGTGTTTGACCGCTTCACCGACCTTGATGTCTTTTTACCTTGGGATTTGCTCAGCCGCGTGTCGCGTTTCCATTTGCTCCCGAATTGGGAGGTCAAACTGGTTGGGACCGCCTCACACCACACTTCCGAAAACGGCCTGACCATCCCGATGTCTGCCAGTCTCTCCTTCCTCAAAACGGCAGACGCCGTCCTGTTCGCCAGCGGTCCCGGCGTGCAGACCTTGCTGACCGACCCAAGTGTACTGACCCAACTGCACAGTCTGCTCGATCCAAAGCGCCAACTGATCGGCTCGATCTGCTCTGGTTCGCTGTTGCTCGCCAAACTCGGTCTCTTGGACGGACTGACCGCGACCACCTATCCGACACGGATGAAGCAACTGGCCGCGATGGGGGTCGAAGTGCTCGATGCACCGCTTGTGATCCACGACCGCATCGCCACCGCCGCCGGGTGCTTGGCCGCCATCGACCTCACCCGCTGGTTGATCCAAACGCTTGCCTCACAGGAAATCGCAACCAAAGTGCTGGCGTCAGTCCGCCCCAACGGGATCTAAACTGATGTCCTGCACATCTGATTCTGCTCTTGCATAGGGTATGTCATGTTGGGCGATCGTCCGCAAGACTTTACGAACGGGAGGGGACCGAACAAGATGTGTGGGATTACCGGATGGATCGACTGGAAAGTCGATCTCACAGAACAGAGTTCGATTCTCAAACAAATGGCAGATTTGCAACATCGCCGCGGCCCAGACGCAGAAGGCATCTGGCTGTCTCCCCACGCTGGGTTAGCCCATCGCCGCTTGGCTGTCGTCGATCCTGAAGGCGGCGTCCAACCGATGACGCGCACATTTGGCGATGCCAGCTATACGATGATCTACAACGGTGAGCTGTACAACACCGAAGACATCCGCAAAGAACTTCTCGCCCGCGGCCACCGTTTCCAAGGCCATTCGGACACCGAGGTGCTACTCCTCTCCTTCATCGAGTGGGGCCCAGCTTGTGTGGAAAAGCTCAACGGGATCTTTGCCTTTGCGATCTGGAGCGACAACGAGCAAAGCTTATTTATCGCCCGCGACCGCCTTGGCGTCAAACCTTTGTTCTTTGCGGAGCGTAGCGGCGGCCTACTCTTCGCTTCCGAGCTGAAGTCCCTGCTCACCCATCCTCTGATCGAACCAGAAGTAGACAGCGAAGGAATCGCTGAAATTTTTGCCATCGGCCCGGCACGCACGCCCGGTCATGGTGTGTTCAAAAATGTGCACGAACTAAAGCCTGGCCACTACCTGCGCTTCGACCGCACGGGAATGGCGATCGCACCTTATTGGAAGTTGGAAAGCAAGCCGCATCTGGACGACTTTAAGACCACGGTGGAAACGGTGCACGAACTGCTTCAAGACGCCGTGTGGCGCCAACTGGTATCTGATGTACCGTTGGTCACGCTACTGTCCGGCGGACTCGATTCCAGCATGATCACGGCGTTTGCCGCCAAGAAATACAAAGAAGATGGCAAAAAGCTGCACACATTTTCCATCGACTATGTGGATAACGACAAGCATTTCCAAGCGAGTGATTTTCAGCCCAACCCAGACGGTCCGTGGATCAAACGCGTCTCAGAATATATCGAATCGGAGCACCACTCCATCGTCATCGACACGCCGCAACTGGTCACCGCTTTACAAGAAGCGGTCCTCTTCCGCGATCTGCCGGGAATGGCCGACATCGACGCCTCGCTCTATCTGTTCTCCAAAGAAATCAAGAAAGATGCGACCGTCGCCCTATCCGGCGAATGCGCCGACGAGATTTTTGGCGGATATCCGTGGTTCTACCGCCAAGAGATGGTCAACGCCGCTACCTTCCCTTGGTCGCGCAACGTCGAAGGCCGTGCTTCGTGGTTAAACGAAGAGTACGCTTCCCAGATCAACATTCAGAGCTACATCGATCAGCGCTACCAACAGGCTTTGGCCGAAGTGCCGAAGCTGAGCGAGGATTCGCCAAGCGAAGCGCGGGCGCGCGAGATGTCCTATCTCAACCTGTTCCGCTGGATGCCTACCCTGCTCGACCGCAAAGACCGCATGACGATGGGCGCTTCCCTCGAAGTGCGCGTCCCGTTTTGTGACCACCGCATCGTCGAGTACATGTGGAATGTGCCTTGGGCGATGAAATTTCATGCTGAGCGCGAAAAGGGACTGCTCCGCTGTGCGCTGGAAGGCGTGCTACCTGAAGATGTGCTCTACCGCAAAAAAAGTCCCTATCCGAAAACGCACAATCCAGCCTATCTCAACGCGGTGCGCAGTTGGTTGTTGGAAATTCTCGAAGACAAGGCGAGCCCGCTGTTGCAAGTGGTCAACAAAGATGTCTTGCTCGAAGTGGCCGCCCGCGCGGACGATCCCAACTTTGTCCGCCCCTTCTTCGGTCAACTCATGGCAGGCCCGCAACTGTTTGCCTACCTCGCCCAAATTGACATCTGGATGCGCCACTACAAGGTTCGTCTGGTTTAGATAGCAAAAGCCCTTGGCCGATCGGCCAAGGGCTTCGATTTATTGTAACGTTAGGCGCGCGGTGCGAACAGCAAGATCGCCACGTCAGCGAGACCTGCCAACACGAACAGAACCAGGCAAATCGCACCGTACGACCTCTTTTCACTAGTGACGATCGCTGGAGGTCACCCGTGCCAGACCCGCCTGCAAATAACGCTCCACATCTTCCACCGCATGATGTACCATCAACCCTTTTCGCACACGCTCCAAATAGTTGGATACAGGTAAAGTCAACGTCTCTTCTTCGATCGGCAGCAGCACATAGGCCTCAATCAATTCGCCGCCCGCCTGCACCTGCATTTTGTGCAGCGCATACTCAGCATCCACTTCTGCAAACAAGGCGAGTTGGCTCTCCTCAATCTCATAGATCACACCGAGCGCCTCATCCCCTTGACTCTGGACCAGCGTCGTCGCACCTCCGTCATAGTCTGGGTTATACGTAAACGTACAGGCATGGTCGGGCAAAACCGCTTTCTGATACGATTTGTACCCGCCCATCTCCTGTTGCATGCGCTCCGGATCGGTACTGACACCATAGGCAAAAAAGTAGGCCATCCCCTGTTTCCTCCAATCTTTTCCTGTGCTGGTTCCATCCTATCACAATTCAAGATACAATAGACAAAAGCCCAGAAGCAAGGGAGGAATGGCAGTGAGAATCGGACGGCTCCTGTTGCTGACAATCGCAGCGATTCTGCTCAGTGGCTGCATCGAAAAAGCCACACCGGACATGGTGCAACCGCTGATCGAACAGAACCTTCCCCAAGGGGTTGGTCTACAGTACGTCAAACTGACTGACAAAAATCTCGAACTCTCCCTCAGCCCAGGCGCACAACAATTGACAGCAGAAAACGAAGGGCGTTTTGTCAAATCTGTCCACGATGCTCTGCTCCGCACCTTTGGCAATGACCAGATCATCAGTGTCACTTATCGCGTTGAGAACAAAACGGCACGCACCATCAACGGTCTGTCTTGCAAACAGGAAACGGGGTGTTGGAACCGCTTCCTCAACCAACCTCTTGGCGAACCACAGATGATCGACCGCAACGGTAAACTGACAACGTTCGATGAGCTGATCGATCGCTCCGACACGATCGTCATCACCAACTACGAAGGCGAAACATATCGCGTCGCTGAAGTGCTCAAAGGGAACGCTTCCCTCGTCAAGAAAATCATTGCGATCCCTGATGACAGCTTCCGTGATTTTGCTGGTCCTGGCCGTTACCTGCTCTTCCTCAACGAGATTGCGCTCGATGCCAAGCCCCAACAAACAAGCTATGCCATCACCGGGGTCTGGTCGGGCAAATTCAAATTGGAAGGCCGTCCCAAAGGATATGGCGATGATCCAGTTCGCAAGCTCGCTGAAGAAATGACCGATCAGCAATTGATCAATACCATCAAAAAAAAGACCTGAACTGACTGAACATATCCCTGTCAAGTAGACAGCGGGTAAAAAGCCACCCTATGAATTAGGCACAGACCTGAGTTCGGTATTCTACTGGGCTCAGGTCATTTAATTTCCGTTGTATTCTTTGCTGGTTGTAAAATCGAATGTAGCTAGCCACAGCGTTCATCACCTCTGCCTTGGTGCGAAACTTGTTGAGATACATGAGTTCCGACTTCAGATGACCAAAGAAGTTCTCTACGCAGGCATTATCCAAGCAGTTTCCTTTTCTGGACATACTCTGCGCTATGTTGTATGTTTGAAGCAACTTGTTATATTGGTGAGATGTGTACTGGAACCCCTGATCACTGTGAAGAAGGGTGTCGGTCACATCTCTTTTTTTATTGGCGAGCTTGACGGTATCAAGAACCAGTTTAAGATCGTTCCGCTCTCCGATGCGGTAGGCGACAATTTCGTTGTTAAACATGTCGTAGATGACCGACAGAAATAGCCTCTGTCCATTGAAAAGCAGGTAGGTGATATCTGTCGCCCATTTTTCATTTGGCCGCGAGGCCTTAAAGTTTCGGTTCAATGAGTTTGGTGCTGTATAATTCTCTGATTTCTTGCCAAACCAGCGTTTCTTCTTCCTTGCAACGCACTGGATACCTAGTTCTTTCATAAGCCGGTACACACGTTTGTGATTGATCTTGAGATTGTGTTTTCGACGTAGCCAAGCACGAACACGATAGTAACCGTAGGTTCCTCGGACTGCTTTATGACATTGCAAAATAAGTTTTTTGAGCTGCCGCTCCTCCTTTTGTTTGGATGTAATCATTTGTCGACGTTGAACCCATTTGTAATACCCACTCCGTGATACTCCTGCGGTTTCACACAACAGTGACGTTGAATAGCTACCAGTAAGATCTTGGATGACTTGGTAGCACTGACGAATCTTCGCTTTACCTCTCACCTCCTTTGCAAAAGCAACAGCTTTTTTAAAAAGTCGTTCTCCGCTCTCAACTTTTGCACTTCTTGTTCGAGCGTAAGCTTTTTCGTTCTCGGACGACCAGTGAACGGTGTTCTCGTCTTTCCTCTGCGCTCCTCTAAGCCCTCCGCCCCAAGCGTTTTGTAGTTTTTGACCCACTTCCTTACCATGCTGTGGTCGGGGATCTGCAGCTCACTTGCGACCGATTTATAACCCATTCCTTTTTCCAAATACATCTTTACCGCAATGAACTTGAATTCTCGTGAATACGTTTTTCGTTTCCGCGCTGTCTTTTCCAAAAGAAAATCCCCCTTGTGTAGTAACAGTAAGGGGGCTTGCTTCCTACTGTCTACACAAAAGGGATTATCTCAGACCACGTTCAGGTCTTTATCTATTTCCGTTCAAGTTCTCGCTCGAGCCCAAGGCTTACAGCGCAATGTATCGCGCCACCATCAAGAAGTGCAGTGTCGCGCCTGCCGAGACCCACAGATGGAAGATCTCATGAAAACCAAATTTGCCTGGCATCCAGTCGAACCACTTGGTCGCATAAATCACCGCCCCGACCGTGTACGCCACGCCGCCTGCAAACATCAGCCACATCGCCCCCGACGGAAGCGTCTCGATCAATTTGACAAACGGCACCACCGCGATCCAACCCAACCCGACATAGAGTAGCGTTGAGAGATAGCGCGGTGCATGGATCAACCACAATTTCACGACCATCCCAGCGATCGCCAGCGCCCAGACGACTGCGAGCATCGTGATCCGCCACGCCCCGTCCAGACCATACGCCAACACCGGTGTATACGTGCCTGCGATCAGCAAGTAGATGGCCATGTGGTCAAACTTCTTCAGCGCCAAGATCTTCTCCGGCGTCGAACGAACTGCATGATAGACTGCACTCGCCAAAAACAGCACGATCAAGCTCAACCCGTAGATGACCATCACCGACACTTTTGCCGCGCTTTCCCGCGACCACACGATCAACAGTACCATCCCGACAATGGCCGCCAAACACGTCACCAAATGCGTCCACGTATTGACTGGCTCTCGAAACCGCAAAAACCACATACCGGCACTCGCTCCTCTATCGACTTTATTTTGTACCTATTTTACTACAAAAACTGACCGACTAGTATAAGAATAAATAAAAAAAAGAACCCGCGCCGGGTTCTTTCATTTCTTATATATGACTCCGAAAAGTAAGCCTGTAAGCCGAGTTCTGTACTCCTGGTGCTGCAAACGGGAGTCACCCTCGCACTGTGGAGTGGCAATCATCTATCTAGGCGTACTGTTGCCAGCACGCTCAAGCAACCAACCCGAGTCCGCGCCGGGCCGACGCATGTGGACTCCTATCCGGTCTTGCTTCGGGTGGGGTTTACCTAGCCAGCATGTCTCCATGCTGCTGGTGCGCTCTTACCGCACCGTTGCATCCTTACCCGCACCCCCATTGGGGGCCGCTGGCGGTTTCTTTCTGTGGCACTATCCTTAGGATCGCTCCCACCGGCCGTTAGCCGGCACCCTCGCCCTATGAAGCTCGGACTTTCCTCCCGTGCGGTCTTTCGACACTGCACCGGCGACTGCCCAGCTTACTTTTCGGTTTTATAAGCAGTTTGAAAAATCGAAACGAGTAGAGATACCCTCCCGACAGAGATCTATTTTACAACACAACCCGATTCTTTTCAAGTACCAGATCATGGGTACAACGTGAATTTTCGTCCGCGCGGCATGCTGCTCTTTTTGATCCGTTTCGACTGGCAAAATCGGCATTCATACAGCACCTGTTTCTGCTCTTTGTCCTCCGACAATTCTGTATACATCACCTTTTGCATGATCCGTCCGCAATCGGGGCATTTTGTGATCGTCAGCAACAAATGTAGGAGATAATAGGCGTATGAAAATGCCAGGATAACAGCAATGAGTGCAATTGCGCTCATGATCAGATGAGCCATGCTCGTTCACCCCCATACTCCACTGTATGGGTTTGTCTCAGAAAAAAGACGTTTTGATCCTACAAAAAAGTGAACGGTTCGGTGTTCGTTTCGGACACCAATACTTCCGCATCGTACCCGTATTCACGCAGTTTTGCTTCTAAAAAGGCGGCGACGCTCGGCAGGCAGACCTTTTCCGTATTATGTCCTGGATCGACCATGCACAACCCATCGGCCAACGCATCCTGGGCATAATGATAGCGAATGTCCCCGGTCACAAATACATCGGCGCCTTTCTTGATCGCCTCCGGGTAAAACTCCTCACCGGAGCCGCCAAGCACCGCGACTCGGCGCACCGGGCGGTCATGCGGACCGACAACTCGCGCGTGCTCAACTCCAAACTGCTGTTTGACAAACTGGGCAAACTGGCCGAGCGTCATCTCTTGCACCAGATCGCCGACACGTCCAATCCCCAGTTCCTGCCCCATGATCTCCAGCGGGTAGATGTCATAGGCGACCTCTTCATAGGGGTGAGCTTGCAACAAAGCCTGTACCACTTTGTCCTGATTGAGGTCGCTTACGATCGTCTCGATGCGCACTTCCTCCACCTTTTCCAACACGCCCTGCTCGCCGATAAACGGAGACGTGCCTTCCTGCGGGACAAAAGTGCCGTGCCCAGGCGTTGAAAATGTGCAGTGGCTGTAATTGCCGATCCAGCCTGCCCCAGCATCCCCCAGCGCTTTGCGAACCTGCTCATGGTGAGACTCCGGCACGAAGACGACCAGTTTTTTCAAACGCGTGTTATGTACGCGGCTCAACACCTCGACTCGTTCCAAGTGCAGACGGCTCGCCAAAATGTCATTGATGCCGCCTTCTGCGATGTCGAGGTTCGTATGCGCCACATAGACGCTGATATTGTGAGTGAGCAGCTTTTGCAGTTTGCGACCATACGGGGTATCGGTTCGCAAGGTCTGCACCGCTTTGAATATCATCGCATGGTGTGCGATGATCAGATCGACACCTTTCGCGATCGCTTCATCGATCACGCCTTCATCGTTGCTGTCGAGCGACAGCATCACTTTTTTCACCGCGCGCTTCGGGTCGCCAACCTGTAGCCCGACCTTGTCCCACGACTCCGCCAACGTCAGCGGTGCCATCTCTTCGAGAACTGCCGTGATCTCGCGAACGGTAGCCGTCTTATGTGCTGACATACGTTCGTACCTCCTCCAGTTGCTCACGCCGCTTTTGCAGCGCATCGCGTCTCTCTTGCCCGCTTTCGCCTTTGGCCTTCTCCACCCCTTTTAACGCCAACGCGACCTTGCCCAGCTCATACTCGACCCGTTCCAAGATCAACGGATGTTTGCGCTGTAAAAGCAGGGGGCCAAACTCTAATTGCAACGGGTTATCGAGCACCATTTCACCACGCTCCGCAACGACAAATTCGTACAGCTTGTCGTCCTCGACCAGCATGTCTTCATCTACGATTTTCCATCCGTGTTGCAAAAGCCAGCGCCGCAACGAGTCGCCATCGCCCTGTGGAGACAGGATCAATCGAGAAACACCTGCCAACTTCTCGACCCCGGCAGCTAAAATGTCGCGGATCGTCCCTCCGCCCATGCCAGACACGGTGATCACGTCCACTTCGCCAGGCTTCAGCACCGCTAGCCCGTCTCCACGGCGCACCGAAATGCGATCGGCCAAGCCGTTCGACCGCACGTTGCGTTCCGCGCCAAGATAGGGTCCTTCATTCAATTCACCAGCCACAGCTTGCACCGCCTGTCCGCGCTGCACGAGATAGATCGGCAAATAGGCATGATCGCTCCCGATGTCTGCCGTCCGTACTCCACTGGGCACAAATGTTGCAATCCGTGCCAAACGTTCCGATATGTTGATCAAATGACATCACCTGTTATATTGAAATGTAATGGAATAAACCTAAAAAGTCGTCCCACCTATTATATCCATCCCTTTCCTGCTGGTGCAACCACAGACGCAGTTCGATCATGAAAAGGCCCCGGATCGGGAGCACCGACCACCTGCACATCTGGTACCAACGGATGCGCGAAAAAAACAACGCATGCACGCGAAAAAAATACCCCCGCCCAAAATGGGCGAGGGTATTTTGCAAGGTTGTTGGTCTTGCTGCGTTCAAGCTATCCGTTCAAATGGATATTTGATTGCTGTGTAACAGTATAGCGGATTTAGCTAAAATTAGCAACCGATGTGACGAGCGATGACGATGCGTTGGATCTCAGAAGTACCTTCCCCGATTTCCATCAGCTTCGCGTCGCGGAACATGCGCTCCACCGGATATTCTTTCATGTAGCCGTAGCCACCATGAATTTGAACCGCTTGGTCACAAGCTTTCATACAGATCTCAGAAGCGAACAGTTTAGCCATCGCCGCTTCTTTGCCGAACGGACGCCCTTGGTCTTTCAGCCAAGCGGCTTTATGCACCGCGTTGCGCGCCAGTTCAATGTGCATCGCCATATCGGCCAGCTTGAATTGGATCGCTTGAAACTTGGAGATCGATTGACCAAACTGTTTGCGCTCTTTTGCGTACTGCAACGCTGCTTCATAGGCAGCTTGTGCAATCCCGACCGACAACGCACCGATCGAGATGCGGCCGCCGTCAAGCGTTTTCATAAATTGAATGAAGCCATCGTTGACAGTGCCCAGCACGTTTTCTTTTGGAACGCGCACGTTATCGAGGATGATCTCTGCCGTGTTCGATCCTTTCAGACCGAGTTTTTCATATGGCGTGGAGGTCGAGAATCCCGGAGTATCGGTCGGCACGATGATCGCGGTGATGCCTTTCGAACCGCGGGAACGGTCGGTCAATGCCGTGACGACGCAGACTTTCGCGAAGGAAACGTTTGTGATAAAGCATTTGGAACCGTTTACCACCCATTCATCGCCTTCGAGGACTGCGGTGGTTTGCGTGCCCGATGCGTCCGAGCCTGCGTTCGGTTCGGTCAATCCGAATGCACCGAGGATTTTCCCTTCTGCGAGCGGAACGAGCCATTTTTGTTTTTGCTCTTCTGTCCCAAATGCGGCAAACGGGTTGCAACCGAGCGATACTGCTGCCGCGTAAGACAGACCGTGCGAACCGCAAGCACGACCGACTTCCTCGACGGCCAGCGCGTAGGCGATGGTGTCAGCCCCTGCACCGCCGTATTCCTCGGAGATCGGCAGTCCCAAGAAGCCGAGCTCGCCCATTTTCATAAAAGTGTCATACGGGAATTCTCCCGTCTTGTCTACATGTTCCGCTTTCGGCTTGATTTCTGCTTCTGCAAAATCACGCACGGTGTTGCGAATCATAATCTGATCTTGCGTTAAGTCAAAGTTCAAGATGATACCCTCCTCTATAGAAACGCAAAAATGAGTGCACATTCATTCATCTGAACTCATTATACACAACCGCTGGTCAGAACGGCAATACTTTTCAAGCTATTGTGACACTTGGCCAACCCACTTTTTGATACCGGGATGAAAGACGATAAACAGCGTGATCAGCACGGCAAGCTTCAAAAACACGATGATCTGATTGAAAAAATCCATCGACAACCCAAACACTAACATCCGCAGATCCGGCCCAAACAATGCGAGCACCCCACAGAAGAGGAAGACAGGTGCCACATACACGCGGAACCGCCCGAGCACAAAGGCGAGGAACATCGCCAAAAACGCCGGAATCATGTAGTAGAAGTGCTGTACACCGTATGGACTTGTGTCGACTTGCGCGACGATTTCTAAGAAATTGGCGTACAACAGGAGCAATCCTAATGCACCAATCCCCGCGACCAACCGCGAACGGAAGGCCGCACCCGCCAGTACCCACAACAGAAAGACGACGGTCATGATGCCGATCACCGCTGTGCGATCATCGAGCAATTGCGAAGTTGAGAGGTAATAAAATCCAACCACTGCCACCATCACAACGGCCACAAACAGCCATGCCGTGCGGGCAAGCGGGCTTTTGCTGCGTTGGCGGAACGCCATGATAAACGGAAAAATGGTGCCGAGCAGCAGGACGGCAATTTGCATTGGCTCTGGAAACAAGGTAAAATTAAGGGCAAAGATCAAGAACAACAGCACGCCAACGATTACCAGCAGTACTTTTCCAAGGACACCACTGTTCAAACTGGTTTTCCAGTTGGACGACTCCTGTTTGTTGTTCACCTGTTTGCTTTTCACCTGTTGGTCGTGTGAAAAGGAGTCACCTTCTGCGTATAGGTTCAGCAAAAAGTCGCAATATTCGGTCGGGATAAGTCTGCTCTCTTTCCACTTCTTAATCTCTTGAATCATCAGTTTTTTCTGGTCCTGATTCATAGCTTATGCCTCCTTGATAGATCGCATAAAAAAGCGATAAATCACATAAAAAAGCACTCACCTGAAAAAAGTGAGTGCTGCGAAGGTTCGAAGGTTGCTAGTTCTACTCAAGGAAGTCCTTGAGACGCTTGGAGCGGCTCGGGTGGCGCAGTTTGCGCAGCGCTTTCGCCTCGATCTGACGAATCCGCTCACGTGTGACGCCAAAGACTTTCCCGACTTCTTCGAGCGTGCGGGTACGGCCATCATCGAGACCGAAGCGCAGGCGGAGCACGTTTTCTTCACGTTCTGTCAGCGTATCGAGCACATCTTCCAACTGCTCTTTGAGCAATTCATAAGCAGCTGCGTCGGCCGGAGCCAGTGCGTCTTGGTCTTCGATAAAGTCACCGAGATGGGAATCGTCCTCTTCACCGATCGGCGTTTCGAGCGAGACCGGCTCTTGCGCGATTTTCAAAATCTCGCGGACTTTGTCCGGGCTCATGTCCATTTCTGCAGCGATCTCTTCCGCGGAAGGTTCGCGCCCCAATTCTTGCAGAAGCTGGCGGGAAATGCGGATCAACTTGTTGATCGTTTCCACCATATGAACAGGAATCCGAATCGTCCTGGCTTGGTCTGCGATCGCACGCGTGATCGCCTGGCGAATCCACCAAGTTGCGTACGTGGAGAACTTGAAACCTTTTTGATGATCAAATTTCTCAACAGCTTTGATCAGACCCATGTTCCCCTCTTGAATCAAATCAAGGAACAGCATCCCTCGGCCAACATAACGCTTAGCGATGGATACAACCAATCGCAAGTTCGCTTCTGCCAGACGGCGCTTCGCCTCTTCATCCCCTTTTTCGATGCGCAGCGCGAGACTGATCTCCTCTTCTGCCGAAAGCAACGGCACGCGACCGATCTCTTTGAGATACATGCGTACCGGATCATTGATCTTGATCCCCGGCGGTACGCTCAGATCTTCAAGGTCAAACTCTTCTTCATCATCGAGATTCTTCGGGCCGTTTTCATCGTCGTCATCGTCATCGTCATCATCATCTGCGAACGACGATTCATCGTCTGTTTCGTTGATCACCTCAACCCCCTGCTCCGAGAGGTGGTCAAAGAATTCATCGATTTGATCCGAATCCTGATCGAACGGAGAAAGTTTGTCCATGATCTCACTGTAGGTGATCACGCCACGCTTCTTCCCTACTTCGGTAAGCATTTGTTTTACTTCTTCAAGAGACATCTGTTGAGTATCTGTGTCTTTCACCTTTTTCACCATCCCGACCCCTCCTTCCCTAAGGAGTAGTTAACAAACGTTTATATATCGGCTTGCGCATTATCCAGAGATTGAATGATTGACTTCACACGATTCATTTCGTCATATGCCGCCTGCATTCCTTCTGTGTCGCCTCGATTTCCATAATCGATCATCTGCCGTTCATAACGTTTCATTTCCAATTGCAAATGATACACCTTGATGCATTGGATATATTCGTGTACCAGTGCATCGACACGATCGGAGCGCCGATCTAAATGGTCCGCTTCCATCATGAGTGCAGTGGACAGCTTTAACAACTCGCGATCCTCTAAGCCGCTGATGAACAGCGACGGGTTCGCTTGGGTGTGTTCTGCATAGTAGGCGTAAAGATGGGCGGCAAGCGCCCCGTGCTCATCCACAGAAAATTCATCAGCCAACGCGTATTGAACTTGTCTTGCTACCCCTTCATCGATTAACATATAAGTAAGGAGTTTCCGCTCTGCGTTGATATGAGCCGGCAACAATTTTCCTGTGCCTGCAAAGCTCACTTCACCCGCATTATTTCTATTAGTATTCCACTTCCTGTCAGGTTTATCCCCCGCAGGAGGGCTTTTCTTCGCGAGCAGAAGTTCCTTCTCCAACGCCTCTTTCGGGTAGCCGAACTCTTCACTCAGTTCACGAAGTAACGTTTCCAGTTCAATAGGTGAGTTGACCTGAACGAGCAGTTTGTGAATCACTTCTTTGATGTAATCTTCCTTGCCTGTTTGTGTGCCAAGGTTGAACTCTTTTCGAAGCGAATGCATGCGAAACGCCGTCATCGAGCTTGAGTTGTCGAGCACGACACGGACGAACGCATCTTTACCATACTTCCTCAGAAAATCATCCGGGTCCAATCCATCAGGGATGGTGGCGACCCTTGCTTTGACTGCTGCACCAGATTCTTTGATGACTTCGGACGATCGAAGGGCTGCTTTCTGACCGGCAGCGTCACCGTCGTACATCATGACGATCTCTTCCACATTGCGTTGCAACAAGCGAACTTGGTCGTTGGTCAAGGCGGTTCCCAAGGCGGCGACCGTATTTGGCATGCCGTGCTGGAATGCCATGATCACATCCATGTAGCCTTCTAACAGGATGACCCGTCCTTCTTGGCGCATCACGGGTCTGGCCCGATGCAAATTGTAGAGATGGCGTCCTTTTGAAAACAACGGCGTCTCCGGAGAGTTGAGGTACTTGGGCTCCCCTTTTTCGAGAATCCGTCCGCCAAATCCAATCACCTGTCCCTGCCCGTCATGGATCGGAAACATCACACGATAGCGGAACTTGTCGTAGTATCTGCCTTTATATTTCTCGCTTTGCGACAATAAACCTGCTTCGACGAGCAAATCTTCGGCAAATCCACGCTTCTTAAGGAACTTAACGAGCACATCCCAATCGTTCGGTGCATAGCCAAGCTGGAACGTCTCGATGATCGTCTTGGTGATCCCGCGCGATTCGAGATACTGAAGCCCCGGCAGCCCTGCATCTGTGTTCATCAGGATGTGGTGATAGTATTTTGCCGCCAAATCATGGGCGCGAAACATCTCCTTGCGCCGCTTGTACTCAGGCGAATCGATGTCTTCCAACTCTTCGACAGGAAGCGCGATGTTAGCCCGCTTGGCCAGTTGCTCCACCGCTTCGAAAAACGTGATCCCTTCCTTATCCATCAGGAAAGAGAAGAGGTTGCCGCTCGCTCCGCAGCCAAAACAATGGTAAAGCTGTTTGTCTTGCGAGACGGAAAAAGACGGCGATTTCTCATTGTGGAAAGGACAGCAACCCATATACCCGCGGCCGCTCTTCTTCAGAGGCACAAATTCACCGACCACATCGACAATGTCGAAGTGCTGACGTACTCGTTCGATGATTTCCTCAGGCAGACGCTTTTTCATACGACATCACCCTCGTCTGTCATTGAGTACGTAAAATATTCGCCAACATTCAACAATCTCCTTCTGTTCGTCTCCTACAAAATCGAGCGCACAGAATCGTGTACCAAGGCAAAGTTATTCTACGAGGTGTTGTGATTTCCTTCTGAAAAAACCTCAATCAGACATGTTTCGACAAAAAATCTTCCTACCTAAGAACGATTTGTCATAAGCCTCCAAAGTACGTCCCTAGTATAGACTCGCTTCTACAAAAATATTCCGCTTTGAACAGCATCTTGGGTGATTTGTCAAGAGAAAAAACGATATTTCTTAAATATGTACGCCTCTTTCGCAAAAAAATCCTTCCAACTTACCCCTCCTCAATACTTTGACACAAAAAATTCACAACATCGAGAAAAACCCCTGAACGAATCGCAGGGGTTTATCCTTGTTTTTCAGCGTTCAACCAGGCGCGAAAAACGGCGACTTCTGGCAGAAGTTCAGGCTCGGTCAATGGCAATGCGCCTGCATAGACACACCCCGACTCCCCGTCAAGAGTCAGCAGTTCGCCCTCCGCGAAGGTGTGGTGACCAATCTGGATCGTTCGCCGTTTTAGGTCGATCGAGATCGCCGCACACCCGACGATGCAAGGTACGCCAAGTGGTCTGGCCGTGACTGCCGCGTGCGAGGTCGAGCCGCCAAAGGCGGTGAGGATACCACTCGCTACTGTCATCGCCTCATAATCGTTCGGGTCGGTCTCGCGCCGGACGAGCAATACCGAATGTCCGGCCCGGCTCTTGGTAAGCGCAGTTTCGCTGTCGAGCGCGATGGCGCCGACCACAGCGCCATGCACGACCGGAATGCCACTCGCCAGCGGAACTGCCACTGCTGTGCGGTCAAGACGAAGATGCAGCAGTTGCTGGAATGCATCGCTCTCGACGCGCTGTAGAGCGATCCGTCTGTCCACCAGACCTGCGCGCACCAGATCGACGGCGATTTTCACAGCCGCTTCGGTCGTGCGTTTGCCATCCCGCGTTTGCAGGAGGAAAAGAATTCCTTGCTGGACAGTAAATTCGATCTCCTGCATATCTTGGTAATGTGCTTCCACGTGAGCTACGGTCGCAACAAGCTCCGCGTACACGTCAGGCATCCGCTCTTCTAACAACTCGATGCCATGCGGAGTAACCATACCCGACACCACATCGTCACCTTGAGCTCCCAGCAGCGTTTCGCCGTATAACGCTGGTGCACCGGTCGATGGATGGCGTGAAAACACCACACCAGATGCCGATCGCGTTCCCAGATTGCCAAACACCATCTCCTGCACATTCGCCGCCGTAAACAATTGATCGGAGATGCCGTGTATGCGTCGATACACCACAGCTCTGCGGTTGTTCCACGAGGCGAACACCGCCGCCACAGCGCGAAGCAACTGCTCTTTCGGATCGTTTGGGATCACATCGGTGGCAATGGTCCGATACATCTGTTGAAAGCGGCGGTAACAGTCTGCTGCAAATTCAGCGTCACTCGTCCGTTCAGCCAATCCTTGCACGACCGCATCATTCAGCCCGAGGTTGAGAATCGTGTCCATCATGCCGGGCATCGATTCGGGGCTGCCGGAGCGAATCGCGAGCAGAAGCGGGTTGGACGGGTCGCCAAACCGTTTGCCCGTCCGACATTCCAACTCGCCAAGCGCGGCGAAGAGATGCTCTTCAATGTCCGACGTCAGTACCTCCCCTGCCTCATAAAAAGCACGGCACGCTTCTGTCGTCAACGTGAAACCGTCTGGCACGCGGCAGCCCAGTCGCATCAGATCTGCCAAGCGAGCCCCTTTGTTGCCGAGCAGACAGGCTTGATCGATGCTGCCTTCTGCAAAGCTTACGATCACGATCTGCGGCTCCCCCGCTTAATCTGATCCAAGATGATGCTCGCCGTCTCCTCGACCGCTTTGTTCGAAACATCGATCATCGGGCAGCCGATCTTTTTCATGATCCGCTCCGCATACTCCAGTTCCAACTTGATCCGTTCAAACGCGGCGTAGTTCGCCTCTTCTCGCAATCCCAGCGCCTTCAAACGCTCCGTGCGGATCAGATTGAGCTCGCCCACCGAGATCGTCAAGCCGATCACTTTATGCGGCGACACCTCAAACAATTCCTCTGGCGGTTCTACCTCCGGCACCAGCGGCACGTTCGCCGCTTTCAGCCGCTTGTGGGCCAAGAACATCGACAGCGGTGTTTTCGATGTACGCGAAACACCGATCAAAATCACATCGGCGCGCAACAGACCGCGCGGGTCCTTGCCATCATCGTACTTGACAGCAAACTCGATCGCTTCCACACGGCGGAAATACTCATCGTCCAGCTGATGCAACAAGCCTGGGCGATTCTTCGGCTCCGCTTGAAAGTTTGACTGAAAGGCGGACACCATCGGCCCCATGATATCGACAGCCGTCACACCATGCTCCTGCGCCTCTCGCACCAGTCCTTCTTTTAATTCCGGAATGACCAGCGTATAGGCGATCAATGCCCCAATCTCCTTGGCCGCCTGCACCGTCTCCCGAATCGGTTCCATATCATCCACGTAGGAAATCCGTCTGATCTCAGCACGGCTCCCGTTAAATTGGCTAGCGGCGGCACGCACCACAAATTCGGCCGTCTCGCCAACAGAGTCAGAGATTACATACACGATCGGCGTCATGCGCATTCCTCCTATACTTCATTGATCTCACCAAGCTCGACAAAGATCTTGGCGATTGTTGTTTTCGTAAACCGGCCGACCACTTCCAATTGCTTGCCCGCATCATCGATCGGCCGCACGACCGGGATTGAGTCGATCGCATAGTCGATCAAGCGCTTTGCCGCTTCATACACGCTGTCCTCTGGTGCCAGCGTCACGATGTTCGGCATCCGCGTCATCGTCAGCGACACTGGCACTTTATGCGTGTCCTGATTGCCGATCGCCACCTTCAGCAAATCCTTGCGTGAGATGACACCCGACAAGATGCCTTGCTCTTTCACCACAAAAATACTGCCCACATCTTCCATAAACATCATAACGATCGCATCGTAGACGGACGCGTCTTCGTTGATTACGACTGGAACAGATTTGTACTGCTTCACTTGTAGTTTGCGGAGCTGTTCTCCAAAAATCTGGCCGGATTTTTTTCCGGCGTAAAAATACCCGACACGCGGTCTAGCTTCTAAGAAACCGGCCATCGTCAAAATCGCCAGATCTGGACGCAGTGTCGCTCTGGTCAGTCCCAGTTTATCTGCGATCTGCTCACCTGTGATCGGCCCTTCTTCGCGCACGATCTCAAGGATTTGTCCTTGGCGTTTGGTCAGATCGATGGTGTCCACCACCTTTTTATCGCTCGAATGAAATGTGACATACAATATCGTGATAATCGTACTATATAGTACATCTTATTATTGTAACATCGGTGTGACAAGTGCTCAAACATCGTCTTTTCCATTATTGCCACATCTCATCTGACCACGGCGAACAAAGGAACAATTTTCATCCCGTGAAACCGCACAATGCCCATTATATTAGCAACTTTGTTAGCAAAGTTGTTTGCGATGACAGCATATGCAAAATGCATGATTGGTGCAAGCGAAATTGTGTACACAAAACGGCCACTGCTCCTTTCGGAGTTGCGGCCGTTTTGCTTTCGTTTCCTAATAAATACCCTATGTAGCAGGTCTGTCATTGTTACCTTCGAAAGAATTAGGGAGTTCAAAATGTGTATAGAGGGTTCACTTTCTGCCAAGGGGGTTCAAGGTTAGATATGCGAATGTACTATTTTGGGTTTTATCTGCACGTAATCCAATATCTTTGTACCATAAGTTCCTCGTCTGGGTCATAGATCTCGTTTTCCAGAATACCGCCGTTTTTGCAAATGGTTTTTGCGGAGGCGATATTCCTCTTGTCGCATACGGCAAGGATTTTATCGATTCCGAGTTCTCTGGCTTTTTCGAGAGCCGCCGCAAATATTGCCGTTGCATATCCTTTCCGGCGCTGGGACGTGCGGACAGCATAACCGATGTGACCACCGAATTGCAAAAGATAGGCGTTCAGTTCATGCTTGATACTCAAAACGCCGATTAGCCTGTTTTCGTCAAAGCACAAATAGTAAGTTTCTTTGACCATGTGTTCAGGCAGATCTTTGCCAGTCAACCTGTTCTGCATCATCGCAAGCCACGACTCGTAAT
This sequence comes from Tumebacillus algifaecis, assembly GCF_002243515.1. Classification (NCBI taxonomy): domain Bacteria; kingdom Bacillati; phylum Bacillota; class Bacilli; order Caryophanales; family Alicyclobacillaceae; genus Tumebacillus; species Tumebacillus algifaecis. Next base: position 3,379,032 of record NZ_CP022657.1, read on the forward strand.
CTTCAAACGCACCAAATCCAATAATATGGTCCTCGTCGTTTTTTATTTCGTCATAAAAATGTATAACGGCTTCTTTGTGTTCTGCTGACGGGAAAACTAAATTCACATTCGTCGCCTCCTTGTACTTTGGTAATAGGGCTCATATCCTCGGTAATGTTTGCACAAAAAGTTTAAATTCGGCCCGACCTGCGCATACCAAAAACAAGATCTGGTTGGCAAAGGGGGCCATTTTCATATGTCTTGGTTGATCTATGGGCTGCTGTCAGCGCTGTTCGCTTCCTTTGTGGCGATCTTGGGGAAGGTGGGGATCAAAGGCATCGACTCCAATGTGGCAACGGCTGTGCGCGCCGTGGTGATGGCTGGTGCGACCTTGCTGTTCATCACCTGCAACGGCACGATCGGGCAGGTGCGGGACATCACTTGGAAGCCAATGATGTTTATCGTGCTCTCCGGGCTCGCTGGCGCCGCCTCTTGGATGTTTTACTTTGGTGCCTTGCAACAGGCGGCCGCTTCCAAAGTGGCACCAATCGACCGCCTGAGCATCGTGTTCACGCTGATTCTCGCCGCCATTTTCTTGAAAGAGAAAGTGACGCTCGGTATCGCGGCAGGCTGTGTCCTTATTGTGGTCGGTTCCATCCTGATCGTCAAGGCGTAGTGTAAGTAGACACACCTTCCTTTCTGCTTCAAGGTCGGCTACAATATTTCTATGATACTGAGCTGATCAGGCACATGAGGAGGAAATGCGCAGTGCATCAAATCTTATTTTATATCGGAGACTACCCGATTCGGGCCTACGGTACGATCGTCGCAATCTCCATCTTGCTTGCGATCGGCATGGCCAGCTATATGGCCAAACAGGAGCGCAAGTATGAAGATCATGTCTCGGGGATGGCGATCTGGGCCATCATCGGATCGCTGATCGGTGCGCGGCTGTGGCAAGTGTTCTTTTTCGAATGGGACATGTATTCACAGAATCTCGGTGAAATTTTTGCGATCTGGAACGGCGGCATGTCGATCCAAGGTGGTCTGGTCGGCGGCTTTATCGGCGGGGGCTTGTACACGTGGCGCAACAAGATCCTCTTCTGGGAATTTGCTGACATTGTCGCACCTGGCATTATTTTGGGACAAGCGATCGGCCGAATCGCCTGTTTCATGAACGGCGATGCGTTCGGCTCGCCGACGGGCAGTGACTTTGGCCTCGTCTATCCGGAAGGCACGTTCGCCTATGCCACCTACGGCTCACAGCCGCTCTGGCCCGCTGAGGTATGGGAAGGCCAATGGGATCTGATCGTGTTAGCGCTGTTGTTCTTGATCAAAATGCGCGGAGTTCCGACCGGTTACCTGTTCTTGTTGTACAACATCCTGTACTCGGTTGGCCGTTTTGCGCTAGAATTCCTGCGCGGTGACTCCGATCGGTTTGCCGGACTGACCGCAGCGCAATGGACAAGCTTGTCAGTCGTAGTGATTGCGCTGTTGTTCATGGTGTATCTGCGCTTCCGCCCAGCCAAAACGAGTGAACCAAGGCCGGTTCAATCCGAACCGACCGCAACCTCATAAAAAGAAAAGTGGCATCCCTTGGGGATGTCACTTTTTCGTTCAATTAGGTATCCGCTTCTTCCACAGAGTCCGAATCCTCCGCAACAGTTTCGGTCCCTTTCACTTGCTGGAGGAGTCCTCGCATCGTGTCGGTCATCTGCTCTGGCTTCAGGTGGGACATCATCGTCTCGATCATCTCTCGTTTCGAATCCGCGTCCAATTTTAAGCCCAAACGCTTGCGCTCCAAGTAGGGCCACCCCCTCTCCTTTCTACTAGCAATATGCGCACGCCCGACTTGCTGACAGGTACAGGGACACAGAACCCAGCAAAAAAGGCAGGTGCCGCCAACTTGCTGCGGTACCTGCCTGTTCCTGCGCTTTGACGATGCTTGTTCTATCTCCCCCGTTTAGGATGGGGCGACAGCGTAATTGTTTTCCTTCGTCTCATGATGCACATTCACAATGCTGGGACAATGTCCCGTATCTGCCTCTGCGACTTGTTTCATCCGCTTGTCGATGACGATCTCATAGCGTGCTGCCACCGCCGCTGCCGTCCCAACCACAGCCAGATACGGGAAGATCAACGCTCCGACAGCACCAACTGCCGCCGGAATCGTCAACACCGTCTTTCCTCCACGGATCACGCGAATCATCGACGCTTGTCCCGTTTTCACGATGTCTTGGATCTTTTCGACCAGATCCTTCCCCATCACTTGAATTCGCTCTTCCAACTGCCCGGCCACGCCGGTGTCGGCCGTTCGATTTTCCAAGTCGATGCAGGCCTGTACCACATTGCCACCGCTTTGTTGCAACACGTCATACGCCTCGCGGTAGGAAATCTGAAACCGTTTGCGCAAAATATCCACTTTTTCCAGCATTGGGTCTGCCATCGTCCTCACTCCTCCACAAACCAGCTTCGATTAAAGATCGTACTTATGGAGTTGTTCTAAAAACGTACGCGATTTGAAGGTCACACCACTATATTCATCGATGTACTGTTTCATCACTTTGCCCAATTGCAGTCGTACATCATTGCCGACCTTGATGTCACCAAGCCGCCTGACATCCATGCCTTGAAACGTCTGCAACAGCTTGAGAGTCACTGGCTTGATCCAGATCGCCCGCTCATCGCTATGATGGCAATCCCCGCACAGAGGGCCGCCATGGATGATGCTGAAGCGCACCGCCTGCATAAGCGGCTTGTAACAGTGTGCACAATGATGCAGTTCAGGCCGAATTCCGGCTAGATCGAGCATTTTCATCTCGCACAGCCGGACGAGAATCTCTGGGTCTTTGCCATCCTCCAGATGGGTCAGCATCGTCAGCACGAGCAGAAAGACGCCTTGCGAAGGTTCTCGCTCCTCGACAAAACGGTCTGCAAGTTCGACTACATAGGACGCATAGGCAGCTTTAAACAAATCCTCGCGAATCGCCCGAAACGACTCATGGAGTTCAGCTTGAATGATCGTGCCCATCCCACGTCCTTCACCGATTGCCACCATGTACATCCCATAGGCGAAGGGCTGAGAGATAGAGTTTAATTGGCTTTGTGGCTTTTTGGCCCCACGCGCCATCGCTCCAAATTTCCCATGCGTATCGGACAGCAAGGTCAGTATTTTGTTACTCTCCCCATAATCGACTGTGCGCAACACAATCGCTTCCACTTTTTTCATAGGACAGCCTCTTTCATCCCGTCAAACAAAAGCTACTCCGTGCGTGCCTCCAACTCATGTTCGAAGTTCTGCTCTGCCACATCACAACCGCAGTCCTGGTTCAAGTTCTGACATGCTTTATAGAGAAGATAGGCATCAATCTCACCTGTACTCTCGAAATATCGCCACGAAAGATCTCTCATGCAGCTCATCCTTTCTTCCAAGAGTGAGGGTGCTGCCAAACATCGTAACCCTATAGTTCGCAATCGACCTTTACCCTATACTATGGAAATGCTGCCAGAGATGATTGGATGAATGACCGCTTATTCCTCGGTAAATCCGAAGTTGCGCAACATATGTTCCCGGTTGCGCCAGTCCGCCTTCACCTTGACCCACAGCTCCAAGTAGACTTTTGAACCGAGCAATTTTTCAATGTCCTGCCGAGCCATCGACCCGACTTTTTTCAGCACGGAGCCTTGCTTGCCGATGATAATCGCTTTTTGCGAATCGCGTTCTGTGTAGATCGCTGCATGGATGTACAACATGTTCCGATCTTCCTTCAACTGCATCTGTTCCACTTCCACCGCGACCGAGTGCGGCACTTCTTCGCGCGTCAGGTGCAACACCTTTTCGCGGATCAACTCCGCGACAATAAAGCGCTCCGGATGGTCGGTCACTTGATCGGGCGGGTAGTAAAACGGTCCTTCAGGCAGCAGGTTCAAGAGCAGATCGCGCAGCCGTTCCACATTGTCCCCTGCGACGGCCGAAATCGGGATGATCTCAGCAAACGGGAACTCATCTTTGTAGCTGGTGATGATCTCCAGCAATTTTTCTTTCTCGATCAGGTCGATCTTGTTGATCACCAAGTAGATCGGCGTGTCTTTGACATTTTTCAAAATTTCGATGATGTACTCGTCCCCGGCCCCTTTGGGCATCGTCGCGTCAACGAGGAACAGGACGGCCTCCACTTCGCGCAGCGTTTGCACGGCCACTTTGACCATGTGTTCACCCAAGCGATGCTTCGGTTTATGTATACCAGGAGTGTCCATGAAGATGATCTGGTTGCCTTCATGCGTGACAACCCCGTGAATTCGGTTGCGCGTTGTCTGCGGCTTATCGGCGGTGATCGCCACTTTTTGACCCACCATGTAGTTCATCAACGTCGATTTCCCTACATTAGGGCGCCCGACGATCGCAACAAATCCAGAGCGTGTCTTTTGCTTGGTCTCTTGTTTACTCACTCCACAAAGTCCTCCTTTTGAAAAGCAAATGGCAGCAATTCGCCTACCGTCGTCTCACGCACCGAATCGTTCAGATTCGACAGGATGACCGGCGTATCGGCTGCACAGAATTCGGCCATCACTTGACGGCACGACCCGCACGGTGATACTGGACCGTCCGTATCGGCCACCACGGCAATCTTTTGAATCTTCGACTTACCTTCTGACACGGCTTTAAAAATGGCCGTGCGCTCTGCACAGCAGCACAACGGAAACGCCGCATTTTCGATGTTGCAGCCGGTCACCACTTCCCCGTCGGCCAGCAAAAGCGCCGCGCCGACCGGAAACTTCGAGTACGGCACATACGCCCGTTCCCGCGCTCCTTTTGCCAATTTCACCAGTTCCAAATGCTCCATATAGCTCACCCCTGCTTTTTAAATCGTGTGTACGCCCGCCAAGAGATCAACAACAACACCAGCATGCCAAGCGGTATGAACGCCACGTAGATTGCCATCTCCCCCGTGTCATTCAAGTCACGAAGTTTTGGCGGGAACAATTTATCAAAGAAGACAAAAAAGCCGACTATCACCGCGTGTACTGCCGTAAGCAGGACGGCTGCTGCCGCCACATCTTTGGCAATTTTGGCGAGCGGATGATAGTCGCTGGTCGTAAGATCGACGACCGCTTCGATCGCCGTGTTAAACAACTCGGCGGCCACGACCGCGATGATGGAGAAAAAGACCAGCACGATCTCAAGCTTGCTCAAGTCGAGTACCAAGCTTAAAATCATGGCCAAAAGCGCAACGACAAAATGGATACGCATGTTGCGCTGGGTCGTCAAGGCATGTGTCATGCCTTCAATCGCATAGGAAAAGCTTCTGATCAGCTTGTTGCTCGAAAACATCCCGGGCTTCACCCCCGCGTGATTCCCGCTGCGAGCATGATCGCATCTTGGCGGGAGAACATCTCCTTTTCCTCGTCTTCTGTACCATGATCATAACCGATCAGGTGCAAAAAGCCGTGCACGGCCAGAAACGCCAGTTCCCGCTCGACGCTGTGCCCGTACTCCTCCGCTTGACGTTTCGCAGTCGGCACGGAGATGATGATGTCGCCCAACATATCGTCCTCTTCCAACTGCTCTGCATCTTCCGGGTCGAAGAAGATCTCCGGCTCTCCAACGCCCTCGTCCATCATCGCAAACGATAACACATCGGTCGGCACATCCTTGCCGCGATAGGTGCGGTTCAGTTCCTGAATGCGCTCATCGTCCACAAGTGAGATCACCACTTCACCTGTGGAAATATTTTCATGGCGCGCCGCATGTTCCAGCGCGTTGTTCAAGAGATCGGACAGAGCAAATTCGAACGATTCTCCATACTCATCAAGGATTTCTACCGTGATCTGAACAGGTTCCATTGCAGTGACTCCTTTATCATGCGACATGTAAGGACAGGCTGAATGAGATTAGTTTGTCTTTGGCAGTTCCGGATATTCAATCCGCGCATGATAGATGCCGTTTAACGTGCGTAAAAAGGCATCGGAAATCTTGTCGAGATCTTTCAGCGTCAGATCGCATTCGTCCAGTTGCCCGTCATTCAAACGGTCTTTGAAAATCTTGTGAATCACCGATTCGATGCGGTTGGGCGTCGGACGGTTCATCGAGCGCACCGCCGCTTCGACAGCGTCACAGAGCATGACGATCGCCGCTTCTTTAAACTGCGGCTTCGGCCCGTCATAGCGGAAATCATCGACGTTGATCGTCCCGCTCTTGTCCTGCTCCAGCGCTTTGTTGTAGAAGAACCAGAGGATCGTCGTGCCGTGGTGCTGTTCGCAGATGTCGCGAATCGGCTTGGGCAGACGGTGCTCCTCCTGCATTTCCAAACCATCGCGCACATGGGAGGTGATGATCAGATGCGACAGGCTCGGTGCTACCTTGTCGTGCGGATTGTCTTTGGATAGCTGATTCTCGATGAAGAACAGCGGCCGCTTCATCTTGCCCACATCATGGTAGTACGCCCCGACCCGGCAAAGCAGCGGGTCAGCCCCGACCACTTCGGCTGCCGCTTCGGCGAGGTTGCCGACGATCAGCGAGTGGTGATAGGTGCCAGGCGCTTCCATCAGCAGTTTTTTCAACAGCGGATGGTTCGGGTTGGACAACTCCAGCAACGAAATCGGCGTGAGGATTCCAAATGAGCTTTCCAAAAACGGCAACACACCGATCGTGACAACGGCGGTGAACAGGCCGGAGATGATCCCGAAGAGCAGCGATTGCAAATATTGGCTGACCTCGGTGCCAGAAGAGCCCAACGCCTGCATGACTGAGATCGTCACCAGATTGATCCCGGCGATGATAAAGCCTGCGCGCATGATCACCATGCGATGCTTGACGCGGGAGACGGCAAATGTGCCGACGAGCCCTGCGATGAACGACACCACCACAAACTGAAACTTCGAATCAAAAGCCGCTCCGGTGAACAGTGCAAACATAAAGGCGAGCATGATGCCAAGCTGGGCATCGAAGAGGATCGTCACCAACATCGTGCCCATCGCCACAGGCGTCAGATAGCCGATGGTGGTAAATCCGAGCGATTCGCCGAGCGACAACACTTTCATCCCCGCCGCCGTCAGCACGATGATGATCGCCAAGCAGAGCAAGAGCAAGTTGTTCTTGCCCACCTTAGACCCCGTCATCTCCAGATAGAAAGCGAGCACCAGCGTCCAGAGCACGATAAATCCGGCAAACCCGAAATACATCAGGTAGTTCGGTTCCTCGTCGGTCAGCTTGAGGTCTTTCAGCTTGGAGTAGATGTCTTCGTCGATCCGCTCGCCTTCCTTCGCGATGATCTCACCCATGTAGATCATCGTCGGTGAGACGTTTTGCATCGCTTCCTGACGCTTTTTAAGCGTCTCATCCTTGTCGTAGATCATGTTCGGACGAATCACCGTCTTGACCAGTTCCTTGACGATCATCCGCTTCTCACGGTCGAGTTCCGAATAGCCGAGTTGGGCATCGAGCTTTTGATCGATCACCGGCATCGTCTCTTCGTAGATCTCTTCGGAGTAAATATTGTCAGCGATGCGTGCCGCTTCTTTGTTCACGCTTTGCAAACTGTCAGCAGGTAGAGCGAGAAAACTTTTGAGCTGCTCGTCTTTGACCATCGCCTGCAGGTTGGCTTTGCGAATCTGCTCCAACTTGTCCGCCTCGGTATAAGCGGGATCGATTTGCACCCGCTTGACCGTTTCGAAAAATTTGTCCAGATTCTCAATCGCCCGTAGCTCCACCGCAGTGTTGCGGTTATACTGACGGGTGATCTTGCTGGCCGCCTCTTCGCGCGCACGTTCGGTCGCCCGCTTGTCAACAGCATCGGTCGCTGCTTTGATCTGCTTTTCTGCGATCGAACCGACATGATAGTCATACCGTTCCGGCAGCATGTTCCCGATAAAAAGAAAATAAAGGAGCACCGTAAGAACGACATAGATCGTCACCCGCAAGGAGCGGCTTTTTTTGGTTTCTGGACTTAGTGTGATCTGTCGAATATTCTTCAGCAGATTGCTCCTCATCATGGCTTCTTCTCCTTACCTTTTCCTTGCCGGGTCAATCGCTCAACTTTGCTCGACGTCGTACGCTTGAATGATCTTTTGCACCAAATGGTGGCGCACAACGTCTTGCTCAGTCAGGAAGATGAACGATATGTCCTCGACTTTTTTCAAAATGCGAACTGCTTCGTTCAAACCGGATAATTTCCCCCGCGGCAGGTCGATTTGGGTCACGTCCCCTGTGACGACCATTTTCGACCCAAAACCAAGCCGCGTCAAGAACATTTTCATTTGTTCCGGCGTGGTGTTCTGCGCTTCATCCATAATCACAAACGAATCTTCAAGCGTTCGTCCGCGCATATAGGCGAGCGGCGCGACTTCGATGATCCCCCGCTCCATATACCTCGCCGTGTTCTCCGGACCCAGCACATCATAGAGCGCATCGTAGAGCGGGCGCAAGTACGGATCGACCTTCTCCTGCAAATCACCGGGCAAAAAGCCGAGGTTCTCACCCGCCTCCACCGCCGGGCGGGTCAGCACCAGCTTTTTCACTTCGCCTTTTTTCAAAGCGGTGACCGCCATGACCACGGCGAGATACGTTTTCCCTGTCCCTGCCGGACCGATGCCAAAGACGATGTCGCGCTTTTTGATCGAGCGGATGTAATCGCGCTGACCGAGCGTTTTGATGCGGATCGATTTGCCCTTGTAGGTGACGGCGATCTCTTCGCTGTACAGTTCCAAAAGCTGTTCGGCCGACGCGGTTCGTGCCAGCTTGATCGCATAGGCGACGTCGCGCTCTTTGATCGCTTGCCCTTTGCGAATCAGCTTGAGCAACACGGAGAACAGGCTTTCCAGTACTTCGATCTCTTCTTGTTCGCCATTCATCGTGATCTCAATGCCGCGCACATGAATCTTGGTTGCAAATTCACTTTCGATTTGCTTGAGATGGGCGTCATGAGGGCCGAACAGCTGTGTCGCCTCATGATTGTCTTGCAAAGCCAGCTTTTTGGTGACAAGTTGGTTGTCCAATCCTCAGTTCCACTCCTTTGGTCCGAGCTTCTATTTCTCCGGCGTAGGTGCCGATGCATATCCTTGCGGTTTTCCGATATTCTCTAAGACTTCACTGAACACTTCTACCTCTAAATTACCATCTTTTATAGTACTCCGCAAAACTTTTTGTGTTGTGAATGTGCCATCTTCACCAATTTTACCCTGAAGATCTATTCTTGCCAGTCGGAGTGCTTCTTTTTCAGCCTGCTCCTGAGTCAAGGTCACCTTTTCTTCATTGACTTCGCGATAGGTGGTGTGCCTGTACTGAATCGGGAAGACAAAGTCACCGATTTTCAGCACCTTGTCCTGCTCGATCTCCTCCGTCTTCTCATAAGGGATTTTTCCATAGCCCCAGATTTGTACCGGATGGCCAAAGAAGGTCAGGAAATGCTTCTCCACCGCTTCGCCCGTATAAGCTTGACGCGTCGTATTCAGCGGTACGGTGAGCTTGGACGTATACCAGACGGCCGCCTTGACTATCCCTGCGGCATGCACGTTCGTCTTGCCATCGATCAACGCTCCGGAGATCAGCACCTGCCCCGGTTTTACGAACGTCTCACGTTTGACGGCCGCCACGCCGCGGTGCGCTTGGATCTGTTTGATCACCCCTTGTTTGGTGGCGACGATGTTTTGTGGCTGGTTGGACGGTTCTTGGACACCTGGCACTCTCTCGACGACTTGGATGGTGATCTTGGTGCCTTGAATTTGAATCCCATTCCAGACGAGCTCCGGTACTTTGTCCAACAATCGATTCTGCAAAATGTCCGTATCGGGCAGTTTGCCGATCAGAATGCCACGGCGAATCCCGATTTCGGACGCCGCCTGTAAAATGCGCTCCTCCTGCACTTCCTTCAGGTCGCCCACCACTTGGACCTCCCAGACAAATGAGGTCAGCGCATAGAGCCCGACAAGAAAAGTGAGGGCGCCTGCGACGAAAAACTTTCGCCGCCACGCCCGCCACGCCAAAAATGGCATTCCCAGTTTGCGTTCAAAATGAATGCGCGTGCGTGTTTTGCTCAACAAACTGCGCAGTTCCTTGACATCTTCTCGGTGCATGCGCAGCCGATAGACGTTTTCACCAACCTGTTTGATCTCCCAAAACAGGATGCCCTGTGCTGTTGCTCTGTTCAAAAGCTCCGGGATGCGTTCGCCCCGCAAGGTTACGACAACATAGCCCCGCCAAAAGTCAAGCAACCACCTTCCGATCATGAGCAGTTCCTCCTGTAACGGCTTATTCTTTGTATTGGATGCCAGAGATGTTTCCTTCGATCACGACTTCGGCTGGAAAGATCGCTTTGATCGTCAGTTCCTTGCCATGCACCTGCAGTTCGCCTTGCGTAAGTGCTAATCGTAGCAAGTCATCTCGAAACTCTTTGACACCGCGATAATTCTCCACATACAGTTGCAGTCCACCGATGAGGGTGATGCGGGGCAGATCGAGGAGCGAGTCTTTTGGCACGTCTAACATTTCGGCGGCCAGTTTTTTTACCCGTTGACGCCACGTGGTGCGCACAGCGCTCACCCTCCTTTGCTATGTACATATGCCGGAAAGCTCCTTCCTAGTACGAAGACAAACAAAAAGAGAGACTCCCCTTTCCCATGAAAAGGGTGTCTCTCCTTTTGTATGCTGCGCGCTCTGTGCGTAGACCGCTCTAGCGCGTTTTGCGACCGGGACGCCACGGCTGCTTGGAACGCGGTTCTCCGAGCAACTCGCTGATGATGAGTGCGTTGTGTAGACTTTTTTTGCTCAACAGCACCGATTTCCCGCCGCTTGATACCGCTCCTGTTTCCGGTTGCTGCTGGCCCGCCAACACAGACGGTGCGCCTGCACCACTCGACCCGCTACTCAGTCGCGGCAAATCTGCCGCAAGCTCTTGTGGCGCTCGCTCGGCCTGATCGATCTGGTCGTGCTTCTCGTCATGCTTCTCGTCATGCTTCTCGTCATGCTTCTCGTCAACGATCGCGTCCATGATTGCACCGACGATTAGCCCTCCGACCCCGTTCGTGCTACGTGCATTGGTTAACGCCTCGATCTGCTGCACGAGGGGCGGTTTCGTTTTTGGCTCCGCTTTCGAATACTTGCGATACACATTCCAGATGATGCCAATTATGATCAATAGGAACCCGAAATTACCGAAGTCCATCTCGCATCACCTACTTTTTGGTGAGGTCTCCGTCCGCGGAGCCGTCTTCCTTGAGCGTAGAGAAAGAACTGCGCATCTCCGTGTCGGCCATCAAATTTTGCAAGTTCAGATAATCGACTGCGCCAAGTTTGCCTGTGCGCAGCGCTTCTGCCATCGCGCGCGGAACTTCCGATTCCGCTTCGACAACTTTGGCGCGCATCTCTTCTACGAATGCTTTCATCTCCTGCTCGCGGGCCACAGCCATCGCTCGGCGCTCCTCCGCTTTCGCTTGTGCGATTCGTTTGTCAGCTTCGGCCTGATCGGTTTGCAGTTCCGCCCCGATGTTCTTGCCGACATCGACGTCTGCGATGTCGATGGAGAGGATTTCAAAAGCGGTTCCCGCATCAAGACCTTTTGACAACACGGTCTGTGAGATCGCATCCGGATTCTCTAACACTTGCTTGTGCGCTTCCGCCGAACCGATGGTGGTGACGATCCCTTCCCCGACACGCGCCAGAATCGTCTCTTCCCCAGCGCCCCCGACCAGGCGATCAATGTTAGCGCGCACCGTGACGCGAGCGCGCACCTTTACTTCGATCCCGTCTTTCGCAACGGCTGCGACGATCGGTGTTTCGATGACGCGCGGGTTGACCGACATCTGTACCGCTTCCAGCACGTCGCGGCCTGCGAGGTCGATCGCCGCTGCCCGTTCAAATGCCAGATTGATGTCGGCCCGCTCCGCTGCGATCAGCGCGTTGACGACGCGGTCAACATTACCGCCCGCCAACAAATGACTCTCTAACTGATTGGTGGTCGGGTTCAGACCCGCTTTGTGCGCTTTGATCAACGGATTGACGATCCACGACGGGCTGACCCGGCGCAGACGCATTCCGATCAGGGTGAAGATCGGCACGCGCACCCCAGACGCCCAAGCTGAGATATACAGCATGACCGGCACGAACGTAAAGATCACAGCCAGCAAGATCACGCCAAGCGCGATCAGCACTAACAGACCGATAAGCGTTGCATCCATCAAAAATCTCCTCCTACTCTTCTTCCTTCATCGGTATTACCTGATTTGCCACATTCGATGCCAATCGGCGCACGACGATCCGCGTCCCCTCGATTAAGACGATCTGCACGTCCGTATCGACTGGTATCCACTCTCCTTCACTGACCACGTCAAAGCGTTGTCCCTGAAAGACGGCGGTGCCAGACGGTCGCAGCGGTGTGACGGTGCGGCCCGCTTGGTACATCATGTGGCGGAAACTGCGGTTTGGCACGTAGCCGCTCGCTTTTTCCTGCCGCTCTGTGTGGATAATCCGCTTCCACATGCCGAGATGCCCGAAATATTTAAAGAGCACCCCGCCCAACACAATCGATAAAATGATGGCAAAAAGCATGGCTTTCAGACCATATGCGGTATCATACGCCGCCAGCACAACCCCTGCACCAAGTGCGATCACACCAAGCGCGCCGACGATACCAAACCCCGTTACAAAAATCTCCGCGATCATCAGCACGAGCCCAGCCAGAAACAGGATGACCGACTCCCACCCGGCAAATCCGGCCGCCATATGGCCCCAGAAATACAAAGCCAAACTTCCAGCACCGATCAAACCGGGGAGCACCTTGCCCGGCACGATGAGTTCCCAAGTCAGCCCCATCAATCCGATCAGCAACAACAGCGGAATCACCAGCGGCTGCGTGACAAACCTCCCGATCTTCTCCGATACCGATGGCTTGTACACGCGCAGCTCAGCCGATTCAAAGCCATAGTGGGCGAGCGCCGACGTTAAATCTGGAAAAATACCATCGGCCAATCGATAGGTCAACGCCTGCTCCGCCGAAAGGGACACCAATTCGCCTTGTTGTTTCAGCCCTTCGATCTCCAGATTGCGGTCAACCATGCCGGCGACGATCTTCGTATCGCGTCCGGTGTGCTCAGCAGCAGCGACCATCTCCGCCCGCCAGAAGGCGACCACTTTCGGGTCGGGCAGTTCGCCATCGCTCTGCCGCACTTCGGCGGCGCCGATCGTCGCACCGGGCGCCATCGCGAGGTGTGGCGCATTTAACGCGATGTAGGAGCCAGCGGAGATCGCCTTGCTCTGCACATAAGCGATCACCGGGACTTGCGAGGTGCGGATCAACTCGCCAATCTCCATCGCCGCATCCACGCGGCCTCCCAGCGTGTCGATGTCGAGCACGATCGCCTGCGCCCGCTCTTCTGCGGCCAGCGCAAAGGCTCGGCGCAACGAGGTCGTCAAGCCCGTTTCAATCTCATTTACTACCGGTATCACAAATACACTGCCGTCCGTGGCGGCCTGTACCTGTGGGCCGCTCAGTCCAGCAAAGGGCGCCACAAGCAATAGACAGATGATGAAACCAAGGAAAAGTCGCTTCATCTTGGCGCCTCCTTTCCTTTGTCAGAAATCCCATCTATATGTACGGATCAACGATCCAAAAGTTGCATACACCTTGAAAACACAAAAAGCCATATGTCGAAATCGACACATGGCTCCTTTGTACGAATCATTATTGGAGTTCTGCTTGCACCACTTGGTTCACGAGCTTGCCATCGGCACGCCCCTTCACCTTGGGCATCAGCGCGGACATCAGTTTCCCCATGTCCTTCTTTCCAGCAGCGCCGGTCTCCGCGATGACTTCCTTGACGATAGCACGGACCTCATCTTCGGACAATTGCGCCGGAAGATAATCCATCAGGACTACAATCTCCTGCTTAACATCATCAATCAAATCCTGGCGGCCTGCAGATTCAAATGCTTGGAGGGAATCACGACGTTGTTTGAGTTCGCGATTCAATACGGCAATCACTTCATCGTCTGAAAGCGTTATTTTACTATCGATCTCAGCGTTCTTGATCGCCGTCCGAACCATGCGAATAACCGACAAGCGGACTTTGTCTTTATCCTTCATCGCTTGTTTCATATCATTGCTTAAACGTTCGGTTAGACTCATGGTAAAACTGCCTCCTTAGTATTTCTTCTTCTTGCGAGCAGCCTCGGATTTTTTCTTACGGGCGACGCTGGGTTTTTCGTAATGTTTGCGCTTCTTGACTTCCGCGAGGATACCATCCTTAGCGGTAGCACGCTTAAATCTACGAAGTGCGCTATCCAAAGATTCATTCTTGCGAACCTTGACTTCTGACACCTTGATTTCCCTCCCTCCGCCAAGCAACTACATATACCGAATGCATCATTCGGTAGACCAGAGAGCAGACAATAGTCCGTCAAAAGACATTATAGTATAGTGGCAAAAACAATGTCAACTGACGTGCAGGCTCAATGCCCAACAATTATAGTGCATACACCTATAAAAGTAAACATTTCCCCGTTATACTACATCATATTTAACATTTTGCACCCGCGTAAAAGCGCGGTTTGCAAGGCTATTTGCGGCTTCGCACCTCAAAAACAGCGAATTTGAGATAATTATTTTCATCCATCCCATGAATTTTCGGATGGTCACGTCCTGCCGTGCGGAATTCTACCAGGCGAAGAATTTTTTTCGCATCGATCGCCGCCTCAGCGATCGTTTCCAAAAAGAGGTCGGGATGCATATGGTACGAGCACGACGCGGTGATCAAAAAGCCTCGCTCTTTAACCAGCTTCATGCCGCGCAGGTTGATCTCCTTATAGCCGCGCATCGCGCCTTCGATCGCATGCTTCGATTTGGCAAAGGCTGGCGGGTCCAAAATGACCGTGTCCCATTTTCGACCTTCCCGCTCCCACTCGCGCAACTGTTCAAACGCATCGGCCACGACAAATTCAAAATCGGCATCATCTTCCATCCCATTGATCTCCACATTGCGAATCGCCGTGTCGATCGCATGCTCAGAGATGTCCAGACAGGTGATCTGTTTGGCACCGAACGCAGCAGCATGCACAGTAAACGAGCCGGTGTGCGAGAAGCACTCCAACACGGACGCACCCGGTTGGCCGTCCACGCCCGTTTTGACATAGTCTTTGATCGCCGCTCGATTTTCCTGCTGGTCAAAAAAGTAGCCAGTCTTTTGTCCGCCCACCACATCGACGATCATCTTCAGGCCGTTTTCCTGAATCACGATCGTCTCATCAAGTTCCCCGTGCAACAGTCCGGTCGTCTGCTCCAAGCCCTCCAATTCGCGCACACCGACATCGCTGCGCTCATAGATCGCCTTGGGCTGGACAACTTCCAGCAGGGCGCTGATGATCTCTTGTTTGCGAACTTCCATGCCGAGCGCCAAGATCTGCACGACGAGCGTGTCGCCAAATTTATCGACGACTAAGCCCGGCAGAAAATCGGCTTCTCCATAGACCAAGCGGCAACCGCCCGTGTCATGCAACATGCGCTTGCGGTAGTCCCACGCCTCTTGAATGCGGCGGACAAAGTACGCTTGATCAATCTTTTCTTCCTGATTGTAGGTCATCACGCGCACTTGAATCATCGAGCGCGGATTGAAATACCCTTTGGCTAAAAACATGCCGTTTGCGGCATGTACGGTGACGATGTCACCTGGGTTCGGATCGCCTTCGATGCGGGCGATCTCCCCTTTGAACACCCAAGGATGCCCGGCTTCCAAGCGCTTTTTGCGCTTTTTGTTCAGATAAACGCTAGCCATGGTGACAGTTCTCCTTTTAAATCATACAAGTCTGTGGACGAGTCTGCATAAGCATGTGGTAGAGAGTCTGTGTCTTGGAGGTAAATCACATGATATGGAAATCGCTCTTGCTCTTGTTGCTCGGCTTGTCCGGTTTTTTAGCTGGAATGTGGATCATGCGCACCGGTATGGAGCGCATGGCGATCGATCGCCTGCCACAGATCATCAGCCGCTTTGTGAAAACCCCGACGCGAGGTCTCGTCACCGGGACGGTGCTGACCGCGCTGATCCACTCCAGCGCAGGGGTCAGCATCATCTCGATCGGGCTGGTCTCAGCTGGCGTGATGACATTTGCCGACTCGTTGGGCGTGATTCTCGGCACCAACATCGGCACGACATTCACCACGCAGATGCTCTCCTTCAATTTGGACGCGTTGATCATTCCCTCTGTGATCGTCGGTGCGGTGTTATCGCTAGTCTTGCGAGGGAAATACAAGTACATCGGACTAGCAGTGCTCGGGTTTGCCGCGATCTTTCTGGCGCTGGAACTGATCGAACGGGCTTTGGAGCCGCTCAGTCATACCGCTTGGTTTAAAGACATCTTGGCCGAGTCTTCCCACCACCCGCTGCTCGGCGTGCTGGCCGGATGTGTGCTGACGGCGATCATCACCTCTTCGACAGCGACGACGATGTTGACTATCGTTTTGGCTGGACAAGGGTTGATCGGTCTGGAAGGCGCGATTGCGATCATCCTGGGCAACAACATCGGAACCTGTGTCACCTCGGTGATCGCCGCGTTCGGTCAGCCGCTCAACGCCAAGCGCGTGGCACTTGCTCACGTCATCTTAAACGTGTTTGGGGTGTTGGTGTTCCTGCCCTTTCTCTCCGGCTTGGCCGAGCTCTGTCGGATGCTGGCCGACAATATTTCCGTACAAGTGGCCACTTCGCACCTTTTGTTCAACGTGATCTCTTCGCTCGCCGTCTGGCCGTTCACCAAATGGTACGCCGACTTGGTCATCTGGCTGATGCCAGATCGAACCTCACCCACATGATGATTAGTAGCTCGATGTGGACGAGCGGCCTTCCGCGATGGAAACACCTGCCGAACAGCCAATGCGGTTGGCACCTGCCTGCATCACGTTGACCGCATCTTCGAGCGAGCGCACGCCGCCAGAAGCTTTGACCCCGATGCTCGGGCCGACCGCCGCACGCATCAGGCGCACGTCTTCCGGAGTCGCGCCGCCAGTGGAAAACCCGGTCGATGTTTTGACAAAATCGGCTCCAGCTGCGACAGACAGCAGAGAAGCGATCGCTTTCTCATGGTCGGTGAGCAGTGCCGTTTCGATGATCACTTTGGTCAGCGCACGGTCGCCGACCGCCTCAACAACCGCTTTGATGTCTTCGTAGACCGCTTGCAGTTCGCCCGCCTTGAGCAAGCCGACCGGGATGACCGTGTCAACTTCATGCGCGCCTTTTTCAACGGCATCATGCGCTTCGAAAGCTTTGGTCTCCTTGGTGCTAGCTCCAAGCGGAAAACCGATGACCGTGCAGACTTTCACCTGACTGCCTGCGAGATTTTTCGCAGCGCGCGAAACGTAGACAGGATTGACACAGACAGAAAAGAAATTGTGCGTTTTCGCTTCCGCACAGAGCGTGTCGATCGCCTCGGGCGATGCGTCCGCCTTGAGCAGAGTATGGTCGATGATCGCAGTCGCCTCTGCTTCCGGTACTGGGGTGTACGATCCTTCTTCAATATGTACAGAACCAATTGCAGCTTCTACCGCCGCTCTTGCCTGGCTGATGATCTCGTTCATTGTTTTTCCTCCTCTGGCAAACCTAGCCGTAATTATACTTCACATTTTCCCTCACTTCCACTCCGATTCCTAGAAGTTCGGTTGGTACGGGCTGTCAGACGATTGGCTCTGCTTCGTTTGATTCGATTAGTTTCTGACAAGGAGTGCAAAAAAATGTTCATCTCTTGGTCGATGTTCGAAAATTTTCAGCGAGCGGACCTCGTCCTCTTCGGTCAGAAATGTCGATACGCCACCGATTGCTTTGCCCATTACTGGCCCAAACACAAACACCCCCCAACTTGTGTTGAGGGGTGTTCGCTTCATCACCAGATCGCTTAGATCATCTCAAGCTCGATCGCTCCTGCAAATGGTGCAGTCGGAAGTTCTGGTTCCTCTTTTTCGGTGAAGGTCAGACGCTCGACAAATGTGCCTTGCGAAAGCTCCGGCCCCGCCACATCAAGGCGGATGGCGCAGACTTCACCGAGTAATTCATCATCGCCGTCAAACTGGACTTTGATGTAATTGTCCGTGTATCCGATCAGCTTGCCCGTCTCATCGCGCTCCTCCGGAATCACTTCCAGCGTCTGCCCGATGAACTTCGCAGAATATTGCACTTGCAGCGAGTTCGCGAGCTGAATCAGCCGGGTCACCCGCGCTTCTTTCTCCCGCTCCGGCACCTGGTCTTTATACTTTGCAGCCGGAGTAAAGTTGCGCTGCGAGTAAGGGAACACATGCAGATCGGCAAAATGCTGATCTTTGATGAAATGATAGGTGTTCTCAAAATCTTCGACCGCCTCGCCCGGGAAACCGACGATCACGTCAGAGGTGATCGCAAGCTCAGGAAGCGCACGGCGCACCGCTTGCAAACGCTCTGCAAACTGCTCGACCGTATACTTGCGGTTCATGCGATCCAGCACGCGATTCGAGCCGGATTGCAGCGGAATGTGGAGGTGGCGCACCACTTTTTTCGAAGCGGACAGCACCTTGATCATCTTGTCATCCAACTCCGACGCTTCGATCGACGAAATCCGGATGCGACGCAACTCGGGCACCTCGCGCTCCAGATCGACGAGCAGATCTGCCAAGTTATAGTTGTCCAGATCGTCCCCATATCCGCCAGTGTGAATTCCGGTCAGCACGATCTCGTAGTAACCCGCTTCGACCAGTTTCTTCGCTTGACGGATCACATTTTGCGGATCGCGTGAACGAATGAAGCCACGGGAATACGGGATAATACAGAAGGTGCAGAAATTGTTACAACCTTCCTGAATCTTTAGAGACGCCCGTGTGCGGTCATTGAAAGAAGGCACATCGAGCTCTTCAAAGTGGCGTTGTTTGCGAACGGAAGCCACCACTTTAAACGGGTTCTTCTCCGACTGCGCCTGCTCCACATAGTCGATGATCTGCTCGCGACCCTGTGTTCCGATGACCAAGTCCACACCTGGGATTTCCAAAATTTCGTCCGGTGCCACCTGTGCATAACAGCCCGTGACGACCACCGTCGCTTCCGGATTCTTGCGGATGGCGCGACGAATCATCTGACGTGATTTCTTATCCCCCGTGTGCGTGACCGTACAGGTATTGATCACATAGACATCGGCCATGTCGTCAAACTCTACCTGTGCATATCCCTTCTCGCGAAACAGATGCCAGATCGCTTCTGTATCGTACGAGTTTACTTTACAGCCAAGTGTATGAAAAGCTACTGTGCTCATGGCTTACCCTCCCATCTCGCCAACTTGATAGCAGATGCAGGCCGCGGTCACCAGGCCGGCCGTCTCGGTACGCAAGATTCGCGGCCCGAGGGTCACGGGAATTGCTCCCGCAGCCAGTGCCGTTTCAATTTCCGCTTCGGAAATGCCGCCTTCCGGACCGATCACGACACAGATGTGCCCCACATCCGGATGCTCCTGTAACACCTCGCGCAAACCGCGCGCCTTTTCTCCTTCATACGGAACGAGCACAAGGTCAAATCCATCCAAGTTCCCCACAAGCTGTTTCAAGGTCATCCCGATCCCCACAGAGGGAATCAGCGTACGGTGTGCCTGCTCTGCCGCTTCTTTGGCGATCTTCTGCCAGCGCTCACGGCGCTTTTGTTCTTTTTTCTGGTCGTACTGCACGATGCAGCGCGCCATCTCCAAGGGCACGAAGCGGGAGATGCCCACCTCGGTCCCTTTTTGGACAATCAAGTCCATTTTATCACCTTTTGGCAAGCCTTGCGCCAAGGTAATTTTTACGCGGGGTTCGGCCGTGTCTGCCAATTGCTCCATAATCCGGCCCACCACCTGCTCGCCGCCAAGTTCGGTCAATTCGACGAGGTAGGCGTGTCCAACCCCATCGCAGACGATCACTTGCTCGCCCGCTTCCATGCGCAACACGCGAACGATATGCTTCACATCATCGCCTGTGATCGTCACCGCTCCGTTTTGAATCGCTTCTGGCTCCACAAAGTAGCGCTGCACGAATCGTCAGCTCCTCTCTCGTTTGGCCACGAGTGCAACCCAGTCTTCTTCGGTGATGGTATCTATGATTTCAAAGCCGTGCTCCTTCAATGCGGCACTCACCAATTCTGCTTTTTCCTTGATGATACCAGAGGTGATCAGCGTGGCATTTTCTTTCATCACATCGGCCGCGCTCGGGATCAACAGCAAGATGATCTCCGCCAAAATGTTCGCAACCACCACATCGTATTTTTCCTCGACCCCTTGTAGCAGGTCGTTGGCGCGAACGGTCACTTTGTTCGCTTCGCCGTTCAGCTCGATGTTCTCGCCAGCCACCTGCACCGCCACCGGGTCAAGGTCGAGTGCCAGCACGTGCTCAGCCCCGAGCTTGGCACAGGCGATCGAAAGAATACCTGTACCCGCACCGACATCGACCACCGTATCGCCAGGCCGTACCACTCGCTCCAGCGTCCGCATGCACAGCGCTGTCGTCGGGTGCGTGCCCGTGCCAAACGCCATCCCAGGGTCGAGTTCGATGATGATCTCATCGTCGCGCTCAGGCGTATATTGCTCCCAGGTCGGCTTGATCGTCAAACGCTCGGTCACGCGTACCGGGTGGTAGTATTTTTTCCACTCGTCAGCCCATTCTTCCTCATCGGCGATGCGGCAGGTGACGAGAGCAGGGGACGGATCGAGCCCTAGTTCGGACAACCCTTTGACTTCTGCCAAAATCGCATCAAGCATCGTATCTTCCCATGTCTCGACGGAGATATACGCCTTCACGCGCACGCCCGATTCCGGAAAATCGGCCGGGTTCAGACCGTAGATTTCACCATAGCGATCTTCCCACGTGCGGGTCAAGTCGCTGCTGTCCTCGATGACGACGCCGGTCGCGCCGTATTTTTCAAGGATCGCCGAGACAGCTTCGATCACCTCAGACGTGGTGGAGACTTGCACTTCTGCCCACTTCATAAAACGTTCCTCCTCAAGTCAAAATCCACAGGTGATAGGATGCCCCAAAATCCGGAGCATCCTCCTCTCCTGTGGATGAGAATCAGTCGCCTAAAAAGGCAGATTTCAACCGTTCAAACAGCGAGCGTTCCTGCTCATGCGTTTCTTCACCCATCGACGAAGCCAGTTCGCGCAGCAATTCTTTTTGCTTGTCGTTCAGGTTAGTCGGGGTGACGACTACGACGTGCACGTGTTGGTCGCCGCGAATGTTGTTGCGGTTCAAGTGCGGAATCCCTTGGCTGCGCAGACGGAACACTTTGCCCGATTGCGTACCCGCCGGGATTTTCAACTTCACTTTGCCGTCGATCGTCGGCACTTCGATCTCATCGCCAAGTGCCGCCTGCACAAACGTCAGCGGGACTTGGCAGTGCACATCTTCACCGTCGCGCTCAAAGAAATCATGCTCTTTGACCACGAAGACGATGAACAGATCGCCCTGCGGACCGCCTTTGCTGCCCATCTCACCCGCACCTGGAATGCGGATGCGATTGCCCGTATTGACGCCCGACGGGATGTTGATCTTGATCGTGCGACGCTTGCGTACTTTTCCTTCGCCGTGGCAAGTGCCGCAACGTTGTTCGATCTTTTTCCCCGACCCGCTGCACGTGCGGCATGTCGTGCGGTTGACCATCCGACCAAGCGGCGTGGAGACCACCTGCTCCTGTTGCCCTGTGCCGCGGCAAGTGCCGCAGGTCGCAACTTTGGTGCCCGGTTTCGCACCGGAACCTTCACAGGTATCGCACTCTTCCCAACGCGGAATCTCAACTTCTTTATCCGCACCAAATGCAGCCTCTTTAAAGTCGATCTGCATCTGGTACTGGAGGTCTTGACCGCGCTGCGGACCGCCGCGTTGACGACCGCCGCCGCCGAAGAACATGTCGAAAATATCACCGAAGCCATTGCCGCCAAAGCCATCACCGCCACCAAAGCTGTTCGGGTCTTGATGCCCGAACTGGTCGTAACGTGAACGCTTGCTGCTGTCTGACAGCACTTCGTAAGCTTCAGTCACTTCTTTAAACTTGTCGGCCGCAGACGGATCGTCCTTGTTGACGTCCGGGTGATACTGGCGAGCCGCTTTGCGGTATGCTTTTTTGATTTCTTCTGGTGCGGCATCCTTGCCGACGCCAAGCACCTCATAAAAATCTCGTTTACTCACGAGCACTCACTCATTTCTTATCTTCGTCAACGACTTCGTAGTCTGCATCCACTACGTTGTCATCCTGTTTCGCGTCGCCTTGGTCGCCACCTTGTGCTTGCTGCGCTTGTGCCGCTTGCTCGTACAGTTTGACCGACAGCTGTTGAACGACTTGGCTCAACTCTTCGGAAGTTGCTTTGATCGCTTCGATGTCGGAACCTTCGAGCGCCGCTTTCACTTTGTCTTTCGCAGCGTTCGCGTTGTCGATGTCCGCTTGATCCACTTTGCCTTCAAGATCCTTGAGGGTCTTTTCGGTTTGGTAGACGAGGGAGTCCGCATTGTTGCGCACATCTACCTCTTCGCGGCGCTTCTTGTCTTCTTCTGCGTTTGCTTCCGCCTCTTTGACCATGCGCTCGACTTCATCATCGGACAGGCCGGTGTTCGAAGTGATCGTGATCTTTTGGCTCTTGCCAGTGCCGAGGTCTTTTGCGGAGACGTTGACGATCCCGTTTGCGTCGATGTCGAAGGTCACTTCGATTTGCGGAATACCGCGCGGTGCCGGCGGGATGTCGCCCAAGATGAAACGGCCGAGCGTTTTGTTGTCGCGGGCAAACTCGCGCTCACCTTGCAACACATGGATTTCAACCGAGGTCTGGCTGTCTGCAGCCGTCGAGTATACTTGCGACTTGGAAGTCGGGATTGTCGTGTTGCGCTCGATCATGCGAGTTGCGATACCGCCTTGCGTTTCGATACCGAGGGAGAGCGGAGTGACGTCGAGCAACACGACGTCTTTCACTTCACCAGTCAGAACGCCGCCTTGAATCGCAGCGCCGATCGCGACCACTTCGTCCGGGTTGACGCCTTTGGAAGGGTCTTTGCCGATAAACTTTTTCACCGCTTCCACCACGGCCGGAATCCGAGTCGAACCACCGACGAGTACCACTTTGTCGATTTGCGAAGCGGACAGGCCGGAGTCTTTCAGCGCTTGGCGGGCCGGAACCATCGTCGCTTCAACGAGATCGGCTGTCAATTCGTCAAATTTCGCACGGGTCAGGTTGACTTCCAAGTGCTTCGGACCGGATGCATCTGCGGTGATGAACGGCAGGGAAATCGTGGTTTGTGCCACGCCAGACAGGTCTTTCTTCGCTTTTTCCGCTGCGTCTTTCAGACGTTGCTGTGCCATTTTGTCTTTCGAGAGATCGATGCCATTTTCCTTCTTGAAGCCATCGACCAGGAAGTCGATGATCTTTTGGTCAAAGTCATCGCCACCCAAGCTGTTGTTACCGGAAGTTGCTTTTACTTCGAAGACGCCGTCGCCCAGTTCGAGGATGGACACGTCGAACGTACCACCACCCAGGTCGTAGATCAGGATCGTTTGGTCTTCTTCTTTATCCAAACCATATGCAAGTGCAGCTGCGGTCGGTTCGTTGACAATGCGCAACACATCAAGACCTGCGATGCGGCCAGCATCTTTGGTCGCTTGGCGCTGTGCGTCGTTGAAGTATGCCGGAACGGTGACGACCGCTTGGGTTACCGTTTCACCGAGATATGCTTCTGCATCAGCCTTCAGCTTTTGCAGGATCATCGCCGAGATTTCTTGCGGGGTGTACTCTTTGCCTTCCACCACTTCTTTGTGGTTGGTACCCATGTGACGCTTTACAGACATGACGGTATCCGGGTTGGTCACCGCTTGACGTTTTGCCACATCACCGACCATGCGCTCGCCGTTTTTCATCGACAGTACGGACGGGGTGGTGCGGTTGCCTTCAGCGTTCGGGATGACGACGGGCTCGCCGCCCTCCATCACGGATACGCAAGAGTTGGTTGTACCAAGGTCAATACCGATTACTTTACTCATTGTTCAGAAGACCTCCTGTGGGTTGGGTTCGTTTTTGTATAGGAAAAGAAAGTGATACGCGAAGTTACGGTGTTGCCGATTACTGGCTGACTTGCACCATCGACGGGCGCACGACTTTGTCTTTTACTTTATAGCCTTTGCGCAATTCCTGTACGACGGTGTTTGCGGGATGATCGGCAGATTCGACCTGCATGATGCCATCGTGCAGGTTCGGGTCGAACGGTTGGCCGACCGCTTCGATCGCCGCTAGACCTTCTTTCTCCAAGGCGACCATCAATTGACGATAGACCATCTCGACGCCGGTGAGCACCGTTTGCGCGTCGCTCTCTCCGGTCGATTTGAGCGCCATCTCGAAGGTGTCCAGCACGGGGAGCAGCTCCTCGATCAGCTTCACGTTGGCATAGGCAGCAAACTCATCTTTTTCCTGACGGCTTCTGCGGCGGAAATTATCAAAATCTGCTTGCGAACGCAGGTAGCGGGTTTTGTTATCCTCCGCTTCTGCCGACAGCCTCGCCACTTCGGCCAACAGCTCTTCGCGGCTCCGCTGATCGGTCACTGTTTCATTTGCTTCGGCAGAAGTTTCAGTTTCTACCTCTTCTTCCTGCAGGTTCTGGTTCTCTTGCTCCATATCCATCCTCCTTCACGTGGTAAACACGGCACTTACTCTTCGTAAGTCCTTTCCTCCTTCATGCGGATGATCGTGTGAATCCGCATGATTGCGACGGTCACTTCTCCTGCCGCTCTTAGGGCGTGGAGTTTGACCGGCGTCGGATCGAAAACACCTTGCGCGATCATATCGACCACCGTGCCTTCATCGCAGTCGATCGCCAAAGTATCCGAGTCCTGCTCGATTTGTGCCACGCTCGCTTCTTCTACTTTTTCGAGCGGATTGAAACCAGCGTTGAGCACGATTTGCGTCATCGGGCGGCGCAGTGCTTTGGCCACCGCTTCCACGCCAAACCCGGTCATGCCGCGCACCGTCTCGCGCCGCTTTTCCACTTCGCGAGACGCCCACAACTCCAAGGCGCCTCCGCCGGGAACGATACCGCCACGCACCGCCGCTTGCACAGAAGCGGCCGCATCTTTGGCGATCCGCAATCGTTCGCCAACCACTTCTTCGGTCGAAGCGCCGATCAAAATGGTCGCCATCGGCTTGCCAGAGCCACCCACGATGCGGATGTTCTCCATGCGTTCATCTTCATAGATCAGTTCTGCAAAGCCCAAAAACTTATGTAGTTCCTCTGTCCCCTTGGACAGTCCGGTACGTTTGATCGGACGCGCACCCGTATGTTCTGCGATCTTGCGCAAATCTTTCTGCATCACGCGTTGTACGATTAGCACGCCCGCTTCGCCCAGCACCTCTTCGGCGACGGGAGAAACGCCACGGTCGGTAAATACGGCGCTGACGCCAGCGCTTACCAGTCGTACCAAGTTAGCGCGGAACTCTTCTTTATATTGGCGATAGAGCAGGAACCCGGCCTCCGTGCCGAGCGCTTCACTGTCGAGCTCCTCCGCCTCCAACTCATCATCGACGATCAGCACCCTGGCCGCTTCCACCCGCTTGGGCATCTGCGGTGACATGCGCTGCTTGTCGATCACAGCACCTTGAAATACTTGTGACTGCGCCCCTACCACTGCCATCACGGTGTCAGATAGGCGAAAATCTTCGCTGTTCAGCTTTTCATCCCCGATCAGACGTGCCGATTCGGTGACCAGCCTCGCAATATCTTGATGCTCACGACCTGCGACCATCGCGACCTGATAGAGTGCATCCCGGCCTTGTTCTTCCAAACTGCGCGCGCGGCTCTGCATCCGCTCCAAAGCGAATTGCACGCCAACTTGGATGCCTTCGATCACTCGCGTCACCGGAACGCCGCGCTCAACTTGGGCGACGCCCTCTTGCAGCAATGCCGCAGCTAACAAGGTCGCCGTCGTCGTGCCGTCGCCGATCTCTTCTTGCTGGGCCGAAGCCACGTTGATCAGCATCTTGGCGGCGGGGTGGACGACTTCCATCCGATTTAAGATGGTCACACCATCGTTGGTGATGATCACATTGCCTTGTGTATCGACGAGCATCGTATCAAGTCCTTTAGGACCGATCGTGCCTTCCACAGCCGATGCAATGGCCCGAACAGCCGTCGTGTTCGAATAGAGTGCGGATAAACGCTCGTCTTGTTCGCTTGCTTTCGGACTGCCAGAGGTCTGACTCATCGGGACAACTCCTTATTTAAAAGAAGGGAAAGCAACGTGCCTTCCCTATTGATTTACAATCAGAACTAGCAAAAACTGCACGTTTCAAGTATGGTCACGCGCGCTCTATTTATACAGATGGGTGAGCAAGACAGATAGGTTGTTCGCCAACCCCTGCATCACCGCAATCGTGCGCGCATAATCCATTCGCGTCGGGCCCACGACGCCGATCGTACCGACCGGTTTGCCTTCAATCGTGTAAGTGGCGGTGATCAGCGAACAGTTGTGAAATGTCTCATGATCATTTTCCGCACCGATGCGAATCTGTATCCCCGGCTTATGATGAGCCAGATCGATGAGGCGGATCAAGTCATCCGTCTGTTCGAACATGTCGAGCAACGGTTTTAACTTTTCCACCGTGCGAAACTCCGGTTGGTTCAAAATCTTCGTGGTGCCGCCCAGATACACTTTTGACTGTTCAGGATCTTGAACTTCTGTCATCTGATCGAACAGCAACATCGCCGATTCAAACTGTTGCGAGTAACGCTGCAATTCGTTTGCGATCTCCGAATGCAGTCGAGCCTTCAACTCTGGCACCGGAACGCCAACGAGCTTGCGATTGAGCAATTCGATGAAACGGGTGATCGACTCGACTTCGACGCCATCTGGGATCGTGACCATGCGGTTTTCCACATGTCCGTTGTCCATGACGATGATCGCCACCGCTTTGCGATCCAGCAAAGGCACCAGTTGGATCTGTCGAAGCTTGGTGGTCATCACCTTCGGACCGAGCACGATCGCCGTATAATTGGTCAAAGATGACAAAATGGTTGCCGACTGTTGCACGACCTGTTCCATCTGATCGATCTTCTGCAAAATTTCCACGCGCAGATCGTGTGGGTCATAGTCGGGCGCTTCAGATGGTCGGAGCAGATGATCGACATAGAACCGATACCCTTTTTGCGAAGGGATGCGTCCAGCAGACGTATGCGGCTGCTCCAAGTACCCCATTTCCTCCAAGTCTGCCATTTCATTGCGAATTGTAGCAGGAGAAATCGACACATCTGGCCGTTTGGAGATCGTACGGGAGCCAACCGGTTCAGCCGTAAGAATGTAATCATCTACGAGAATTTGTAAAATGATTTTCTGACGATCTGTCAACATGATGGCCAGTCTCCTTTTTGTTAGCACTCAGAGTGACCGAGTGCTAATTTCTATTATGAATGTAGCAAAAACGCGCTTCCGTTGTCAACGGAGACGATGTAATTTTTTGCTGGATCATGTACAGTATAGAGAAACTATGTGGAAGGAGGAGGTGATTGGATGCGGTTCAAGAGAACGCTTTCCTTTTTCGAAGCGCTCAGTATCGCCCTATTCGGAGGCCTGCTGTTTACGCTGCTTCAGGTTCCGCTGCCGTGGATGCTCGGCCCGCTGACGCTGGTGATGATCTGGCAATTGACCACCAAACGCCAGCTGTACTGGCCCAATTTTTTCCGCGATCTCTCTTCGCTTGTGCTCGGCTACTTGCTCGGTGCATCGATCACACAAGAGACGGGACTGCAAATCCTCCATCATCTGCCTTCTATGTTCGTCGTGACCGCCTTGACCGTCTTCTTCTCCTGCACGATCGGCTACTGGGTGGCAAAAGGGGCAGGCATCGGCGTTTATAGCGGCGTCTTTGGCAACGTGCCGGGTGGACTGACCCAGATGGTGCTCGTCTCTGAAGAACTGGATGAGGTAGACGCGACGGTCGTCACCTTCATGCAGATGATCCGCTTGCTCGGCGTTGTGTTCATCGTACCGTTCCTCGCTGTGCATGGGCTGTCTGCAGACCTCGATTCGCCGCTCAACGCCATGATCAGCCAAGATGCACCACTCTTTCTGCCGATTCCGTGGTGGTCCATCTGGCCGCTCTTTTTACTGGTGGCACTGCTCGGCGCGTGGGGAGGTCGGAAGATCGGCCTGCCAGCTGCCGTCCTCACCGGACCTTTGCTCGCCACCGCGCTGCTCGTGCTGCTCGGTTTGCCTGCGCCGCAGTTGCCAAGCGACACAATCCTGATCGCCCAACTGCTGATCGGCGTACATATCGGCTTGCAGATGAAAATCGAAAACCTTGGCAACATCAAAAAGCTCACCCTTTTCACGGTGCTCTCCTCTGTCGTGCTCGTCCTCTTCTCCCTGCTGCTCGGCGCGGTGCTCTCCTCGATCACCGGCATGGGGCTGACGACAGCGTTTCTCGCCACCGCCCCCGGCGGAATTGCCGAGATGGGCATCACCGCGGCGATGGTGCATGCCGACCTCTCTATGGTCACCGCCTATCAACTGTTTCGCATCTTCTTCATCATGTTCGCCGTGCCGCCGTTGCTCAAATGGTGGATCGGCAGAAAAAGCAGACAGGCCGTCTAAACGAAATGTCTGCTTTTTGCTCTGCTAACGATGCTGGACGGTGCACACCTGCCGATAGTTGCAGTACCTACAGCTTCGCGCTTCCAAAGCGGGACGGAAATCACCGATCGGACGCGGTTGGTTGCCCTGCGGATCGACCAGCATCAGGTCCATCTCGGCTGCGCTGTCCACAATCTTTTGCTCAATCGCCTCTACCCCTCGCCCATCTACCGTGTCTTTTTGACACTTCTCCGCCAGCAAATATTCGGTGCGAATCTCGATTTTCTCAAGCGGTACGCCCTGCACCTCATGCAGATAATAGGCATAGAGTTGCAACTGTTCCTCGATGCGTTCATCTTCCAGCCCCGTCTTCCAGTCGATGATCACATACTGCCCGTCTTCATGGCGGTACAATGCATCCAATTTCACATATACCTTATTCCCCTGTACAAAAAACGTGTTCAATCGCTCCGATTCGACCAAGCGGTACTCAGGATTTCGAATCACCTCGTGCAGGCTTGTGCACTGCAAAAAGTGGTCCAGACAGACATCCATCCGCTTTTTGATCTCCCCGACCGCATGTTTTGGGAGTTCGCGTTCTTTTGCGTAGTACATTTCGGCAAACATCTTCCGCCGCTTCGGTGCTTCCCACCACTGCTCGGGGTCGAGCGATTCTTTAAACGCCTGATTGAGCAAATTGCGAATGCGATGGTACAACTCCTCGCGCATGTAGCCGATGCTCTTTTGCTCCCAATGGTTGATGTACATCTCCGCCACACTGTGCAGCGTTTCGCCAAAGTACAGGTAGAGATTGAGCAGGTTTTTCAAGCGATAGACGGTCTGCGCCTCCTGCGGGGCATCGTTTCGCCACCCGTTGTGCGCGCCATAGTAGTGATAATAATATTTGCGTGGACATTCTTGAAAAATTTGATCTCGGGAATGTGACCACGACTTTTCCGGATAGTTGCCAAACGCCATGTTCTTCCCCTCTCCCATACAAAAGAGCACCTGCCAGAATGGTCAAGTGCTCTTCACTTTATCGCTATTCCAAAAACGCCGCATACACCTCATTGGCCAAAAAGACCCCTTGATGCGTCAAGCGCACCCCGGTCTCATCGACCGCCAACAGCCCCAATTTTTCAAATCGGGTGATGGTGTCCCCGAACACATCGAGCATTTCGACACCATGCTGCTTGGCAAAACGCGCAAACGACACGCCTTCCATCAAACGCAGTCCGAGGATCATCGTATCCTCTTGCTGCATTCTGACTTCGATCACTTCCTGCTCGACAACAGGGCGTTGACCTTGAACTGTGGTTTCAATGTACTCTGGCACATTTTTTTGGTTGATATAGCGCACACCGTCCACATAGCCGTGCGCCCCAGAGCCGACCGCCATATACGGTTCATTGCGCCAATAGACCTGATTGTGGCGCGAACGGTGTCCTGGCTTGGCGAAGTTGGAGATCTCATACATCTCATACCCAGCCCGCTGGAACCCGTCGATCACCATCTGGTACATCTGCGTCTCTTCTTCCTCGGGCGGCAGGATCAATTGCCCGCGGTTATGCCACGTGTAGAAGGGCGTGCCCTCCTCCACCTTTAGCGAATAGGACGACACATGCTCTGGCCCCAGTTCGATCAACGCTCGCAGCGTGCGCTCGAGCGCTTCGAGCGTCTGGCCGGGCAGTCCGAACATCAGATCGAGGTTGATCGATTCAAACCCGGCCTTTCGTGCTAACTCCCACGACTGATAAACCGCATCGCGATCGTGCAACCGTCCGAGTTTGACGAGCAGATCGTTTTCAAAACTCTGCACGCCAAAGCTCAAACGGTTCGCACCATGCTCCTTCAGCACATGCAATTTTTCCAAATCGACCGTGCCCGGATTGGCTTCCACCGAAATTTCCACCCCGTCGCTCATCCGAAAGTGGCGATGAAGCATCTTCATCATCCGCTCCGTCTGCCGCGAGTCGAACATCGTCGGTGTCCCACCGCCGAAAAACACCGTCTTCAGCGGGTCGTGCGCATACTCAGCCGCCACCGCTTCCAACTCGCGATCGAGCCCGTCCAGATAGCGTTCCATCACATCGGACGTGGAGACGTAGGAATTAAAATCGCAGTAGTAACATTTCGACGCACAAAACGGAATGTGTACATACAGAGAAGAAACGCGCATCCCATCTACTCCTTACACAAACATCCGCAGAGATTGCACCGGCGACTCGATCTGGAAGCCAAGTCGCGGCTGATTGATGTTGTTGCCGACTTTCAGCAGGTGAGCACGCTCTTGGTAATAGGCGATCACGCGGTCCAACTCTTCCTGATTGACCGCTTGCACCCGATCGAGGATCGCATGTCCGATCACTTCCGGCGGCGCAGTCATCGCCTCGCGCAAGGTGCGCTCACCGTTCTCGTCAACCTGCACCGTCTCTTCCCACGGCATGCGGTGCGCCTGATCGAGATAGCCGATCATCTCCGGGCACAGGCCAGCCTGCTGCGTAAAGCCGATCGCAAACGAGAACAACGTGATATTCGGGTTGTGCGCGATCCGCGGTGAGATCATGTCCACTTCATTTGTCCAAGACGCCACCACAAGCCCCTTGGCGTCCGTTTCCAACGCCTGCGGATTGGCGAGCTGCACGCCGAGCATTTCTGACAGCGCGAACGCGATCGGCGCGGCAGTCATGCTGGTCGGGACGATATAATCAAACTTCGTAAAACCGGGCACTTCCTGCACCATCCGACGGAACGTTTCCAGCACGATCGCCACATTCAAGAATCCGTAGTTGATAAACACGTAACGTCCGTTCAATTCGCTCTGCTTTTCCAAATCCTCATCGGACAGGCGCAACAGCGGTGTGCCGTACTGCACAAAATGCCAATCGCGCACATTGTTTTCCTGCGGCGGGAACGCTTCGTACCGCTCCAGCATCCCTTTGAGAATGTTCAAGGTGACCGGCTCCTGAGCCGCCTTTTGATACTCCTCCTCGATAAAAGGCACGACCGATTTTGTCGTCGCCACATCGCCCAGCATCATGCTGATATAGCCCACATAAAACGCCGTGTTCGGCGACGGTGCCAACTCGTGAGCATGTTTGAAGTGCTCAAGCGCCTCGGCCAGATGGAACTCCTTCATCAAGCAATAGCCGAGTTCAAAGATCGCATTGGCAGCCATCGGCACCAATTCGATCACGCGGGACAGCGGGTTGAGCGCCGGGCCAAACTGCTGATCTCCCATCATCGCATGCGCCGCTTTATAAAACGCTTCCGGATCGCCCGGATTCATCACGCAGTTTTCAAACACTTCGGCCGCCTGATCCAGTTCCAGCATCCGCAAAACGAACGCATAGCGCTGGTAGATCCGAATATCGAACAGATCGGAGCGCATCGCCGAATTCAACACATCCTGCGCTTTGCCATACTGTTCGTCCGCCATCAAATCTTCTATGTAACGCAACATCTCATCAATCTGCTGCTTGCCCAGATCAAGCTTCTCTTGTTCAGACATGGTAGTATCCCCTTTTCCTCACCGATCGGTCAACTGCTATTGTACCATGAAAAAAAGACGCCCCGCAAAGGACGTCTTCGATTTGCTGATAAAAGCCTACTCGCTGCAAAAGCCTAATCGATCTTGAGAACCGCCATGAACGCCTCTTGGGGCACCTCAACGGAGCCGACCTGTTTCATGCGCTTCTTCCCTTCTTTTTGCTTCTCCAAGAGCTTGCGTTTACGCGAGATGTCGCCGCCATAACACTTGGCGAGAACGTTCTTGCGAATCGCTTTGATCGTTTCACGGGCAATCACCTTTTGCCCGATCGCAGCTTGGATCGGCACTTCGAACATCTGACGCGGAATCAGCTCTTTCAGCTTCTCGCACAGCGAGCGACCGCGGCCATACGCTTTATCCCTATGCACGATGATCGACAGCGCGTCGATCGATTCGCCGTTCAACAGTACGTCCATCTTCACCAGTTGGGATTCACGGTAGCCGATCAGTTCATAGTCGAACGAAGCGTAGCCTTTGGTGCTCGACTTCAAGCGGTCGAAGAAGTCATAGACGATCTCGGTCAGCGGAATCTCATACACCAGCGTCACGCGCGTTTGATCGAGATAGGTCATGTCGATAAAGTGCCCGCGCTTCTCTTGGCAGAGTTCCATGACCGTCCCGACAAAGTCTTTCGGCACGATGATCGATGCTTTTACATACGGCTCTTCGATGCGCTCGATGCGACCGACCTCGGGCATCTTCGACGGGTTGTCGATGTCGATCTTCTCCCCATTTGTCGTGTACACATGGTAGACAACGGACGGCGCGGTGGTGATCAGGGTCAAGTCAAACTCGCGCTCCAAGCGCTCTTGAATGACTTCCATGTGCAACAAGCCCAGGAAGCCGCAACGGAAACCGAAGCCAAGCGCTGTCGAGGTTTCCGGCTCATATTTGAGCGCCGCGTCGTTCAATTCCATCTTCTCCAGCGCGTCGCGCAAGTCGTTATAATCGGCCGTATCGACCGGATATAGACCGCAGAACACCATCGGGTTGATCCCGCGATAGCCGGGCAGCGCTTCCTTGGCCGGTTCTTCGACCAGCGTTACCGTATCACCGACGCGCGTGTCGCGCACGTTTTTGATCGAGGCGTGGAAATATCCGACATCGCCGACCATCAGCCGATCCACTGGAGTTGCTTTTGGAGACAGCATCCCGCACTCCACCACTTCGTACTCCGCTCCGGTCGCCATCATCCGCACTTTCATGCCTGCTTTCAGCGAGCCGTTCATGATGCGGATCTGTACGATTACCCCTTTGTACGGGTCAAAATGCGAGTCAAAGATCAACGCTTGCAACGGTTCGTCCGGATCGCCTTGCGGAGCTGGCACTTTGGACACAATCTGCTCCAAAATTTCGCCGATGCCGATGCCCGATTTTGCAGAGGCGAGCACCGCATCGGAAGCGTCCAGCCCGATCACATCTTCGATCTCCTGTTTGACGCGGTCAGGCTCTGCAGAAGGCAGGTCGATCTTGTTGACGACCGGCACGATTTCCAAGTCGTTATCCAACGCTAAGTAGACGTTGGCCAGCGTCTGTGCTTCAATCCCCTGTGCGGCATCGACAACGAGCAGCGCGCCTTCACAAGCGGCCAATGAACGCGACACCTCATAGGTGAAATCGACATGGCCCGGCGTATCGATCAGATGCAGGATGTACTCTTCCCCATTCTGAGCCTTATAGTTCAAGCGGACCGATTGCAACTTGATCGTAATGCCTCGCTCCCGTTCGATGTCCATGTTATCGAGCAATTGGTCTTGCTTCTCACGCGACGTGATCGCTCCGGTATATTCCAAAATACGGTCAGCCAGCGTTGACTTCCCGTGGTCGATATGTGCAATAATCGAGAAATTGCGGATTTTCTCCTGGCGTTTCTTCGCGTCCATCAAGTGCACTCCTTCATTCGTCAAGCATACTGCCCATTATTATACTTTATAATGTCCATGAGTTCCACTCTGTTTACTTATGGTTATCTATTGGCGGATAAGGGCGGTGCAATTACCTGTGTAGCAGTCGGGTACTTGCATCGCATTCGTTACATTGACTTGACATAATAGGCGTCCAATGTTTATCTCCAGGACTCTCCAATTTCAATATTCCTCCATACTCAGGAAGCATTCCATCCAAATGGATCATCGAACCGTAAGTAACGAATTCCTCTGTCTTCCACAGGTTTCCCGTCCTTCCAATAAAGTTGCCAAGTTTCTTGGAAAGCTGACGGTTGACGCCGCATTTCAGATTCTTCACAAACAACCAATCCATACAAGTTCAAAAGCACACTGGCATGTGTGAGCGCCTTTATTTCATGATGATTTAGTTTTGGCTCGATCGATACTCTACTTAGGACGATTGCAATTCCGCACGGTACATAATCTGTGGTTTCCGGATTCCAGAGTGCGTCTTCAAATTCTTCTCTGATTCTCGTGAATTCAAGGGTTAGTAGTTTTCTATCTTGATCTGCAAGAGTCAACGTATGTTTCAGTATTGCTAAATCCACGTTGTCTGATTCGGTAAACTCGATACAATTTACCAAAAAGCAAATATTGGAAAAATCATATGCATATTCATTCACCAAAAACTCACAAGATGCTTCTAACCTCTTTTGTAAAAGTTGCTGTTGTTCCATTTCCCATTGCGTAAAGCGAGAATGTATCATATCTGAACACCTCGTGTTTATTATTTATTTGTATGGAACTACAGATATATTGCCTTTTGTATCCTGTAGAAGACCTCGATTGTCCCTTGCTGCATTGAAATTAGAAGTATACCCACCTGTGCTCATCAAGTATTTCATATTTTGTGATCTGACTGGATATGTCTGAATATCAAATTGCCCTTTGTATCGATTATACTCAATTTCACGGTTTTTCAAGTATTGAGGTGTGAAATGGGCGTGGAAAACCTTCTGATCATTCTTCGATGAAATAATAAAAATTGAATATCCCGCTAAATCGAGCGTCTCATTCCGATAATTCGGGTCCTCTGTTAAAAAACCAGAAAGACCAGCAATGTTATTCCCCAGATGTCTGTTTACTGTAGAGTTCAATGTTGAATTTATATCAATTACATACATAGTATTGCCCGGAAACACACTAGAGCTAAATGCTCGATAGTTGTTTTCATTTGAATAATTTTTGATTCGGTTATGAAGTTCTTGAACAACTTCTTTTGCAATGTGTTTTGCGGCTGAATCTTTAACATGAGTTGCGCCAATGTACTCAGGGAAGGTTGAAGAGTATTCTGTGGTTGAAGTCAATGTGTATTGAGATGTAGATGCAGAGTGTTTATCGTTTACTGCTCCTTGGAAAAGGCTTTGCGCACTAGAGCCAACGTACCAACCTAAAGCTACAGCAAAAATCGAATTAATAACAGTAGAAGTAAATGCAGAAGCTGCAACAGGAGCTAATAGTAACGGCAAGACATCTGGTTCAATTACCCCTTCTGGATTAACACCAGTTCCTGATTCAACAATCGGAACAATCTCAGTTTCCTGCACCGCACTTGGCACATTATTAGCAGAGGCATGAATCGGTTGTGTGGCCAACAGGAAAACCATTAAAAACGAGAGTGCAATCGACCAAAAAGTTTTAAATTTTTTCGTCATTTTCAATCCTCTTCTTTCTGTTTTTTGAATAAAGTTAACTAATTATATTTTTTATTTTACCCAAATGCAACATCATCGTGGTACCCCAAATATGTATTTACGCAGAGAACAATTTCCCTCATAGCACATCATTGATTTCTAATCATGAATCATATTACCTCTCAGATAATTTAGAATGCCCAATAATTCCACACTGTCACTTCACATAAAAAAGACCTCGTCTCCGAGGTCTCACGCACACTTTTCCACTTCCCCCACAGCTAAAAATATGAAACCCAGTTCTCAACATTGATCTTCAAGTTTGCCAATCTACTGCAACACCCATTCCTGAAGTTTCCCGAGCGCCGATTTCGCCCTCGCTTGCATCCAAGTACCGATGTTCATCGACACTTCGTCCACCGTGTCGGCGACCGCACTTTTGCGCCCTTCCAGCGAATGGCTCAATTCATCGGACCACGGCAGCTTCGTACCGGATACATGTTTGCCCAAGATCTTCAGATCGACCTCCCCGTCGGTCGTGCTTTGAACGGCCAGCGCTTTCGGATCATCCGTACCGACGAGCGAGTTGACGCCCTTTTCGGCCGTCGCGATGCCAAACAGCACCATCAGAGCGAGCAACACCAAGAGCACCCCGTACAACGCCGTTTGTTCGATCGCATTTTTCAACACGCGCACCACGCCTCCCTTGGTACATCAGTATCCCCAGCCCAAACATTCGGCTATACCTTACTTTTCCGTCGGTACTCCCTGCACTTTCGCGTTAGACTCCGCATCTTGCAACTCTTTGAGATACGCCGCTGTCACTTTGGCGATCGCCTTCGACGTGCGCTCCACTTCGGCGAGCGTATTGAACGGTCCGCCGATTTCGATCAGCACCATGTTCGGGTTGAGATCTTGGTTGTAGCGCGTATCAAAATTGGCATTGTACGGGCGCGACCAGACTCCGCGCGACAGCCCTGGATACATTTTTTTCATATACCCGTCCAACTTGGTGGCCACTTCCGCATTCTTCGGATAGGAAGGGTTACCACCGCCAATAATCCAGTAAACGGCTGCGTAATCTTCTCCGTTCACCTTGCGCGTCGTCACATCACGCTCGCCCGAATCGCGGTGAATGTCATAAATCAGTTTGAGCTCTTTCTGCTCTTGCAACACTTTCTCCACCGTCGGGCGTGAAAAATCGTACGCTTCCGGGTACGGAAACTGCCAATAGTCAGTTGTGGTCTGCATGCCTGGAGTCCCACCGTTCTCAAGCTCAGCCAACAGCCATTTGCCCGCTTGCTCAATATTTTTTTTGTCATCGTACGCTTGATCGGCCAGCGTCTTCCCGATGTCTGGCAAGAACGACTCCCGATTGTGCGTGTGGTACACATACACCTGCGGCTTGTCACTTTTCACCGGGTCCACTTTTTCGCGCGGCTTCGGGTTTAAGTTCGGTGGCAGTTCGCCAAATTCATGATCGGTCGGCGGCGTATCATACTCGGGATCGGGCGTCAAAAGTTTAAAGTCGGCCACGGCCATCCCCGGAATCTGATACCCGAGCAGTGTCAATGGATTGGACGTGTCAAGATCGGTAAACACGTACAGCAACATGCTGGCGATCCCCTTTGGATACGGGCTCGCTTCTGCCGCCTTCGCCGCCGGAGCGCTTGCCGCATACATCGGAAGCTCCTGTGACAACATCGTCCCCAATGAATGACCGGATATGCTGTGTAGAATCCGCCCGGCGATGCTCTTTTGCCCGCCTCCGGTGATCAACTGTACCGACAAGATTCCGGTGATCACCGCAAAGGCTGCGACGGCCAGCATCATCGTCACAATCGTAGTACGGGCCTTATGCCCCGAAAAATTTAACGTATAGTAGCGAAAGCGTCGCTTGCGCTCCTCATTGTGTTTCACACCCGACCGACCTCCTCTGCGTCGTTCTCATACCTCAACTCTATGAACCCGATTTGCTAGATATGACAACCTTGCTCGACCGGAAAAATAAAAAAAGCCCCACTCGACGATCCGAGCAAGGGCTTTGAAGCGGAATTGACCGCCTCGCCTACCTATCATTCAACGAAACCTCACTTATACATGGACCACAATGCTCCCATAATAAGCTTCAGCCTCCGCACCGACAAAAACATCCAATCTCCAGACACCCTTTTGCGGCAATTTTACGAGCGAAGGCGCGTGAGCAACCGCTCCGTTCAGTTCGCCACCAAGCGGGCCTGCAAACACATCCACTTTCTCACCCGTCTCCTTCTGCACGCCAATCACCTTAAAAGAACCCCGTACCACCTCAGGCTCTTCCCAGAAGTGCCACATCAGTTTTTGCCCTTCCGCTGTGAACGTCGCATCGATAAAAGCGACCTTCCCTTCGATTCCACGCATTCTATAGTCACCCACCATAAACGTGGGACTTTCCATCCAAGCATCGTTGTCAGTCACCGTGGCCTGTGGCTCCTTGAGGCCCAATTCCTCATCGAAGCATCCGCTCAGCACCACAGCAAAAGCGAGTGCCACTACCATTTTTCTCATTTCTTACACCTCCTGCTCTATGTGACGCATCGCAGCAGAAGGCGGTTACACCTAATGGGTAAACAAACTCGCATCCTCCATCGTGATCGCATCATGCAATGCAACATTCAGCCCGTTGGCGAGCACGTTGGCGATGTCCTCAACGAACGTATCGACTTCCTTTGGCGTGACCATCAGATTCTGCCCCAGCGGATGGAGGAGTTCGAAGATCAACTGCTTCTTCTCCGCCTCATCAAATCCGGTCAGCAGCTTGGTCATCCCATTGCCCGGCACATCGCGCTCCAAACGCTCCACCAACAGATCCATCGCATCTGACGTGATCGTCACCGCATCAACCACCGTCGGTACCCCTACGGCGACCACCGGCACCCCGAGCGACTTTTTATTCAAGCCCTTCCGCTTGTTCCCCACCCCGGCCCCTGGTGAGATCCCCACATCGGCTACCTGAATCGTCGTGTTCACCCGTTCGAGGGAGCGCGCAGCCAATGCGTCCACCGCAATCACCAGATCGGGCTTCACCTTCTTCACAATGCCATGCACAATCTCGCTCGTCTCAATCCCTGTAATCCCCAAAACCCCCGGCGCGACCGCCGCTACAGACCGATACCCGCCGTCCTCCACCAATTCTGGCAACTGATCGAACAAATGCCTCGTCACAAACAAATTATCGCAAACCAAAGGTCCTAACGAATCGGGGGTCACCTTCCGATTCCCCAGACCGATCACCAAAACGGTGGCCTCCTCTGGCAGTTGCACAAACATCTTCAACTCCTCAGCAAACAGCTCCGCCACCCGCTTTTGCAAATCAGGGTCCTTGTAGCGCAGACCTGGCACTTCAAAGGTCAAGTAATTGCCGACCATCTTGCCCATGATGTTCGACCCGACCTCATTTTCAATCGTCAGTCGAGTCACCGTAATGCCCTCCAGCTCTTGCGAAGAGGTCTTGACCCCCGGAATGTTCCCACCATGCTGGGCTGAAAAAATCTGATGCGCCTCTAGTGCCAAGTCGGTACTTACGCTGTACGAATTCCAATCGATCTCCGTCTGCTCATCCTTCTGCTCCCGCTTCCCAAACCGAAACTCCTTCGCCATAAATGTCACCCCGATCTTTTCAAATTCGAGTCAACAGCCTTTCTGCTTAGCGTTACAATTCTTCAGCAAAAATATGCGAACGGCCACATAGGTTGCATTCTAGCAGTCCTCATGATAAAATATCACTTGTCCTTTTTGTGGATATTGCACTCGATATGGAGGTGAAATAGATGCCGAACATTAAGTCCGCTGTAAAGCGTGTAAAGACCACCAGCAACCGCACTCTGCGTAACGCTGCTGCGAAGTCTGCTCTCCGTACTTCCATCAAGAAGTTCGAAGCAGCTCTGGCTTCCAACGATACGAACACCGCTTCTTTCTTGAAGCAAGCTCTGCGTTCCTTGGACAAGGCTGTAACTAAAGGTCTGGTTCACAAGAACACTGCTGCTCGTAAGAAGTCCCGCCTGACCAAGAAGTTCAACAAAGCGAACATCGCGTAATGGCGTACCGATAGTGAGGCTTTATCGCTTTGGCGCCAAAGCAGTGAGGCTTCTACTTGAATCAAGAAAACGACCCTTTCATGAGGAAGGGTCGTTTTTTTATTGGTTCGAACGGTTGCGCTCCTGCTGCTCGTTCAACATCTGCATCTGTGCGAGGGCGATCATCTTCTTCACCATCTGCCCGCCGATCGGGCCGCCCACCTTGCCCGCTTCGCGCGCGGTGAGCTCTCCATTATCCCCATCCGTCTGCAAGGCAATCCCTTGACGCTGTGCCGACTCATATTTCGCCTGCTCCGGCGTCATCGTCTGCATCACATCCGCCTTTAGCTGATCCAAGGCATTACGGGCTTCTGGCACCAACAACCGCCTGCGTTTGCGACGTGCCATCAGGCGTCACCTCCACCCGTAGTATCCCCGTTCGCCAAGCTTTAACTCACCTTTTGCGGCATGGAGAGCAAAAACATTTCCAATGCGGTCCGATCATTCAATTGACCTGTCTTGATCTTGTAATCGATCTCTGCCAAGTCTTTCAACAGCTGCTCCAGCACTTTCACCGAAAATCGATTGCCTTGCTCCTTGGCCACTTTCGCCGCATATGGATGCGCTCCGACCTGCTGCGCGATCTGCTGAAGTGAATAGCCGCGCCCGCTTTGCACTTTGACCTGATACATCAGCCGCACTTGACGCGTGATCATAAACAGCAGTTTGATCGGCTCCTCTTTGTTCTTCAACAGATCGTACATCATCCGCATCGCCTTCTCGATCCGCACGCGCACCACTTCATCGATGAACACAAAAATATTTTGTTCCATCGTCCGCGTCGCCACCGCATCTACAGACGCCTCATCGATCGTCCCGCCCGCTCCTGCATACAGCGCGAGTTTTTCAATCTCACTGCGCAACAGCCGCAGATTCGTCCCCACCGACAGGATCAAACGCCCCACACCGTCCGATGTGATCTGCACGCCCTGACGGCGCACCTCCGCTCCGATCCAGTCCCGGCACTCCTGCTCTTTCAACGCTGTAAACTGCACCACACTGGCGCTCTTCTGCGCCGCCTTCGTCAGCTTCTTTCTCTCATCCAGCTTTTCTGTAGGCACCGTCAAAATCAGCGTCGTATAGGGCGCTGGATTGTCCAAATAGCGCTGTAGCACATCCGGATCATGATCCACCCGCGGCGACTTGCCCGACGTAAAAGCTACACAATTCTGGACATGAACCACCTTGTGCTCCGACATAAACGGAATCGTCTCCGCTTCCTGCACAGCGAGCTGAATCGGCGTCTCATCATAATGAATCCTCGTAAAAGAGAAGTCATCCGCCCCGCCTGGCAGTGCCTGTTGCTGAATCTTATCCACCAGATCATCGATCAAAAGCGTCTCGGTCCCGTAGAGCAGATAGACCCCGCGCACGACACCCTTTTGAAGTTCATTCAGCACATCTCGTAAACTGAGCGCGGACATCCCACTCCTCCTCTCACATCTTCCACTAGAAGCATTGTAAGAGAAGAGGACAACGCCCGTCAAACCACGCACCTGCTAGCCAGCAGGCACTGACAACCCCAATTCCTTGAGCATCGCCTGCTTCAGCCCGACCAATTCCTGCTCATCCTGCGCCTCAAAATAGATCCGCACCAACGGCTCCGTCCCCGATGGTCGCACCAGTACCCACGCCCCCGATAGAAAAGTCAGTTTCACGCCATCGATCACGATTTTCTCCTTTACAACCCAAGCCCCCACTTGCGGATGGCTCCATTGCTTCATCACCGCGAGCACAGCCGCCTTCTGTTCCTCCGTCAAATGAACGTCTACGCGCTCATTCACCATCGCCCCATGCTTGGCCACAAGCTCTGCCAGCAATTGCTTAGGCGGGCGACCAGAGCCCGCCACAAGCTGTAGCATCAAGAGTCCGACCAGCAACCCGTCTTTTTCCGGCAAATGCTCGGCGACCGACAGCCCACCGCTCTCTTCACCGCCGATGGCAGCCCCGTTCAAGATTTCCTGCCCGATATATTTAAACCCGACCGGTGTCTCCACCACCGCCACCCCATGTGCAGTTGCGATTCGATCGATCAGATGAGTGGTCGCAACCGTTCGCGCCACCTTTTTGACCCCTGTTTGGCGCGTCAACAGCGCATCGGTCAACAAAGCCAGCACCTCATTGGGCGTCACATACTCCCCACTCGGGTCGATCACTCCGAAGCGATCAGCATCTCCGTCCAGCGCCAGTCCCAGATCAGCCCCTTTATCCTTGGTCAGACGGGCCAGCTCTTGCAACCGTTGCGCCGACGGTTCGGGCAGTTCACCGCCAAACAGCGGATCGGGCGAGTTGCGCAGACAGGCTACTACCTCCACGCCCAACTCCTGCAAAATTTGCTCCAAATACCCAATTCCCGCCCCGTGCATCAGGTCGAGCACCACTTTCAACCCGGCCCCACGGATCATCGCGCCATCCACAACCTGTTTTAACATCTCTCCATACCGAACACGCGGAGAGAGGAGCGACACAGTACCTGCCCGCAACGCCCGTGCGTAAGGCATGACATGCACCTCGAGGCTACCGTTTTCGATCTCCCGCACATAGCGTGTGATCTCGTCGGTGATCTCCGGTGTAGCTGGCCCCGCATACTCCGGAATAAACTTGATCCCGTTATACTCGGGCGGATTGTGACTGGCCGTCACCATCATCGCGCCAGCCAGCCCTTGTGACACGATCATCGCCGCCACCGCAGGCGTCGGAGCAGGAGCGTCACACAACAAGACGGAGATGCCATTTCCAGCCAATACCTCTGCCACCCGCTCCGCAAACAGATGGCCTAAAAATCGCTGATCAAACCCGATGATCATCGGCTTCCCGTTTAACCCTCGATCCTTGATATAACAAGCGACCGCCTGTGTGACAATCGCTACATTGGCAAACGTAAATTCCTTGGCGATGACACCGCGCCACCCGTCCGTGCCAAACGTGATCACAGACATCTGCTCGCCTCCCTCACAGTTCTTTCCTTCCTACTGTCACATGTATAGTGACCCAGATTCGAGCGCATGCGTAAAAAATTACGACAGATGAGCAAACTACAAGAACAGGAAAAAAAGACCCGCTTCCAAAGGAAGAGAGCCTGCAAACAGCCTTTCAAACCGCACGGCTCAACGAACCGCTTGCTTCTTTCGTTTGACATGACCGCTTTTACAACATCATGCACAGATCACCGAAGCGAATGAGGTACTTCACTTTTCCAAGCCTGTCAAAGCAAACCGATCTGCAAACTGTTTACTCCTTTCGTTTGAGCTGGCCGCGCTTTTGCTTTACCATGCGCAGACCACCGAGGCGAAAGAGGTACTTCAGCTTCGATGCCTCCTTCAGCAAGGATGCTGACACGCCGACCGCGTTTACGCCTTGCACACGACCGACGCCAAATTCAGGCCCGATCGATGCCAGCGTCCCCCGATTGACAAAGTGGAACGGCTCCAGCGGACGATTGTGCAAACGATTGATCAGGTTGCGCGCCGCCCATTCCCCCATCTGCGCGGCGGCCTGACCTGTTGGTGGAAGCGGGGCACCGTCCGCCCCGGTAAAAGAAGCGGAGTCCCCGACCACAAACACGTTCGCAAAATCGACCGACTGCAAATACGCATCGACCAGCGCCCGCCCCCGCGAGTCGGTGGTCAGACAGGCTTTTTCAAGCAGTGGATTGGCTCGCACACCTCCTGTCCAAATGATCGTTTTCGCTTCGAGCACATCGCCTGTATGCAGTTCGACCCGCTCGTGTCTGACCTTCGTAATCGCCACTCCGGTCAACAGCTTTACACCCTTTTGGCGCAGAGCAGACTCGGCAGCGGCGCGCAGTTCCACGGGCAGCATCGGCAAGATCGTCGGGGCCGCTTCAAGATTCACCACTTCCACCTTCGCAAACGGCACCCCATATTTTCCGGCCAGCTCTGGCAACCAATCGGCCAGCTCGCCGCACAGCTCAACGCCTGTTAGACCTGCACCGCCGACGATGATGCGCAGGTTGCGCTCATCTTGATCCTGATGGTACGTTGCAAATGCCTGCTCAATCTGACGGTTGATCTGCCGCGCCGTCTGTAGCGAACGCAGCAGCAACGCGTGCTCCTGCATGCCGGGAATCCCAAAAAACTCCGGGGCATTGCCCAAGGCGATCACCAAATAGTCATAGTCGATCGGACCGCTTTGGGTGAGCACTCTGTTTTCGTAAGGGCGCAACTCGATTACCAGATCCTTGCGCACGTGCGAAGTATCACGACGCAAAACATCATGTAGATCTACATAATAGGGCTCAAACGCATGGCGCCCACCCGCAGGTTCATGCAGGAGTGTGGTAAAATAATGATAGTCGTGCTTATTGACCAGCGTAAACGGCTGGCCGGCCTGCTCAAGTTCGATGGCCGTCATCATCCCGCCGTACCCGGCACCTAAGACAAGTATCCTGGTCATTTCCATCTACTCCAATCCGTTTGAAACGCCGACGTCTACTTTTTGTTCACTTACAAAAGTAACAGC
Source organism: Tumebacillus algifaecis (assembly GCF_002243515.1). Lineage (NCBI taxonomy): Bacteria > Bacillati > Bacillota > Bacilli > Caryophanales > Alicyclobacillaceae > Tumebacillus > Tumebacillus algifaecis. Next base: position 3,423,289 of record NZ_CP022657.1, read on the forward strand.
GATCAACTTTGTGAAAACTTTCACCTATTATCAAGATACACAATGTTGTCACCAAATGTTCCTTTTTTCACAACCAAAATGGGGGAAACGTTATGAAAATCCGCTTAGGCTTTGTCGCAATGTCTGTCCATCTCAAAAACACCTCACCGTCGCAAACGATGACAGTGACCAACTTCCAAAAATTTATCGACCGTGAAGCTGGCCTTCGCAAACTGACTCGCATTGGAGCGTCCAACCTCCAAAACTCACTGCGCGTGCTGCGCCATGCTCATGCACACGGTCTCCACGTCTATCGCTTCACTTCCAAACTGATCCCTCTGCTCGGCCACGAATTGACAGCCGACTGGGACTTCTTTGGCAAAATGCTGCCCGAATTCGAAGAAGTCGGCACCTATATCAAACAAAAGCAGATGCGGGTCAGCTTCCACCCGGATCATTTCACCTTGATCAATTCCAAGTCGGAAGAGGTGATCGAAAAATCCATCCTCGATCTGGAGCGACACGTGCACATCTTCGAACTGATGGGCCTGGACGAACGAGCCAAACTCGTCATGCACGTCGGAGGTAGCTACAAGGATAAAGCGGAGTCGCTCGCCCGATTTGCCGCCAATTGGCCGCGTCTTCCCGAACGTGTCCAAAAGCGGGTCACACTCGAGAACGATGACAAATCATACACGGCTGCCGAGACGCTCTCCCTCTGTGAGCAGCTCAACATCCCGATGGTGTTGGACATCCACCACCATCGTTGCAATCCCGGACATGAAGAGCTCCGCGACCTCTTGCCACGCATCTTCCGCCTCTGGGACGACACAGGTCTCGTGCCCAAAATTCACGTCTCCTCACCAAAAGATGAGGCCAAACCTCTGCACCATGCTGACTACATCGCACCAGAGGATCTGCTCCCTTTCCTCAAACTCGTCCACGAGGTCTGTCCCACCGACCTCGACATCATGGTCGAAGCCAAACAAAAAGATGACGCTGCCATGCGCCTCGCCGACGACCTGTCCCAGATCCCCGGCATGACCCGCATCGACGGCGGCACCTTTACGTATCAGCCCTAATACGAACAACAAAACAGCCGACGCTTTGATGAGCGTCGGCTGCATTTATTTGTGACTAGCTTGCTGTCCTGTCGATTCCAAACCAGAACAGGGAAACATCCGATTTACAACACGATCAAGCCCTGATTTCCCATTTCGGGACATGATCGACAATGGCTATTCATCTCCACCACCGTGTGAAAACAAGTCCGACACGAATTGGTCTCCAACTGGACGGTCACATGATGAATCCCAAACTTCTCTAGCATCACCTGTTGTGCTTCACGAATCACTTGTTCCCCTTCGGCGATCGTGACCACGTCCACTGCCAGATGCACACTCATGAAATGTTGGGTCGGCGTCAAACTCCAAATGTGCAAATCGGTCACCGCCGACACATTTTTAAGCGCCCGCAGTTCCCTCTCCACCTCTTCAGGTTCCACATGCTCAGGCACAAACTCCAGCAAAATGCGAGCCCCTTCCCAAGCCATCTTCGCAGCACCAGCTATGATCACCACACCGACCAACCCGCCAAGCACCGCATCGACCCAAAACCAACCTGTGAAATACATTACCGCAGCACCGACCAAAATCGCCACCGATGCCAGTGCATCTCCCAAAAAATGCAACCAAGCTGACTTCGCATTCATATTATCTCGCTCTTGCCCGAGCAGCCAAGTCAATACCGTATAGATGACCAACCCGACAAACGTCACTCCAAACACCCAAGCACCTTGTACGGCCACCGGATTGAAAAAAGCCTGTACCGCTTCATAGACGATATAAACGCCTACGCCTAGCAATAGCAGATTGGCCGTAAACGCCGTCACGATCTCCGCTCGATACATCCCAAACGACTGTTTGCGCGTGGCAGGCTTCATCGACTGTTTCAAACCCCACCAAGACAGTGCCAACGTAACCAGATCACCGGCCAGATGCCAACCGTCCGAAATCAACGCGAGTGATCCGGTCATATAGCCGCTGACAATTTTTATCAAGAAAACCACGAAGGTCAAGATCATCCCATAGCGAATCAGTTTTGCCGATTTTGCAGATACATGCATTCGAATTCAACCTCCTCATCTCTCACCATTTCTCAAGAACATATTAGCATGATAATTCGAGAAATACCACAAAAACAAAAGATAATACCCATTTTTTCAACTGAAAATGACTCTCATCGTCATTTTCGACCTCTAATTGAATTTGATAATCTTTATCACTTCAAAAACCAACAAGAGCCCTCGAACAAATTCGAGGACTCCTGTTGGAAGATGGATAAGATTAGTCGCAGCGAACAGACGTTGTTTGCACCGGATAGCAGATCGGAACCAGCAAGAAGAACAGAACAAAGATGATCAAAAATACAACAGCCCAGCGAGTGTAAGCACCAAAAGCACCGTACATTCAACAACACTCCTTTAAATTTTGTCTCCCTTGTACACTCCTAGTTAATGCGCGTCCTCGCCAAATCGTAAAGGCTCTTGTCCTGTCCACAGCAAAATGGGCAGCGCAGATGATCTTGACATCGGGCCAGCAATGTGTTTTTATGGAATTAGATATTTAGACACTTTTCTAAATATCGAAAGGAGAGATGCGAATGACCTTAAACCACGCCTTTAAAGCATTGTCCGACCCGACCCGCCGCCAGATTCTCGATCTGTTGAAAAATCGTGACATGACGGCTGGCGAGATCGCCGACCAGTTCCAGATGACCAAGCCAAGCATCTCGCACCATCTCAATCTGCTCAAACAGGCCGATCTGGTGTGGGATGAACGCCAAGGGCAGCATATCTACTATTCCTTAAATACCACCGTGTTTCAGGACGTGCTCAAATGGGTACTTCAATTCTCTTCTGGAAAGGAATGATCCCCTGATGAAAAAACACATTCTCCCGCTTTTATTTATCGTGATCTCCATCGCCGCCAGCATCTGGGTCTACCCGCAGTTGCCCGATCAAGTTCCGACCCACTGGGGTCCGTCTGGAGAAGTCGATGACTACTCCTCCAAAAGCTCGGCCGTCTGGTTCAGCCCGATCCTGATGATCCTCATCTATGCCTTGCTGGTCTTCATGCCGAGAATCGACCCGAAGCGTGCTAATTACCAGCGCTTCTCCTCCACCTTGACACTCGTCAACACTTTGCTGATGTTGATCTTCCTCGGTATCCAAGGGGCGGTCATCTCGCAATGGCTCGGTTACGACTTCAACATGTCTTTGTTTGCACCGCTTTTAGTCGGTGTGCTGTTTCTCGTACTGGGCAACTACATGCCGCGCTTCCAACAAAACTATGCATTTGGGGTCAGAACTCCGTGGACGCTGGCCAACGAAGAAGTCTGGCGCAAAACGCACCACTTTGCCGGCCGCGCCTTTGTCATCTGCGGTGTCCTGCTTTTGCTCAGCCTGCTTCTCCCCAGCTCCTGGCATTTTCCCGCCCTGCTGATCCTCGTCCTTGGCAGTACGCTTTTGATCATCGCCAGCTCCTACTACTTCTATAAAAACCAAGGCGATGTACATTAATGTACATCGCCTTGCCCTCTTCAGAGCTGCTGAATGCGCTCTTGTCGCCTATATTCGTGCGCTGACTGCAAAGTGACCACCGTCGAGGCCACGATCTCAGGTGCACTTCTACTTACTCTTTTTGTTGTATCCGCGTTCTCCAAATGGCTGAAGTTCCTCCAGCCACATTTCCAACATCTCATCGAGTTCTTGCAGATACTCTTGCTGGGTAGCTTCGTCTCGCGGCTTGATCTGCGCGACCACCTCGAAGACAAAGTTCTCCTGCCCGAGTTGATTATAATCCTGTTGCAACTCGCGATTGTAGTGACCGCCCATTCGCAATTGGAACATCACTGAGTTCTCTTTGCCGGTCAAGTTAGGCGAATTCCCCACAAAAATTTTCCCTGAGACCACATTGCGTATCTGATAGATCCCCATCGGCTTCGGTGTACTTAAATATTCCTGTTTCAATTTCGCTCGGCGTTCGCGAGACATCTGCTCCGCCTTCCTTTCTTTTTGTGATTTCCCATCGATCGAACTCATGATCGCCAAAAAAACCTTGGCCTGCTTTTCCTTCTCCCGCAGCATAAAACGGTGATTCCGTATCGTAGAGGTGCTCCCACCATCCATCGCATCCACAATCTCGTTGTCCGTATACCCATAGTAGATGTAATGCAACAACTTTCGCTGCAGATCGGTCAGCCCTGTCATCTTTTTGCCTTGGCCGAGCAAGAATTCGAACACCGACCCATGCTCCCGCTCCACATGCACCGCGGCAAACTTCGCAGCATCGTACCATTTTCCATCGGACGGATAGACGACACCCGTTTCAAACGTCTCGCCGCACATCAAGCAGACATACTCCCCGTCCTCAGCGCGATGCAGATACCCCTGCTTCATTTCTTCCACAGATGCATCCCAAAACAACTCCGAGAAACCATTCACTAGACATTTCTCCATTTCGTTTGCTGTTTATCAAACATTATCTGAATACGTTTGTTTTGTCAAGAAAAAAGAGACATATGCATCTGCATATGTCTCTTGTGCTTATTCATCAAAATGTCCAGATCGCTCGACCTTCGTTTTCAAGTAGCGCTCATTAAATTCGGAGACATCGCCCCAGAGCGGCCTGCGTTCGGAGACATTCAACCCTGCGTTGAGAAGCGCCTCCAACTTGCGTGGATTGTTCGTCATCAACGTGACAGGTTGTTGACGCAATGCTTTGAGCACGATGATCGCATCCTCGTAGTTGCGCGTATCATCTTTAAAGCCGAGTGCAAAATTGGCATCAACCGTGTCATATCCGTTTTCCTGCAAGATGTACGCCATCGCTTTGCTGAACAGGCCGATCCCGCGCCCTTCATGATTGGCGAGATAGAACAGCGCCCCGCAGCCGTGGTTCACAATTTCTTTCATCGATTGCGTCAACTGATAGCCGCAATCGCAGCGTTTGCTCCCAAAGATGTCACCCGTGTGGCAAATGCTGTGGAAACGGATCAGCGCGTCCTCCGCCGTGTCAAAATCGCCATATACCAGCACGCTCGACTGCTGAAGTTCAGCAAGCTCGGCATCCGATAATTTTTCAATCATCCGTTCTGTATCACAAGCCAGTTCGCCGCAGTTTAACCAACAGTACCACTGAAAGACCACCGTCTCGCCGTCCAAATTGACCGGCAAGCGAATCGGTCCCACCAAGTAGATCATTTCGTCGCTCGACTCTAGGACTTGGATTTTATCTTGAAGAAGGGTAAGCACTTTTGGATCGATCATCTGGAGAACTCCTTTTTGTTTCTAGTTTTTCATCACTGCGATTTCCTATGCTAATACTTCCTATTTGTAACTCGGTTACTTTTATGTAGTATGTTATCTGTTTTTAGGCTGTTGTCAATATGGAATGACAATTGTGGTTCTGAACTCCGTGAGTTGGGAGAGTGAAGAGGGCATATGCGTGTGCATATGCCCTAAGCATGACGCTTCTAGCGTTTTTGTATGCAACAGATTCGTTTTCAGCAAGATCTGGCTAATATACCTTAGTTGGGGTTCGAAGTGCATATATGCACATAGTCCGACTCCACCGCAAACTGGGCTAACACCTTACATTTTTGCGTTTGAAACCAAGCAGTCCGCGATCTACATCCTTTTGAATTTTTTCGGAAGCGAGCGCGAGACTACTTTTTTTCTTGCCCCGCTTGACTTCGACTTGGCCTACTGCCATTGCGGTTTCAACTGCCTTATCGTGGAGCGGTGCATATGAAATTCCGACTGTGTGGATGAAATTATTCATCGCCGACTTCGTTCGATCAGGAGAATCGTGAATCGTTTTTTCCACCTGCTGAAGCATACTGGCCATCTTACTGGCGCTAAATTCACCATCCGGGCGATTCCCCAATAGCCAGCAGTAACAGCTCCAGCCCGCGGACATTCTAAGTTCTTCACCGCTTGCGATCCATTTATCGGCAACAACTTGCGCAAAATCGGTTTCTGCCAAAGTTACTGCAACCACAAAATCGGACAGCATATAAAAATACGCCGCATCGATCCAACGCTCAAAATCCGCCTCCGTCATTGCCATTGGGTCCGCAATGATGCCAGCAAAATACATGGCATCGTAGTTCCCAGTGGCGTAAAGATGTTCGGCCAAAGGTTGATTTTTCTTGATTTTCTTTGCGAGCGGCTTCATTTCGCCTGTCGCCACGCCAAAAAGCGGCTCGTGTGCACCATTGCTTAGATAAGTCTTTTTGATTCGTTCCTTGCCGAGCGCTTCCAGTTCCTGCATCACAATTTCGAAATCCATCGTTCTGCACATCCTTCCTTTGTAAATCATACCCAATGCAAGTCTATTTCAACAACTCGGATCTACGAGACAAATCCGAGTGCCATATTCGCGTCGACCGTATCATACCCGTTTCCGCCCGACCCTCTTAGTAGCCAAAATACACATTTATCCCCAAAGTGCCGTTAGTATAAAACATCTCTCGTAATTATGCGAATAGATATTCGAATACCCTGAAATAAAAGAAGGAATGTACATGTGTACACTCCCTCCACCCTTGATCATACAGGATTTCTTATCATTATTGTACTATTTCTATAAGTGCCAGCTAAGTCCCCAGCCTAACACTTGCTAAACCCACACGCCTCGCATTCATTGCAGCCGCCTTGCCGCACCAGCGTATGCTGGTGGCACTGCGGGCAGTAGTCTTTGCCTACGTTGTAGTCACGCAGAGACTTGCGGTTTTCTTCGTGTCCATCGTGATGACCACAGGCGACCTCTTGGTCGTTCAGCAGTTCATCGAGATGACGCAGCGGGAATGTTTCCGAGTGTTCGATCAAGGACTTGGCAATCGCATCAGGTACTGAGGTGATGCGGCGCTCACCGAAGCCGACCGAACTGGAACCACCGATACCGGAGAACGTTTTGACCAGTTCTCCCTCTTTGTTCGGATTTTGCGAATCTAACAAGTAGAGGCTGATCGCACGGCCAAGCGCCACGTTGGAAGCGTACACATCGGAACCCGCTTTGCCGATGTTGACAAATACTTCACGCGCCAAGCCGTCTTCCGGGTCGTCGTTGATCGTGATGTACGCAGAGCCGAGCGGCGTGTCCTTCTTGTACGTCGCTCCGTACAGCACATCTGGGCGTGCTTTGCGCTTGTAGGACTGATTGGTCAGCAGGTGAATTTCTTCCGGTGTCAGCGCCTGCTGCTCTGCTTCGCCCTGAACCTGCTCTTCTGTCTGCTCCTCTTTCAAAGACAGCACCTGCTCGGAACGGGAACCGTCACGGTAGATAGTGACGCCTTTGCAGCCGAGTTCGTAGGCGAGATCGTACAGTTTCTTCGTATCTTCCACCGAGTAGGAATTCGGCGCATTGCACGTTTTAGAAATCGAAGAGTCGATCCACTTTTGCAGGGCTGCCTGAACACGAACATGATCAACCGGAGAAAGATCCATCGCGGTGACGAAATACTCCGGCAGCTCGGTTACCTCTGGATGTGCTTGATAGAAATCATCGACGATTTTCGCATTTTCCTCAAACATGCCAAGGCGAGAGTTGCGGTAGTAGGACCACGCATAATAAGGTTCACATCCAGTCGAACAGCCGACCATCGTCCCGGTCGTGCCGGTCGGAGCGATCGTCATCGTCGTGACGTTGCGAACGCCATATTTGCGAATCGCATCGGTCACATGCGGCTTCTCTTTGGCCAGTTGTTGCATGTAGCCAGACTGCAAGTACAGGTCAGCATCGAACATCGGGAACGGTCCGTTCTCTTTGGCCAGTTCGACCGACTCCAGATAGGTCCATTCGGCGATCATGCCGAGCAACACATCGATAAATCGGGTCGATTCATCCGAACCATACGTAATTCCGCTAAAGATCAACAGGTCGTGCAGCCCCATGATGCCCAGTCCGACACGGCGCTCGGCCATCTGGTTCTCACGGTTTTCTTCAAACGGGTAGTAGGTCGCATCGATGACAGCATCTTGGAAGCGTAGCCCAGTGCGAATCGCCGTCTCCAACGCTTCCCATTTGATGTGATGAAGCAAAAATTCCGCCTGCTGCTCATCAAAATGTTTCTTCAGCTCATCGCGAATCTGAGCTTCAAGAAGCGGATTGTCAAAAGAGATCTTCTCCTCGGTACCGCGGAAACCCACGGCAAAACGAGAGAGCACCACTGCACCCAAGTTGCAGATGCCGTACGCCGGAAGCCCTTGCTCGCCGCACGGATTGGTGGCGATGATCGGGTTGAAGTAGTTGGAGTTGGACATCTTGTTGTAACGGCCAAGGAAGACAACGCCCGGCTCTGCCGATTTCCATGCCGATACCATCATTTCATCCCACAACTCTTCCGCTTTCATCGCTTCGCTCACGCACAGCTCGCGACCGTACTGTTCCCACTTATGGAAGTCGCCATCGAAATCGAACATTTCCTCAATGTGCGGATAGCCAACATTCCACGCAGCCCCACTAGCTTTGGCTTCCATAAACTCTTCCGAAATCCCAACCGACAAATTGGCTCCGGTGATCACGCCGTCCTGCTGCTTGCAGGCGATGAATTTGCGAATGTCGCCATGACGGTCGTTGAGGATCAGCATCAGCGCGCCGCGACGGGAACCGCCTTGCAGAGTCAATTGGCAACCGACGCTCATGATCTCACCCACGTTGACCGGGCCGAAGCCTTGAGCGAAGACATAGTTGCCTTTATCAAACAGGTTGCCCCACGAGTAAGCCCCGGAGGAGCGGCCATTCACGCCACGCACATAGCTGTAGCGCGGACGCAGGGAGGACAGGATCACCGAGACACGCTTGCCGCGCTCCATCGCCTCCCACATGTCGCCAAGCGTCGTTGCGATCGTACCGCGGCGATCGCCCGGCAATAGCGTCATGCCGATCACATCTTGCACCACCACAACTCCACTTTCCAGAATCTTCTCATAAAGGGATTCAGCCTGAACCGTTTCCCCTTCTTTCACCGGATAGCCGTTCTCGCGCCATTCGGTGAGATTGCCGTTCCAGATCTCATCATATTGCTCGACGCTCGTATCGGGAAACAGGAATGTCCATTCGGCATCCTCTTCGACGGCGCGCAAAAATTCGCGGGAGACACGGACGACTTTGGTTGCATTCTGATAGGGTTCATTCAAAAAATCGAGCAGGTCGGCATGCCAGACGTCGAGCACCAACTGCAAATCGGTTTTGCGCACGTCGCGCACCACAGTCAGCGACCCTTGTGGCGGCACTTGCGAGAGGTTCATGCCCACACCGCCAGAGCGCGCTTGGATCTCCAAGGTCTGGCCGAACGAGTTGGCATAATCACGCGGAGTCGGGCCGACGTTCGGGATGACAAAACAGTTGTACGAGGTGGTCTGCACACCCGTCCCAAGCGACGCGTTGATCCGTCCGCCCGGCACATACTTCCAACCGGATTGCAAGTTGTAGAAGCGCTCTTCCCACGTTTTCGGATCGTTGGTCACTTCCGCAGCCCCGCGGGCGATACGAGCCCACATTTGACGCGGCGATGTTTCCTGTAAAACATCGACCTGATCGATCGGGAGTTCCAATTGGAACCCATCGCGAAGCTCGACTTTGACCTCTTTTTGTGCAGAATCGACTTCAATGACACGCGCCAACTCATGAAATGCGCGCTTCTTGTCGATCACGGCTACAACCAACGAACCAACTGCGAGCGTTTCTTTCTTGGTGTCTTTGAGCAGGTAGCGGTCCGACACGATCCGCTCCCCAGTCGGTGCCAAATAATCCTCGTTCTCAAACGGAAGTATGCTGCCTTGAATCTCTGCTGTCATCGCCGATCCTCCTTGTCATGCTTCAACAGACCCAACACTTCTTGTGCAAAGGTCTCCACATCTTTAAACTGCCGATAGACACTGGCAAATCGCACATAGGCGACGCCGTCTACTGTGCGAAGCTTGTCCATCGCTTTTTCACCGATCGCATCGACCGGAACCTCTTTTTCATATTCCCGGCGTACTTCGCGTTCCACGCTATCTACAAGCGCCTCAATCTCTTCGACCGGGATCGGTCGTTTCTCGCATGCACGAATGATGCCCCGCAAGAGCTTTTCACGCGAGAATTCCTCCCGCCTCCCGTCTTTTTTCACGACCAAAAGCGGTGCCATTTCCACTTTCTCATAAGTCGTGAAACGGCGCTGACACGCAACATTGTCGCATTCACGACGTCGCCTAACCGCTTCGTCTGCCGAGCGGGATTCGATCACTCTTGTACTGTCATGGAAACAGTAAGGACATCTCATAACATGCGACAACTCCTCTCATTGCTTCCGTATGAAACACCATATATAGTGTTTCTCTAGCAAACAAGTGTGATTATACCCACTAGATTTTGAGATGGTCAAGTTATCCAAAGACGGCGAAATAACGCCTCTGAGCGTGTAAATATGGAGGATTCTTGCCAGAAGCGTCGAGGTTCCTGTTCTTCGACCCTAACGGTTCATAGTGAACTTTGACGAAGCGGAGGCCGCGCCAAGTCTCAGTTTCGACAAATGAGAAATGTTTTTCGACAAACGAAATCAGGAAGAAAGACCTAGATGCTAGAAAAACGCTTTTCTTAAAGCAAAAATCCCAGCCAATTAAAGAAAGGTCATGCTTTCGATTACACCCTTGCATAACTGTATTCGCAATAACCTGAAGCGTGATGATGATTTCTACAGATTTCAAGACAGATCGCCCACAAGCGCATTCTTCAAACGTCCCATTTTTGAAGGTGCCTTTTGTTTCTCATCGTTTGGCTCGGTCAACTTCAGACGCAGGTCCGCTTTACAGCCAGCACAGATTTATGAATCGCTTAGTTAGTACAGATTTTTCAATTTAGTCAGTCTACTCTGTTTCTACCGCAGGGTATAGGGATAAATTGGAAGGTTCAAGCGAGGTGAAAGGGATGAGGCAGTATGTTCAGATCGGCTTACTATTGGCCATTTGGATCGTGTGGCTGCTCTACCGATTTGCTACGTTTCAGAAAATGAAAGTGCTGCTCGCCTACAAGGGTACAAAATGCGGATGCTCCGCATGATACGACTGTAAAAATCATAAAAAACCGTCCCTGAGCAGGAACGGTTTTTGCTTTGCATGCGGTTACTCTGCCGCCTTCATCAAATCGGTCAATGAATCGACGATCAATGTCGGCTGTCCAACTGCAGCTGCGAGATGTTCTTTTTTTGAAAAACCGGATAAGACGAGCGCCGTGCGCACACCAGCATTGACACCCGCGAGGATATCCGTTTCTAAATTGTCGCCCACGACGACCGCACGTTCTTTCGAAACACCGAGCAGTTCGATTGCGTAGTCGATCATTCGCGCTTCCGGCTTGCCCATGACGATCGGCTCGGTGCCCGAAGCCGTTTTCACCGCCACCAAAATCGACCCAGCGCCTGGCAACAGACCGATTTCGGTCGGCAGGGCTTTATCCACGTTGGTCGCGAGGAAGGTGGCGCCTGCTTGGATGCAAAGCGAAGCGGTTTTTAACTTGTCGTACGTAAACTGGCGATCGATTCCCTGCACCACATAGTCGGGATTTTCATCACTCAGCACGCAGCCGACAGCGGTAAGCGCATCCTGCAAGCCCTCTTCGCCGATCACATATGCCTTTTGACCAGCGCCTCCATGATCTTTGATATATTGTGCGGCCACCATGCTGGTCGTGAAAACGTGCTCCGGCTCCGCTGGGATGCCGAAGGAACGCAAATGCTCGGCGACCTGTTCTGGACGACGCGAGGAATTGTTGGTGACGTATAAGTATTTGCGCCCGGTCTGCTCCAGCCAGCAAATAAATGCGGGCGCATCTGGGATCACTTCTGTGCCCCGATACAGCGTCCCGTCCAAATCGATCAGAAACGCCTCTGTCTCTTTCAACCAAGACGTATCGCTCACGAAAAATCGACCTCCGGCTCATTTACTGCGGCCCGATGATTGATTGCGCGACCCGCGATGAACAGGTAGTCGGACAGGCGGTTGAGATAGCGCTGGATCTCCGGGTTGACCTGCTCTTCCTTGCTAAGCGACACCGCGATGCGCTCCGCCCGACGAGTGATCGTACGCGCCGTTTGCAGGGCTGCTGCGGCCGTGTGACCGCCCGGCAGGATGAACTTGGTCAAAGGCGGCACCTCTGCGTCAAACGAGTCGATAAACGTCTCCAGACGGGCCGTTTTGTCGCTGCCGACATGGTAGCCTTTTTCCGCAATTTTCTCCACTGGGGTCGCCAAATCGCGGCCAAGGTCGAACAATTCGCGCTGGATGATCAACAGCTGTTCGATCAGGTCATCCGTTTCGAAAGCGGTGCCGCGCAGGTAGGACACGCCAAGGCCGATCATCGAGTTGGCTTCGTCGATCGTCCCGTACGTCTCCACGCGAATCGAATCCTTCGGAATGCGATGTCCGTAGATGAGACTGGTTTCCCCTTTATCGCCGGAGCGAGTATAAATTTTCATCAACTAACACTCTCCTTCCGTCTTCCTTTATCATATACGAAGTTGGAGCCTTTTCGATATAATGGAAAGCAGAAATCGGGATCTTTAAAAGGGGGCTGTTCTTCATGAAAGTAACTCAGCATGTGCACCAACTGCCTGTGACGACGCCAACTTTGTATCCGGCGACCACCACAAATGTCTACGTGGTGACCAACGGGAATTCGGCCGTGTTGATCGACGCAGGCTACGAGCATGAGGTTGCGCATCAAGCGGTCATTGAATATTTGGCAAACATCGGCTCGCCAAACGTGGAAGCGATCTTGCTCACCCATTACCACCGCGACCACTCGCCGGGGACCAAATTTTTCACCGCGCATTTTGACTGCCCCGTCTATGCGCATCCGGCCGAGGTGGCTTTTATTGAACGAGAGATTGCGCCCGTCCGGATCGAACATACCTTGCTCGACGGTGATGTCGTGTCGGTTGGCGGAATGGAACTGCATGTGTTGCATGCACCAGGGCATACGCACGGCTGTCTGAATTTTTGGCTACCCGAGGATAAGGTGCTCTTTACGGCCGACAACATCGTGGGAGAAGGTACTACGTGGATCGGCCCTCCCGATGGCGATCTGCGGGCCTATCTGCATACACTGCAACGATTGAAAAAGTACCCGGCAAGTTGGATTGCACCAGGGCACGGCCAGATGATCGGCAATGTACAGGAAAAGATCGACTTTTTCATCGGCCGCCGTTTGGAGCGAGAAGCACAGATTTTCGAATTGGTGAGTGAACGGGCGCTGACCGTCGATGAGCTAGTGCAAGCGGTCTATCGGGACACGGTGCACCCCAGTGTGATCTGGGTGGCAGAGCGGACGATTCAAGGCCATCTGCTCAAGCTGGTCGGGGACGGACGGGTGTCAAAAACGGAGGGCGCTCGCTACCTCGAGAAGAAATAGCAAAAGGAACCGTTCCCTTATGAGCGGGCATGGTTCCTCCGTCGTTGTTCGATGTTGTTCGATTAGGCCAGTTCCTCCAACGTCGGCTTGCCAACGCCCTCCGTGGAAGACCAGAGGCTCTGCGCCTCTTGAAACCGATCGAGCGTCCGCAACGCCTGCACCGTCGGCGGCACCATCTGGTAGTCGCCCGAACTCCATTTTTCCAAAGCGGTTGCAGCGTCCGTCCATCCTGCAGCTACAATTTCGCCCGTATGAGGAATCGGCTCCATTCCATCTGGCAGCACCATCAGGAAGAAGCGCGTCTCAAACCGCCGCTTCGACACGCGGCGCGGGGTGATGCGATGACCAAAATAACGCAGCAAATCGGTGGCCAACTGTAGGTTGCTTCCGGCAATCACCTCATAAAAGGAGACTTCGCCTTGCAACAACTTCTCGCGTTGCTCCTGAAGCTCCTCTGGGTTCACCAGCCGCCCGCTGGGGTCGCGCGCCAGCAGGATGCCTGCCTCCTCAAATGACTCTCGCAAGGCGGTCATCCAGTAGGCGAGTGGCAACTTGTCCGGATTTTGCTCAGATGCGATGGGAGCGGCATGTGCGGCTAAGCGCGGGTCTTGATCGCTCTCATCCATAGTTCCACCTGGAAACACATAATGTCCCGGCAAAAAACGCATCGTATCCGGTCGCTTGGTCAAGTACGTCTCCAAGCCGCCCTCCTTTTTATCACGTACAAAAATCGTCGTTGCTGCTTGTACAATCATCTCTTGTTCTTGCACGGATTTCTCACGCTCCTTCGATCTCCTCTCATTCTATTACATGGTCCACGATAAGCAAAGTTAAGGAGGACTGCTCCATTGAAGCATCTGCGTGACTATTTGAGCCATTCGAGCATTTTGATCATGGGTCTTATCTTTCTTTATTGTTTGGCATTTGTTGCGCTAAAAGGTGGTTTGGCGGCAGGCTCGGTCTGGTTGCTCCTTGTGCTAGGCGCCGGCATCTTTTTTGTCAGCGAGTATACGACACACCGCTTTTTGTTCCATCGAAAGCCGCCAAAGAACCCCACACTTTTGAAAATGATGCGGAAGCTGCACTATGATCATCACGAGGTGCCCAACGAATTGGATCTGCTGTTTTTGCCCGTTTGGTATAGCATTCCGAATTATTCGTTACTCGGGTTGTTCACCTATTGGCTGACCGGAGATCTGCTGACCGCACATGCTGTGGTGAGCGGGGCGATTGGCGCATTGTTGTACTATGAGTGGGTGCATTTTGTCGCACACCGCCCGATCAAGCCGTTAACAGCATGGGGACGGTGGATGAAGAAAGTACATCTCTGGCATCATTACAAGAACGAGAACTATTGGTTTGGGGTGAGCAATCCTTCGATCGATTATCTGCTCGGTACCTTCCAAAACGAAAAGGGCGTCGAACTAAGCCCGACCGCTCGCAAGTTGCAAGGGTAGTAGGAAAGGAGAACGCAAAAAAGGCAGTAAAAAATCCCTAGCGGCAGATTGGCACGTAACCTGTCAATCTGCCACCAGGGATTTTTCTATTAATGACCTACAGTTGTCGAAACGTGACTGACGTTTTGAGCGAAGATCGCGATGAGGCCGATTGAAACGCCGACGACCAGCAACGGCGCGAGCAGTACGTCCATCAGACCCACTTGCTTCGCGTTGTTGTCTGTCACCGGGTTCGGGTTCCCGATGTTTGCCATGTGAAGCCACCCCCTTGTATCTATAGAAGATTTTATCGGATGGCCATGAAAAGGACAAGGTGTATCCTCATTATTTTCTTGCAACCGCTCATCTAATCGAGGCGCAATTGGATCGGCAATGAACCCGCATCTTCTCGCCCGACCACTTGAAAACCGTTGTTCATCCAGAATTTGTACGCCTCTTTGTTTTTGACCTGAACATGTCCGTTGATTTCTCGCACGCCTTGTTTTCTTGCTTCGGTGACAAAATGCTCAAGTACCTTCTTCCCCAACCCTTTCGCCTGTTTGACAGGCTCGAGGACGAGCGAGCCCCAGTAGATGCTATCCGCACCCGTCTTGTCATAACAGTAGTAGCCAATCGGTTTGCCAGCTTGTTCGACGATCACGACGTGATCGGTTTGGTTGACAAGGTGTAGGACGATCTGTTCGGTCAATGGGGATTTGGTCGATTCTTCGAACACTTTTTTGAGTGTGAGCAATGTGATGCGCGAGATGAAACTGTTGTCATGATCTTCGCGAGGGCGAAAGTGAAGCGTGTGGGCAGAGCGGGGTGCTGATTTTTTGGATCTTGCTACGGGTTGCGGTTGGGAGGCCACTCTTCCTGATGCTTTTTTTGCAGATTTCCTCGTCATATTTTTGCTTTCGCGTTTTTTCATCTGCATCCCTCCACTCTATCCTATGCCCGCTCACCCTCGTGCCGCTTGTGCGAATCGCAGAGGGGAAGTGCCTGTTTTGCAGGCAGTGGACGATGAGGGTGACGTAATGGGGACAAATTCTCTCATATCTAGCCAACCGCTCCAAGATCGTTTTGACCCCCATCTTCAGCAGTCATTGTTTTCTGTAGTTTACACAAAATTGATGACATACCCCCGATTTATCCTAGCAGCCTCTTTGTATCATGTAAGAGCCGACTCTGCTACTTCTATTACTTCTTCTTGAGTGAAAGCACCAATAGTTGTTTCTATCGTATGGTAGAAAACACAAGACACTCCCTAGTGACATCTCAATGCCAACATTGAGGGCCAAGATGAACATCAGATTTTTTGGGACCGACAGTTTGATTAGTTTACTTACCCTCTACCATTGATTCCTTGAGAATCTCGTATACCTTATCAAGTTCTTTCACGAGCTCCCCTTCGGATTTATTCTCTTTGTTTTCTTTAACCTGATGGATGATGTCTCGAGCACGTTTCATTTTGGCTATGCCAAGCTCCATCAAAAAATACTCCCCATTCTGATCAATTGTTCAAAACAAAAAAAGACCTGATCGCGATGATCAGGTCTTTTCATATCTTCTCTGGTGGAATCGAGAGGAATCGAACCTCCGACCCCCACCGTGTCAAGGTGGTGCTCTCCCTCTGAGCTACGATTCCATAAGGGATTGTTCCCTGAAAACTGGATGCGAAAATAATTGTGAGTGTTGGACATACTTAGGATAAGCCCTCGACCGATTAGTACTGGTCAGCTACACGCCTCGCGGCGCTTCCACCTCCAGCCTATCAACCTTGTCTTCTACAAGGGGTCTTACCACGTTGACCGTGTGGGAAGTCTTATCTTGAGGTGGGCTT